>NZ_AUFA01000019.1:0-141753 GCF_000426265.1 Bradyrhizobium sp. Cp5.3 | reverse complement strand
TGCGGCGTGCCTCGCGTTCCAGGCGCCGGCTGGATTGCACCCGATTGAGATAACCGTAGATGTACAGCTTCAGGAGGACTGCCGGATGATAGGAGGGCCGGCCCGTCTCCTTGGCGATCACACGTTCGAACCCCATTCCATGTAGGTCGAGCGCCTCGACAAAGGCATCGATGACATAAACGGCGTTGTCCTCGCTTACCCAATCCTCCAGGCATTCCGGCAAGAGCGTCAGCTGGGATCTATCCGCGCCTTCAACGAAACGTCCCATCCGCACCCCCCATCAGGAAACGGAGGAATCGTAGCCGACTCGCGACTTTTCACACAGCCAGGGTCACGAGGCGACATTCCGGGGGCGGGATCGCGTGTCCGCATTACCCTCGAAAACAGACATCCCGGATTTATGAGTTCACGACCCAGCTCAATCTTCCGGGACGAGGTCAGCCGAAGCATGTCGCGGATAATCTGCGCCGGCCCGGAAAACCGGGCACGAAAATGCGCTCTAGCGGCGAGTTGTGGTTTCGACCTCGATGCTACTGACCTCCAGCCCGCAGGATCGTGCGAGAGCCCGCAGCTCGAGTTGGATCGTCTCGAGCTGATGGCTGTCGAGGTCTCGATCGATCGTGACCGTAGCGACGAGCGGCTTCTCCGTTTCGCTACTTCCTGGCCTTCTTCTTTTTCTTGGCTTTTTGCGCGTCACGATAGGCTTGGGTCGACTTCCAACCTTTCTCAAATTCCTTAACTCCGGCCTGGAATTGACGAAGCAGTTTGCGCGTCTCTGTGCTCTTGGGTGTCACCGCAATCCGGATAAACGTGCGACCCTTGTTGACGCGTTTGTGGACCTGGATATCCGCCATGCTAATTGCCCCTTGCCGTTGCCTGCAAGCGGCCCCGACGGGGGCCTGCCCCTTGCCAAGGTTTTCTGATGTTATCGGAGAATTCGGAGGCGTGGAAGATGCAGGGAGCGCCATCGATGCCTCTCAGCATGTACCAATCCGGCGCAGCGTCGTAAGTGTCCTCAATATCGACCGGCACACCTTGCGCCAGCCGGACAAAGCTCGCGGCCATGTTGTGCTTTCCAACCAGGTCGAAGATGTTGGTTGCGGAGGAAAACCGGCCTGCGTTGATTTCCGTGATGCAAGGAACGCCGCGCGCATTCTCCTTGAGATCCACGCTGAAAACGCCGGACACCTTTGCATCAAGCAATCGGATTGCACGTGTACAGGTGTCGACGACCTTCGGTTCGAACACGGTCTTTGCGAGGGCTGCTACGGAAGAAACTTGCGCTGGTTGGCTGCCCGTCCCGAGATAGGAAAGCCGTTCATAGGTCTTGATCAGCACCAGCTCGCCGTCCTTCCACAGGCTTTGACAGCCGAAATCGCGGCCCGGCAGGTACTCTGAAAGCATGAACGAGGAGACAGGCACGCCGCGCATCTCCTTCCAGTACCGGATCCAGCTGCGCGCCTGCTCCGGCGTCCGGACCGGCAGCGCACCAAGCGCGCCGGCCCCGTCCCGAACACGGCACCACAGCGGCCTGCCGCCCCTCAGCTCCTGAAAGATCTTGGTGATGTGCCTCAGATCCTTCACCTGATGGCTCGCGGGGGCGTCGACGCCGTTGTCGCGCAAGAGCGCATTGAGACGGTACTTGTCCCGGCAGATTTCCAGCACGGATGTGGGTGGCAGGAACAGATACTCGCTCAGCTGCTTGCGCACGCGCGACAGGCTATCCGGATCAGAATCAACCGTAGGAACAATGAGATCCAGGCGTTCTGTTTCGACAATCCATCGCAGTGCCTGGGACCATTCCGGGTGGTCCACGGGCGGAACGAGATAGTGTCTGTCCGCGTCGGATTTCTTCAGAGTGAACTGGTCGTCGTTACAGCCGACGATGAAGACAGGCTCGGCCCCCCTTCGCAGGCTGCGGGCCAGATTGTTGCTCGGAGCGTGACCAGCGTTCGTAAAGAGCAATCGCGCAGCCAACTGACTTCTCCTGCGTCTCACAGGGATATGTCGCCCATTGAAAAGACACTATGGATCATACGACGTAAAATAGACATTCAATTCCCACTGGGCCTTCTCCGACCGGGCCTTCGCCGCGATCGGACCGGCGGCGTGATGACCTTGCTTTTGTCCAGCATGCATCCACGCGGCTATTGCTGGCTGCCGCTGATGAGCCACGTCCTCGCGAAACGATCTTCGGACTCGCCTCGTATCTTGCTGTGAGAACAGCCGTTCACGCGACGCCGGCAAAGAAACGGGTGCAGGGCTTTACTAGCGCTGCGGTTGTGGCATTATTGTAGGGCATTTTAGATTGTGATTGCGTATTTTACCCGTATCGGGCGCAAGCATTTCTCTCATCGCTTTGGCGGCGCAGCATTCACAATGAGGCGGCGCAAATGGATAGGTCGTTCGTCATTGCGCAGATTTCCGACCTGCATCTGGACGGATCGGGCCGGCTGCTTCCCACGATCGAGGCGCTCGGGACAGCGCTAGGCGAGAGGATGGCACAGTTTTCGGCCGTCCCCGATCGTATCCTGTTGCTGACCGGCGATCTCGTGAACGATCCGACGCCGCGCGCGCTCGACGAGGCGCTTGCGGTCATCGCCTCCTTCCGGCAAAGCCGCTTGTTCACAGACATCCAGGCGATCGCCGGCAATCATGACGTCAAACGCCCGAGCCAGCGCAGCGGCCGGCACGATGCCTATGACTACCTGCATCTGCCGCGGACGTCGAAGAGCGTCTACTACCGCCAGTCAGGGCTCGACCTCGTGCTGCTGGATTCCAATAATGCCAGCCTGACCACGCTCGCAGGCAGCACGATCGATGAGAGCGCTTACAGCGCGGTGGTCACGCATTCCGCGCGGCTGAGCGTCGAGCTCGCGGGCAGCCTGGGCTCGGCCGAGCGCGCCGATTACGCCGAGCCCGTCGACAATCTGGTACGCGTGCTGGCGCTGCACCATCATCCGCTGCCGCAGGCCACCGGCGAAGGAAAACGCTTCCTCGGCGTCCCCGACGAGCCGCTGATGTATCTCGCCGCGCCCGCGACCTTTCTCGAAGCGGCCACCTCGCTCAACGTGAATCTGGTCCTGCATGGTCACCGGCATGTCGAGGGTCTCGCCCGCTATTCGATCCCCGATCCGCGCGCCACCCGGAGCGAGGGTGGCGAGGATTTCTGGCGCACGATCTACGTGCTCTCCTGTCCGTCCTCGACCGGGCAGGGCGGCGACGATGCCGGCTTCAACATCATCCATTTCGGGCCGTCGCCCGACATGGGCGGCCCGCAGCACCGGTTCGCGATCGCCCGCTATTGCCGGCCGCGCAATGACGGTGCCTTCAGGCCGCTCGACAGCAACCTGCCGGACGGCATCATCAGGCTGCCCACGGAGCGCGATTTCTCCCGCGATCCCGCCTTCCAGGCGGCGATCGAGATCGCCTCATGCGCGACGCCCTGGCGGGATCAGCTTCCGGCGCTGATTCGTCCGCTGCTGGTGCGACGCGCCTTCTACGATGACCGTGAACTGAGCTGGGCGGAGGCGCTTTACGCCTATCTCGTCACGTCAAGGGTGTGGAATGATCTCGACAGCAAGTCCACAAAATCGGTGTCCAGGCACGTGCTCAAGGCGTTGGCTGCGGCGGGGGCGCTGCTGAGCCTGTTGGTCGAGCAATCGGCGGATGTCCTCGGCATCGACCGCGGTGAGCTCGACGATCTCCGCGCAACCCGGGTGATCAATCGCGCCGACCTGCTGCGCCAACTGCCCAGGATGCCGCGCGGCGGCATCGACGAGCAGCAGCAGATCCGGCAGAGGCTGCAGCTGCTGCGGGAGCTGAACGATCAGGTGAAGGCGCTCGGCCTTGATCTCGGCCTGGGCGGCGAGGCGCCGCCACAAGCGCCGCCTTGAGAGGCCACGGAGCTGCCGTTAACCGGCCGTTAGGGTTAACAGTCTATTGCTGATGCGTTCGGCTCGATCAATCGGCTCCAGAGTCAAGGCGTCATGCGTCAACGGTTCAGTCTAGCCCGGCTTCTTGCGTCCACGTCGCTGGTCGCGGCGCTAGCCGCGGGCCTTGGCGGCTGTACGGCCATGTCGAAGCTCTCCGACGCCACCGGCTCGGTCGCGCCGCGCGCGGAAGCTGCTCCCACTGATCCCGCTCGTGCCGTCGAAGCCTATGGCGAGCGCTACCGCGCAAATCCCAAGGATGCCGACGTCGCGCTCGCCTATGGCCAGGCCCTGCGCGCCAACGGCCAGCGCGCGCAGGCCGCCGCCGTGCTCGAGCAGGCGACCATCGCCCATCCCGGCAACAAGGCGCTGCTCGCCCAGTACGGCCGCGCGCTCGCCGACAACGGCAATTTTCAGCAGGCGTTCGACGTGCTGTCGAAGGCGCACTCGCCCGACAATCCGGATTGGCGCCTGCTCTCGGTGCAGGGCACTGCGCTGGATCAGATGGGCCGGCACGAGGAGGCGCGCAGCTATTACGCGGCCGCGCTGAAGATCGCGCCGGGCGATCCCGGCGTGCTCTCCAATCTCGGCCTGTCCTACATGCTGTCGAAGGATCTGCCGAAGGCCGAGGAGGCGCTGCGGCAGGCTTACGCCTCGCCGCGCGCGAGCGCGCGGGTGCGGCAGAACCTCGGGCTGGTGGTCGGCCTCCAGGGGCGCTTTGCCGAAGCCGAGACCATCGTGAAGGCGGATCTGCCGCCGGACCAGGCGGCGGCCAACGTCGCCTACCTCAAGGACATGCTGAACCGCAACGAGGCGCCGCGCGGTGCGGCGAAGCGGACGCCGGTCGCCTCCCTCAGCCAGCCTGACTGATCAAAGCCATTGCTGACGAGAGGTTGCCGGAGCTCGTGCGCCGCGACACCGATTGTGCCTGCCGCATCAGATGCTTGGTGAGATCCGCAGGGCATCAAGCCGGCGGTTGCCGGCTACTTTGCATGGGGTTGTTTTCGATATTTTTTGGATCGGCCGCGCGCGATCAGGCGGCGCCTGACCGCAGCGCGCCTTAGTGCAGCTCCGCGACCTTGATGCCGGTCGGTCCGAGAATGACGACGAACAGCACCGGCAGGAAGAACAGGATCATCGGCACCGTCAGCTTCGGCGGCAGCGCTGCCGCCTTCTTCTCGGCTTCGTTCATGCGCATGTCGCGGTTTTCCTGCGCCATGACGCGCAAGGAGTGGCCGAGCGGCGTGCCGTAGCGCTCCGCCTGCTGGAGCGCGAGACAGACCGACTTGACGCCTTCGAGCCCTGTGCGCCTCGACAGGTTTTCATAGGCGACCTTGCGGTCCTGCAAGTAAGACAGTTCGGCGGTCGTCAGCGTGAATTCTTCCGACAGCGCAATCGACTGGCCCACGATCTCGGTGGCCACTTTCCGGAACGCCATCTCGACCGACATGCCGGATTCGATGCAGATCAGCAGCAGGTCGAGCGCGTCCGGGAAAGCGCGCTTGATCGAGAGCTGGCGCTTGGAGATCGCGTTCTTGAGGAACAGCATCGGCGCCTGGAGGCCGAGATAGGCCGCACCGATGCAGATGCCGATCTTGACCGGCATCGACTGCTGCATATGCGCGATCAGGAACACGTAGAGGATCGAGCCGATGAGCAGGACCAGCGGGGCCACCATGCGCGCGAACAGGAAAGTGATGTAGGGCGCCTGGCCGCGATAGCCCGCCATGATCAGCTTCTCGCGCGCGGCTTCCTGCGCCAGCCATTTGGTGAGGTTGAAATCCTCGACGACCTTGGAGACGAGCTGCTTGGGGGTCTGGCGCAGCGTGACCTTCTCGCCCTTGGCAAGGCGCTCGCGCTCGCGCTGCCGGATCCGCTCGCGCTCGCTCGCCACCGCCTTCATGCGCTTGGCGAGGCCTTCGCCTGCGAACAGCGGCATCACCAGCGTATAGACGGTTGCGCTGGCGGCGATGGCCGCCAGCAGCATGGTCATGAAGCGGACGTCATGCAGTTTCGAGACGAGAAATTCGACCATGCGGCACCGTCAGAAATCGAAATTGATCATCTTCTTCATCACCATGATGCCGACCGACATCCAGATGACGCAGCCGACCAGCATGAGCTGTCCGGTGGGATGGGTCCACAGCAGCGAGATGTATTGCGGGGTGGTGAGATAGACCAGGAACATCACGATCGGCGGCAGTGAGCCGATGATGCCGGCCGAGGCCTTGGCCTCCATCGACATCGCCTGGATCTTCTCCTTCATCTTCTTGCGGTCGCGCAGCACCCTGGAGAGATTGCCGAGCGCTTCGGAGAGGTTGCCGCCCGATTTCTGCTGGATCGACACCACGATGCCGAAGAAGTTGGCTTCCGGCAGCGGCATGCGATCGTAGAGCCGCGCGCAGGCTTCGCCGAGCGGCATGCCGATCGCCTGGGTCTCGATGATCGTCAGGAATTCGCTGCGCAGCGGCTCCGGCGAGTCGGCGGCGACAACCTTGATCGATTCGAACAGCGGCAGGCCGGCCTTGATGCCGCGCACGATGACGTCGACCGCGTCGGGCAGGGCTGCCAGGAACTTGTCTTCGCGTCGCTTCTTCAGGAAGCTCAGCGCCCAGCGCGGCAGGCCGAGGCCGCCGGCAAAGGCGAGACCGACGGCGCCGATCAGGCCTCCGCCGACAAACAGTGCGACCGCGCCCAGCACGCCGCCCAATATGGCGGAGGCGATCCAGAATTTCTGCGGCGTCCAGTCGAGCCCCGCCTGCGACAGGCGGACGCTGAGCGGAACGCTCTTCTCCTGCTGACGCCGCGCCTCGAGGTCCTTCAGCGTGGTCTCGACCTGCTCGCGGCGCGAACGCTGGCTCTTCTCGGCCTGGCGGGCGGTTGGGGCCTCAGCCCGGGAGATCGAAGCCCGGCGGCTCTCCGCCTGCCGCTCGCCGGACAGCAACGGATAGAGGAAGACCCAGGCGATGCCGCCGGTGGCGGCGGTCGCGAGGAAGGCGAAGGCGAGGACTTGCATGTTCATGGCGGTACCGTGCTCACGCCTTTGCCGCGACTTCGGCCGCGTCGAGCGCTGCGGCAAGGCGCTTCTCCTCGCCATAATAGCGGGCGCGCTCCCAGAACCGCGGCCGGCCGATGCCCGTCGAGCGGTGCCGGCCGATGATCTTGCCGTTGGCGTCCTCGCCCACGAGGTCGTAGACGAAGACGTCCTGGGTGATGATGGTGTCGCCTTCCATGCCCATCACCTCGGTGATGTGAGTGATGCGGCGTGAGCCGTCGCGCAGGCGCGCGGCCTGGACGATGACGTCGATCGAGGCGCAGATCATCTCGCGGATGGTGCGCGAGGGAAGGGAAAAGCCGCCCATCGTGATCATGGATTCGCAGCGCGACAGTGCCTCGCGCGGGTTGTTGGCGTGCAGCGTGCCCATCGAGCCGTCATGGCCCGTGTTCATGGCCTGGAGCAGGTCGAACGCCTCGGGTCCGCGGACTTCGCCGACGATGATGCGCTCGGGACGCATACGCAGGCAGTTGCGCACCAGCTCACGCATGGTGACCTGGCCCTCGCCCTCGATGTTGGGCGGGCGGGTTTCAAGCCGGACCACATGGGGCTGCTGGAGCTGAAGCTCGGCCGCGTCCTCGCAGGTGATGACGCGCTCGTCGTGCTCGATATAGTTGGTGAGACAGTTGAGCAGCGTGGTCTTGCCGGAGCCGGTGCCGCCGGAGATCAGCACGTTGCAGCGGACACGTCCGATGATCTGGAGGATCTCCGCGCCCTCCGGCGAGATCGCGCCGAACTTGACGAGCTGATCCAGCGTCAGCTTGTCCTTCTTGAACTTGCGGATGGTGAGCGCAGGGCCGTCGATCGACAGCGGCGGCACGATGGCGTTGACGCGGGAGCCGTCGGCGAGGCGCGCGTCGCAGATCGGCGAGGATTCGTCGACGCGTCGGCCGACCTGGCTGACGATGCGCTGGCAGATGTTGAGGAGCTGCTGATTGTCGCGGAAGCGGATGCCGGTGCGCTGGATCTTGCCGGCGACTTCGATATAGACCGTGCCCGCGCCGTTCACCATGATGTCGGCGATGTCGTCGCGCGCCAGGAGCGGTTCGAGCGGGCCATAACCGAGCACGTCGTTGCAGATGTCGTCGAGCAGCTCTTCCTGCTCGGCGATCGACATCACGATGTTCTTGATCGCGATGATCTCGTTGACGATGTCGCGGATTTCTTCGCGCGCCGATTCGGAATCCAGCTTGGCGAGCTGGGCGAGGTCGATGGCCTCGATCAGCGCGCCGAAGATGGTCGCCTTGACCTCGTAGTAATTGTCCGAGCGGCGGGTCTCGATGGTCGGGGCGGGCTTGGCGGGCGCAAGCGGCGGCGAGGCAATGGCCGGCGGGGGCGGCGCGCGCGACACCGTGGGCGCCGGAGCCTGGACAGGCTCTGGCGACACGGCACCGGGCTTGGGAGCCCGAAAGTCGGTGTCTGTTCCGCTACGCTTACCGAACACTTAACAACTCCATGCGGCGGCTTATTTTCCCCGCAACTTGTCAATCAGGGGTGAAAGCAGGGACGTCTTTTGCTTCTTGGTCTCGCTGCGGCCGGTCAGGCGCTGGGCGATCTGCAGGAACATCTCGATCGACTTGTGGTTGGCCGAGATCTCCGCGACCATCTGACCGTTGTTGGCCGCGGATCCGAAGATCTGCGGCTCGAACGGGATCGAGACGATCGGCTGGCTCTCGATTGCCTTGGCAAACTCGGTTGCGGCGATTTCCGGCCGTTTCGGGATGCCGACCTGGTTCAGGCAGTAGAGCGGCGGGCGGTCGTTGGGACGCGCGGCTTTCAAGAGATCGAACAGGTTCTTGGTGTTGCGCAGGTTGGCGAGGTCCGGCGCCGCCACGATCAGGATGTCGTCGGCCCCGATCAGCGCGCGCTTGGTCCAGCCCGACCATTGATGGGGAATGTCGAGCACGATGCAGGGCATGGTGGAGCGCAGCGTGTCGAACACGGCATCGAAGGCGTCGGTGCCGAAATCATAGACCCGGTCGAGCGTCGCCGGCGCAGCCAGCAGGCTGAGATGGTCGGTGCATTTCGACAGCAGGCGGTCGATGAAGGCGGTATCGACACGATCGGGCGAGAACACCGCGTCAGCGATGCCCTGCGGCGGATCCTGGTTGTAATCGAGCCCGGCCGTGCCGAAGGCGAGGTCGAGATCGGCGACGACCGCGTCCATGGCGAGGTCGCGCGCGATCGCCCAGGCGACGTTGTGGGAGATGGTGGAGGCGCCGACGCCGCCCTTGGCGCCGACCACCGCGATGATGCGGCCGACCGCCTTGGCTTCGGGCGCCGAGAACAGGTTGCAGATCGAGCGCACCACGTCGATGGCGCCGACCGGCGCGAGCACGTAGTCGCTGACGCCGCGGCGCACCAGCTCGCGATAGAGCATGACGTCGTTGATGCGGCCGATCACGATGACGCGGGTGCCGGCGTCGCAGACCGTGGCGAGCTGGTCGAGGCCGGTCAGCAGATCATTGCGGCCGTCGCTCTCCAGCACGATCACGTTCGGCGTGGGCGCCGAGCGGTAGGCTTCGATGGCGGCCGCCATGCCGCCCATCTGGATCTTGAGATGGGCCTTGCCGAGACGACGATCCTCGCCGGCCGATTGCACGGCGGCGGCGGTCTCCACGGTCTCGCAGAAGGCCTGGACAGAGACGCGCGGCGCAGGCGCGATATGCTCCTCGATCGGCGGCGGAGAAGCCTCCGGCTGCTCTTCTTGAGTCTGGCGAGCGTAGCTGATCATTTGCCGGTGTCGCTGAGTTTGGCCTTGTCGGCTTCAGGATAGGTGACCGCGGTTGAAGTCCCCTTGCGATACTTATCGAAGAGGACGGTGCGCCGCGGGGTGTACGATGGCGTTTCGGGCCGGGGCTGCTCGAGGTCCGACGGATTGTCGACCATGGCGGCCATGTTGCGCTGATAGGCGCAGCCGAAATTGTAGTATTGCTTGTTCTCGAACCAGCTCCTGTTCTTCATCGACGGACCGACGTCCTCGGGCCACAGGCCGCAGGGGCCCGCAACCGCGGCGATCTTCGAATAGGTCAGCCGGATCGGCGGCAGGAAGCGCTTGTCCTCGGGACGGTAGGGGCGGACCATGACTGCGCGCGGCGGCACGCCGGCGGCTGCCATCATCGCCTGGATCTCGCGCAGCGACTCCGCCGCCGGACGGGCATTGGGCGTGTCGGCCGGCACATCGATATGGATCGCACCGGTGCCCTCGCGCAGCCAGGTCGAGGCGAGGCCCATCACGTCGGCGCGCTGGGCCGCCGTCAGGCCGCCGCGGGCATGGCCGACGAAGACGACGATCGAGCGGTTTTGTTCTTCGATCGCGATCGGGTGACGCTGCTTGTAGTCGTCTGGAATGGAGGCGGTGACCGCCTCGTCGTGCTGGCAGCCGCCGAGCGCGAGCGCCATACCGACGAGCGCGCCACCGAGGCGGATGGCGCCCTTGCGAGTCTGGGGTAATCTTGTGATCATAGCGAAGTCCCCGTTCCGCCTCAGTCGGTAATGAAGCCGTAGGTGCCGCGGTAATTCCGCGCCGGTTCGGTCCGGCCAGGCACGCCGTAGATGCGATTGATGTTGCCGATCAGCTCGGCCTGCGGATCGGCGGGTGCGGCAAAGCCGTCATCCGGACGCGACAGGTCCTTCTGCGCCACTGCGCGCACGATATAGGGCGTCACGATCACGACCAGCTCGGTGGTGTTGTTGACGAAGTCGCGGCTGCGGAACAGCGTGCCGAGAATCGGCAGCTGCATCAGCCCGGGCAATCCGCTGACCGCCTGCTTGGTCTGATCCTGGATCAGGCCGGCCATCGCCATGGCCCCGCCGGAGGGAATTTCGAGCGAGGTCTCCGCCCGACGGGTCTTGATCGAGGGCACCGTCAGCGAGTTCACCGAGGTCGAGGTCACGGCCTGCGACAGGGTGACCGAATTTTCGTTGGACAGTTCCGAAACTTCGCTCATCACCCGCAGGCTGATCTTGCCTTCGGTCAGCACCACCGGGGTGAAGTTGAGCGAGACGCCGAACTTCTTGAAGCTGATCTGGGTGGTACAGACATGCGTGGTGGGATCGCACGCATAGCCGGCCGGCACAGGAAATTCGCCGCCGGCGATGAATGTCGCCGATTCACCCGAGATCGCGGTCAGATTCGGCTCGGCCAGCGTGCGGATCACGCCTGCGCTCTCCATCGCGCGCAGAGTGGCCTGCACCGAAGGGGCTCCGCCGAACTTCGCGGTCAGATTGTTGCCGTCGACGAGATTGCGGCCGAGCGCGGTGAACGGGTTGGAGTTGGTGAAGGTCACCACCGACGTGCCGTAGTTGAGGCTCGCGGAGAGGTCGATGCCGAGCTGCTTGACGATGCTGCGTTGGACTTCGGCGACCGTCACCTTCAGCATGACCTGGTCGCGGCCGCGGACCACGATCGAGTTCACTACCTTGTCGGAGCCGCCGGCGAGCCGCGCGGCGAGATCGTTGGCCTGCTGCGCCTCGACCGGGTTCGCCGCCGTACCGGTCAGGACGATGCCGTCGCCGAGACCGTCTATCTGGATGTCGGAATTGGGCAGAATTTGCTTCAGCGCGGCACGAGCGCCGTTGAGGTCGCGCTTGACCGCGATGTCATAGGCCGCGATCTGCTGACCGGCGGAATCGAAGAACACGATGTTGGTCTGGCCGACGGAGGCGCCGATGATGTAGGCGCGCTGCGCCGAGCGCACCACCGCATTGGCGATCTTCGGGTCGGCGACCAGTACGTCTTTGATGTCGCGCGGAAGGTCGATCACGATCGACTTGCCGACGCCGAGCGACAGGAAGCGCGCGTTCATCTGGCCGTCGGTGGCGACCGGCGCCACGGGGCGATAGTCGGCGGCGACCACGGGCGTGAGCGCCGGATTGAGCGTCAGCGCGGCCACGGCGGAAAACGACAGGGCGCGGACCACCGCGGTCCGCAGCTTCGCCGTGTTGACCCTGCATGTCATCTCGCAAGCCCTCATCGTGCTTTCGCCGTCTGACTTTGAATGCCGTAGCGAATGATCGAAACACCCTCGCGGTTCTGCGAGGACTCATCGAGCGTGATCTCACTCATCTTGACGTCGGCGATGCTGCGTAGTGCCAGCGACAGCGTGCCGCTCTGGCGAGCGGCCGAAAGCAGCCTGGTCTGCACGGGATTGAGCTCGAGGGTGACGGTCTTGCCGACCACCGCGCTCTGCCCGTCCTTCTCCTTCGGCGCCTGGTCGATGGCCAGGACGCGGACATTGACCAAAATGATCTCGGAGGTGACGATGTCCTGGCCGCCGGCGCTCTGGTCCGGATTCTTGAGGCGGCGAGTCAGAAGCACGTCGACGCGGTCGTTAGGCAGGATGAAGCCGCCGGCGCCCGTTTCCGGCGAGATCTCGGTCGAGACGGCGCGCATGCCGCTCGGCAGGATTGCTGCCATGAAACCGGAGCCCTCGGCCTTCACCAGCTTCTGGTCGCGGATCGGCTCGCCCTGGATGAAGGGCGCCCGGGCGATCGAACCGGTGACCTGGGTCACGCCCTCGGGGCGTTCGTTGCGGCGGATGAAGGTGGGGCTGGCGGTCGCTGCCGGCCAGGTCTGCCATTGCACGTCTTCCGGCTTCACTGTCTGGCCGAGGCCGATGTCGTTCTTGGCCACCAGCACGTCGACGGTCGGAAGCTGCGCGACCGGAGCGGCGGGGGGCGGCGCAGAATTGTCCGAACCGCTCGCGAGGTACGCGGCGACACCGCCGGCGCAGATAGCGACCGTCAGGACGACAATGCGTGCCCTATTCATACGCTTCACTTTCCAACAAGAACGCCGCGACGCTGCCGCCGCCGTGATGGGCAGTTGACCAGCTATTCGTCAAAGCATGGTTAATGAGGCGTATCTAAATCGCCTTAACGCCGGGTTTATGCCGTGCGTTCAGCGCAGTGCGAGGTGGACGAGATCGATCGCCTTCACCCACTCGGTGTCCGGGTAGACCATCAGTGCGCTCGTCGCGAGCGCGATGCCGTAGGGGATGCCGCTCTCCTTGGCATGCAGCCGCGCCAGCCAGGCCTGGCCGGCAAGCCCGTACGGCAACGGCCATTGCCGGAACTGGAGCAACAGCAGCGTGAGTGCCCCGCCGAACAGCGAGGCGTAGAGCAGGAAGTTCATCAGCTGCGCGAAGCCGAACCAGAGCGCGACGGAGGCAGCAACCTTCGCGTCGCCGCCGCCGACCCAACCCATCGCGAAGCAGGTGAAGGCCACCACCAGCATGAGCGCACCGGCGCCGACATGGGTCAGCATGTCGTAAGGTGCCATGCCACCGGCAATGGCGAGCACGAAGAAGCCGGCGACCAGCGCCAGCGACACGCGGTTCGAGATCGTCATCGTGAAGAGATCGCTCGCCGCCGCGAACGCCATCAGGGCCGGGAACAGCATAAGGCGCGCGAGGTCGAGGATCATGGGCTGCTTCCTGGGATCAGCGCATCTGTCGCGGGATCGGGACGTCGCCGCACGCTAGCGGGGAGTGCTAAAGAAACCGACAACGGCGATCGCGACCTCGACGCCGGGAAAATCCGGGTGCGGGCTGACTCACCAGATGCTGGCAATTCGCGCCGCGAGCGCGACCACCGCGAGCAGCAGCGCGAGGCAAACCCAGTAGGCCGGCGCGTCGGTCCGCACCGTTTCCGCTTCGTTTGCCGCAAACGCGGCATCGGTCCTGTACTTACGCAACACTACGGGAACTCGATGTATCCAGAAAAACAAAGGCCCCGGAGGTCCGGGGCTTTTGCTGCGGCCTGTCCGCCGCTTATTTCAGCGAGGAGCTGATCGAGCCGAACTTCGCGTTCATCGTGGTGCCGAGGCTGTTGACCACGGTGATGATTGCGAGCGCGATGCCAGCGGCAATCAGACCGTATTCGATCGCGGTGGCACCGGATTCATCCTTCACGAAACGCGCAATAAGGTTCTTCATGAGCTAAACTCCATCTCAGGTGTGTCGGCCTCGGTCAGGCGCTGTCCTCTACGCGCTCGAAGATGGGAGCCGAGCTCTTTCGGTAGGGTTAATCCGATCGCGTAAACTCGAATGCTGGGCGATGCTTTTCGCCAGAGTGAATTTGACCTTAAGACATCCGCGGAATCCGACCCTGTTCGCGGCGCACCGAAAGAGATAACCGGCGGCGGCTTCACCCTCCCTTAAAGTTCGCAGAGTACGCCTGAAGGCGCCACGAACTGGAAGGAATGGCGACGATGTCGAGCCTGCCCATGCAAGTCGCCTTGATGCTCGGCGAGACCATCGAGAAGGTCGTGCCCATCACGCTCCTGCTCGCACTGGTGTTCACGGTGCTCGAGCACTTCTGGGCCTGCAATCCCGGCGCGCCGTGGTGGCGCAAGCGGGAGATCGTGACCGACATCTGCTACTGGTTCTTCGTTCCGGTGTTCGCCCGCACGATGCGGATCGGATTGTTGATCGTCGGCGCCAGCGTCGTCTTCAACATTCACGATGCAGACGAGCTCATTGCCTTCTACGACAACGGCCACGGCCCACTGTCGCAGCTTCCGCTGTGGGTGCAGGGCGCACTGTTCCTGGTCCTTTCCGATTTCATGCTGTACTGGCTGCATCGGCTGTTTCACGGCGGCGGGTTCTGGAAGTACCACGCGATCCATCACTCCTCGGAGGAGCTCGGGTGGATCTCCGCGGCCCGCTTCCATCCCGTCAACCTCATGCTCGGCACGATCGGCGTTGACGTCGTGCTGCTGATGGCCGGCATTTCGCCGAACGTCATGATCTGGGTCGGCCCGTTCACCACCTTCCATTCGGCATTCGTGCACGCTAACCTGAACTGGACCTTCGGGCCGTTCAAATACGTGCTGGCGACGCCGGTGTTCCACCGCTGGCACCACACCTCGCTCGAAGAGGGCGGTGACACCAATTTTGCCGGGACCTTCCCGATCTGGGATGTGCTGTTCGGCACCTTCCGTATGCCGGAGGGTGAACTGCCGCAGGAATACGGCAAGGACGAAGCGACGATGCCGAAGGAGATCGCGGGCCAGCTCGCTTATCCTTTCCGTCAATAGCAATGGTCCGGCCTGAAGCGCTGTAAAACGCAAGGCCGTTCAAACAATAGTCGGCAAATTTGCGGAACGTTCACGAATTAAGGGCAGGCTAGAGGGGTCGGGCGCCGGCTCCGCCTCGGTATCGCTTCTGCCGGTATGTGACGTCCCGGGAGTAGAGTATGCGTAAAGAGTTGCTGCGCCGTCATGCGCGCGTCTGTCTTCTGGTCGCGGCCGCCGTGCTGGCGTCACCCGCTGCCGGCCTCGCCGAATCCAGTGCCGACACCATTGCCGTCAATGTCGATCAGGCCAAGCTCGTCAGGCTGTCGGGCAAGGTCGCCACCATCGTGGTCGGCAATCCCCTGATCGCCGACGTCACGCTCCAGCCGGGCGGCATGATCGTCGTGACCGGGAAGGGCTACGGCGCCACCAATTTCATCGCGCTCGACAGGGCCGGCGAGATCCTGGTCGACCGCCAGATCCAGGTCGAAGGCCCGAGTGACCGGCTCGTCACCGTCTATCGCGGGATCGAACGCGAGTCCTATAGCTGCATGCCGATTTGCCAGCGCCGCGTGACGCTCGGCGATAGCGACAACTTCTTCAACACCACGATGAGCCAGGCCGGCTCGCTGAGCAACTCCGCCAGCGGCAACGCCGGCGCGGCCGCCAAGACTAACTAAAGAGACCAACTGACAAAGCCAGCAGGCAAGTCATCCGGGCGGGATCGATGGGTCCCGCTCGGATGCTCTCATGCGCGCGGAGGATGATGCGTGCCGCACACCAGCGTGGTTAACGCATCGTCAAGGGCGCGGTCCGCCGCGGACGGATTGTCTGAAACACTTAAACAATCAGTTTTCGCTATTGATCGGGCAGATGATCGCAACTGCTGGGGAATTTGACGCGATGCCATCGCCTGCACCTTCGAGGTTCACGCTCCGGACCGCGCTGCGCCGCTTTCGCGGCAACCGCCGTGGATCCGCGGCCGTCGAGTTTGCGCTGGTCGCCCCGATGTTCTTCGCGCTCCTGTTCGCGATCATCGAGACTGCGCTGATGTTCTTCGCGAGCCAGGTGCTCGAGACCATCACGCAGAATTCCGCGCGCGTGGTTCTGACCGGCCAGTCGCAGTCCGGCACGGTGGCGCTCTGTGCGGTGAACTCCGTGAGTACACCGTGCACGCAGGCGACGTTCAAGAACTACGTCTGCAGCCAGATCCCGGCGCTGTTTGACTGCAACAGTCTCATCGTCGACGTCGAGAGCTATTCAAACTCCTTCGCATCGATACCTGCCGCCGCCAAGCTTGATGCGTCCTGCAATCTCAACACCACCAGCATGGGATTCAGTCCCGGGACCTCCAGCCAGGTCGTCGTGGTGCGGCTCTACTACATATGGCCGCTTTTTGTGACCGGGCTCGGCTACAACATCTCCTGCAACAATAAGTTTCTTCTCGTTGCGTCGGCCGTATTCCAGAACGAGCCCTTCTAACACTGTCGGATCTGAGCAGAACCATGCAGGCGATTGTGAAATTCTTGCGAGATGGCCGGATGTCTGCGTTCCTTGCGGACAGCAGGGCGCTCGCTGCGACCGAATTCGCGATGATCGTGCCTCTGATGCTCGTGACCTTCTTCGGAACGGTCGAGCTTTCGTCTGGGGTGGCGATCGACCGCAAGGTCACCTTGATTGCACGAACCCTGTCCGATCTGACGTCGCAGTCCGCGGGAACGGTAACCGATGCCAACCTGCAGAACACGTTCACGGCGAGCATCTCGATCGTGGCGCCTTACGACGATACGCCCGTGAGCGGCACGATCGCTCAGATCTATATCGACGCCAACAGCAAGGCGGTCATTCAATGGAGCAAGTCCGCCATCATCACGAGCGGTGCGACGCAAGCCACGCTGACGGCTCCGCCTCCGGCTCTGGCGGCTAACACCACGGTCACCACGATGATTCCGCCAACGCTCCTGATTCCGTCGACCTACCTGATCTTCAGCCAGGTTAGCTACACCTACACGCCTTCGGTCAAATTCGTCTTGAAGACGGGCATCACGCTGAGCGATGTGTCTTACACGCGGCCGCGCCAGGCAGCTTGCATCGCCTATGGCGGCGTCCCGACGGCGTGCTGAAAATCGCACGATGAGCGAGCTCGCCGGTATCGGCGAGTAGCGTCGCATGAAAAAAGGCCGTGCGTTGCGCACGGCCTTTTCCTTTGGTTGGTTCGCACGAGCCGATCAGGGCCTTAAGGCCCCGAGGCTCAACCGGCGGTGCGGAGGTTGTCCGCTGCCGACTTGCCCGAACGGCGATCGGCGACGATCTCGTAGGAGAGCTTCTGGCCTTCGCGCAGCGTGCCGAGACCGGCGCGCTCCACGGCGCTGATGTGAACGAACACGTCGGCGCCGCCATCGTCCGGCGCAATGAAGCCATAGCCCTTGGTCGCGTTAAACCACTTCACGGTTCCCATGCTCACGGGGGTAGTCCCTTCTCAAATATGCAGTGTCTGAGCCCGCTCGCGCAGGCAGGTTAGATCGAATTTTTGGAAGGGTCGTCAGCGTGTCTGAACCGGCTGTACCGGTGGATGCTAATGTCGTCCGGCCGAAAATCGATTGTTTGATTTTATTGGAAATAGGGCTTCAAAACAATCCTGACGCGCACGATTTTTTGATCGGCCGCGATTCGCGCGGCCGATCAGCATACAGGTCAGCATTCTAGTTCCGCGCCTAGGCGCCAGAGGGCTGGTTAGCGGCGGCGGAACTGACCTCCGCGCGCAGCACCCCGCGGCGGGCCGCCGGGCGTCGAGGGACGTTCGTCCTTGTGGCGGAAAATCAGGCGGCCCTTCTCCAAATCATAGGGCGACATCTCGACCGTGACGCGGTCGCCCGCCAGGGTCTTGATGCGATTCTTCTTCATCTTGCCGGCGGTGTAGGCCACGATCTCGTGCCCGGTGTCGAGCTGGACGCGGTAGCGCGCATCGGGGAGGATTTCGGTCACCAGTCCTTCGAACTGGATCAGCTCTTCCTTAGCCATTTGATTGGTCTCCAGGTCGTGGACGGCTAGTGCGAATGTGGATTGCGGTTCGGTCGGCCGTTGGGACGACTCTCGCGACGCAAAAAGGCAACGCCTTGTATTCCATCAGGCTTGCCGGCGCTATGCGCGGGACGCTGTTCCGACCGATCGGCTGGTGAGGAGTTCACCTTACCACCGGAACGACGGCGGCGGCGAGACCCCTTCGACGACTTGTGGGCATCGCCGGGCCGGCCATCAACAGGTCTGCCCTCGACATGCCGTCCTTCGCCATGCCGACCATCACCGTGTCTTGCGCCCTGCGGCCGCTGGCCAGGGCGACCGGACCGGCCCGGCCGGTGATGCTGCGAAGCCGCGGGAGACGGAGCATGAGCGGCCTCGCGGCCGGCATCGGTGCGATGATCCTCCCGCGGCAGCGCCACCCGGATCAACCGCTCAATGTCGCGGAGATAGCTAAGTTCCTCGCCGCCCGCGACCAGCGAGATCGCAGTGCCGTCGGCACCGGCGCGCGCGGTGCGGCCGATGCGGTGCACATAGGTCTCGGGGACGTTGGGCAGGTCGAAATTGATGACGTGGCTGATGCCGTCGACGTCGATGCCGCGGGCGGCGATGTCGGTGGCGACCAGGGTGCGGATCTCGCCGGACCGGAACTGGGCGAGCGTGCGCTCGCGATGGTTCTGCGACTTGTTGCCGTGGATCGCGTTCGCGGCGATGCCGGCCTTGGCCAGCGTCTTCACGACCTTGTCCGCGCCGTGCTTGGTGCGGGTGAAGACCAGCGCGCGATTGATCGGCTCGTCCTTCAGGAGCTTGGTCAGGAAGGCGGGCTTCGCCGAGAAGTCGACCTGGAGGATGCGCTGGTTGATCCGCTCGGCGGTCGAGGAGACCGGGGTCACCGCGACGCGGGCGGGGTCACGGAGCATCGAGTCCGCAAGCTCGGCGATGTCCTTCGGCATGGTAGCCGAGAAGAACAGCGTCTGCCGCTTGATCGGCAGCTTGGCGACGATTTTGCGGATGTCGTTGATGAAGCCCATGTCGAGCATGCGATCGGCCTCGTCGAGCACGAGGAACTCGACGCTCGAAAGCTTGAGTCCGTTGCTCTGCACGAGGTCGAGCAGGCGACCGGGGGTCGCGACCAGGACCTCGACGCCCTGCATCAGTGCGCGGACCTGACGGCCCATCGGCACGCCGCCGATGGCGAGCGCCGAGGTGAGGCGGATGTGGCGG
Source organism: Bradyrhizobium sp. Cp5.3 (assembly GCF_000426265.1). Lineage (NCBI taxonomy): Bacteria > Pseudomonadati > Pseudomonadota > Alphaproteobacteria > Hyphomicrobiales > Nitrobacteraceae > Bradyrhizobium > Bradyrhizobium sp. Cp5.3. Next base: position 122,507 of record NZ_AUFA01000019.1, on the reverse strand, counting down.
CCATAGGCATTGAAGCTGTCGAGGATCTGGCCGGACAGTTCGCGGGTCGGCGACAGCACGAGGACGCGGCAAGTCTTGGCCTGCGGCCTGATGCGGTTCTCGAGCAGGCGGTGCAGGATCGGCAGGGCGAAGGACGCGGTCTTGCCGGTGCCGGTCTGGGCGATGCCGACCACGTCGCGGCCGGTCAGGGCCAGCGGGATGGTCTGGGCCTGGATCGGCGTGGGGGTGACGTAATTTTCTTCACGAAGCGCGCGGGCGATGGGTTCGGCGAGGCCGAAGTCCTGAAACGAAGTCAAAAGAGGGGTTCTTTCATGTCAAAAGCGAACGCCCGGCGCAGTCAGCGGGGCGCGCGCAAAAGGGTGTCGGGAAGACACCTGCGTGTTTGGGGTGTCGGATGGCTTGGGTGATATGGGGCAAGCCAGAGGCCCGAATGGGCTTAAGAACACGCGGCTCGCAACGAGCCCTTGATTCGCAAGAACTCTCGGCCGTCATATGGAACATCGAGGGGGCGCTTTCAAGGCAGGTAGCCCGGCATTGCTGATTGCAGTGCAAAAATAGTTATGCCGGAAATTTAGACAGAAGCACTGTTTTGCTCAAAAGTTAGACTGATTGCCGCATTAGCATACATTTCACTCGCTCAAGTTTTGAGCAGATTGACTGCGGCGAAACTTCGATTTCACGGAAATTCAAAAGATAAAACAACGGCTTATTGGGTGATCAACCCATGGCATGGTTCTTGCGAATCCATTAATCGCTGGCGGCCGTGGGGCCGTTCGCAGCGTTTTTCACGTCTGCGTCAGGGAGATGATAGACCCATGCTTACCAAATCCACTCACGATATAGCGGCGTCATTTAGCCGCCGCGGCGTGCTCGCCGCGACCGCCGGACTGATGCTCGGTCTGGCTTCCTTTACCGGTGCGAAGGCTGCGGACGACACCATCAAGGTCGGCGTGCTTCATTCCCTGTCCGGCACCATGGCCATCAGCGAAACCACGCTGAAGGACACCATCCTCTTCCTGATCGACGAGCAGAACAAGAAGGGCGGCGTGCTCGGCAAGAAGCTCGAGGCCGTCGTCGTCGATCCCGCTTCCAACTGGCCGCTGTTCGCCGAGAAGGCGCGCGAGCTGATCACCAAGGATAAGGTCTCGGTCGTGTTCGGCTGCTGGACCTCGGTGTCCCGCAAGTCCGTGCTGCCGGTGTTCAAGGAGCTGAACAACATCCTGTTCTACCCCGTGCAGTACGAGGGTGAGGAGAGCGAGCGCAACGTGTTCTACACGGGTGCTGCGCCGAACCAGCAGGCGATCCCTGCCGTCGACTACCTGATGAAGGAAGAGAAGGTGAAGCGCTGGGTGCTCGCGGGCACCGACTACGTCTATCCGCGCACCACCAACAAGATCCTGGAAGCCTATCTGAAGTCGAAAGGTGTCGCCCAGGAAGACATCATGATCAACTACACGCCGTTCGGTCACTCCGACTGGCAGACGATCGTGGCCGACATCAAGAAGTTCGGCTCGGCCGGCAAGAAGACCGCGGTGGTCTCGACCATCAACGGCGACGCCAACGTTCCCTTCTACAAGGAGCTCGGCAACCAGGGCATCAAGGCGAAGGACATCCCGGTGGTCGCGTTCTCGGTGGGTGAGGAAGAGCTCGCCGGCATCGACACCAAGCCGCTGGTCGGCCATCTCGCCGCCTGGAACTACTTCGAGTCGATCAAGAATCCGGCGAACGAGAAGTTCATCAAGGACTGGCAGACCTACACCAAGAATCCGAAGCGCGTGACCAACGATCCGATGGAAGCGCACGTGATCGGCTTCAACATGTGGGTGAAGGCAGTCGAGAAGGTGAAGTCGACCGATCCGGACAAGGTGATCGACGCGCTCCCCGGCATCGAAGCGCCGAACCTGACCGGTGGCGTATCGAAGATGCTGCCCAACCACCACATCACCAAGCCGGTGTTCATCGGCGAGATCAAGGGCAACGGCCAGTTCGACGTGGTCTGGAAGACTCCGAGCCTCGTTCCGGGCGACGCCTGGTCGAAGGAGCTCGACGGCTCCAAGGACCTGATCGGCGACTGGGTCCAGAAGAAGTGCGGCAACTTCAACGTCAAGACCAACAAGTGCCTCGGCTCGGGATCCTGATCCAGGGGCACCCGACCGAGGTCTGACGGTCCATTGCACGCTAGGAGAGGGCGGCGATCCCGCCGCCCCCTCCACCCATTTCTGCCGGGGTTTTTCACTGTGCCAGCCAAACTGTCCGCTCGACTCTGCTCGCTTCTGCTCGCATTGCTCCTGGTCGCGTTCGCGCTGCCGGCTTTCGCCGGTCCGTTCGAGGATGCGGTCGCCAAATTTGCCAACGACGAATTCTCCGATACGGAGGAGGCGATCGGCGTGATCGCGAGCAGCGGCAATCCGCTGGCCTTTTCGATCATCAGCGCGCTCCAGGACGGCCGCCTGATGGCCGATCCCGACAGCAAGAAGGTCTATGTCACCGGCACCGACGGCAAATCGGTCGACGCCGCGACCGGACAGCCGGTCGCCAGCGTGCCCGACAGCGCCAGCGCGGTCCGCCTCAATAACCGCCTGCGCCGTAGCGTCGATGCCGCGCTCGGCAGCCTGACGCTGCAGTCGCCGGATCTGGCGACGCGCCTGCAGGCCGCGCAATCCGTGTTCAAGTCGCATGAGGAGACGGCGCTCGATGCCGTCGAGAGCGCGCTCGCCAAGGAAACCAACAGGTCGGTCAAGTCGGCGCTGGGCGAGGCCCGCGCGGCGATCCTGCTGTACAAATCCGACGCCACCGAGGTGCAGAAGCTCGAGGCGGTCGCCATCATCAAGGCGCGCGGCGACCAGGAAGCGCTTGCGCTCCTCACCGGCATCGGCGGCGACCAGCCGGCTTCGGTGACCAAGGCGGCAGCAAGCGCGATCGGATCGATCCAGAGCTCGCTCGCGGTCTGGTCCACGGTGCAGAACGCCTGGTACGGCCTCTCGCTCGGCTCGGTGCTGCTGCTCGCGGCGATCGGGCTTGCGATTACCTTCGGTGTGATGGGCGTCATCAACATGGCCCATGGCGAGATGGTGATGATCGGGGCCTACACCACCTTCGTGGTGCAGGAGGTGATCCGCACCCGCTATCCCGGCCTGTTCGACTATTCGCTGCTGATTGCCGTGCCGCTTGCCTTCCTCGTCGCCGGCGCGATCGGCGTCTTGATTGAGCGCAGCATCATCCGCTTCCTCTATGGCCGTCCCCTGGAGACGCTGCTGGCGACCTGGGGCCTGTCGCTGGTGCTGCAGCAGGCCGTGCGCACGGTGTTCGGCCCGACCAACCGCGAGGTCGGCAACCCCTCCTGGATGAGCGGCGCCTTCGAGCTCGGGCAGATCACCATCACGTACAACCGGCTCTGGATCCTCGTCTTCACGCTCGCTGTGTTTGCGATCCTGCTCGCCATGCTGCGCTACACCGCGCTTGGCCTCGAGATGCGCGCGGTGACGCAGAACCGCCGTATGGCGGCCTCGATGGGCATCGCCACCTCGCGCGTCGACGCGCTGACCTTCGGCCTCGGCTCGGGCATCGCCGGCATCGCCGGCGTGGCGCTGTCGCAGATCGACAATGTCAGCCCCAATCTCGGCCAGAGCTACATCATCGACAGCTTCATGGTCGTGGTGTTCGGCGGCGTCGGCAATCTCTGGGGCACGCTCGTCGGCGCCTTCACGCTCGGCATCGCCAACAAGTTCCTGGAGCCGGTCGCCGGCGCCGTGCTCGGCAAGATCGCGATCCTGGTTCTGATCATCCTGTTCATTCAAAAGCGCCCGCGCGGCCTGTTCGCGCTCAAGGGCCGTGCGGTGGAAGCATGACCCCTCACATGCTCACGCGATCGCCGGACCGCGGCGCGACGATCTTCCTCGCCATCGTCGCGGCCTGCGGGATCCTCATCCCGCTCTCCAACCTGCTGTTGCCCGCGAGCTCGTTCCTCCAGGTGCCGACCTATCTCGTCGCGCTGTGGGGCAAATATGTCTGCTACGCCGTCCTGGCGTTGTCGATCGATTTGATCTGGGGCTATTGCGGCATTCTCTCGCTCGGCCACGGCGCGTTCTTCGCGCTCGGCGGCTACGCGATGGGCATGTACCTGATGCGGCAGATCGGCTCCCGCGGGGTCTACGGCAATCCGATCCTGCCGGACTTCATGGTGTTCCTGAACTGGGAGAAGCTGCCCTGGTACTGGTACGGCTTCGACATGTTCTGGTTTGCGGCGCTGATGGTGCTGGTGGTGCCGGGTCTGCTCGCCTTCTGCTTCGGCTGGCTCGCCTTTCGCTCCCGCGTCACCGGCGTGTACCTGTCGATCATCACGCAGGCGATGACCTATGCGCTGCTGCTCGCGTTCTTCCGCAACGATTTCGGCTTCGGCGGCAACAACGGCCTGACCGACTTCAAGGACATCCTCGGCTTCAACGTCCAGGCCGAGGGCACGCGTGCGGCGCTGTTCGCGCTGAGCTGCCTGGCGCTGATCGTCGGCTTCCTGGTCTGCCGCGCCATCGTCTCCTCCAAACTCGGCAAGGTGCTGATCGCGGTACGCGATGCGGAGTCGCGTACGCGCTTCCTCGGCTACCGCGTCGAATCCTACAAGCTGTTCGTGTTCACGGTGTCGGCCTGCATGGCCGGCGTCGCCGGCGCGCTCTACGTGCCCCAGGTCGGCATCATCAATCCGAGCGAATTCGCGCCGGGCAACTCGATCGAGGCGGTGATCTGGGTCGCGGTCGGCGGCCGCGGCACGCTGATCGGCGCCGCGCTAGGCGCCGTCGTCGTCAACTACGCCAAGACGTTCTTCACCTCCGGCATGCTGGCGCCGTACTGGCTGTTCATGCTGGGTGCGCTGTTCATCCTGGTGACGCTGCTGTTGCCGAAAGGCATCGTCGGCACCTTCAATTCCTGGTGGGAGTCGTCCAGAGAAAAACGCCTGGCCGGGGCCGCTGCGAGCGCCGCGGCTGAAGACGGCATCACCGAGCCGAAGCTGGCGGAGAAGCGGTCATGAACGTCATGGACACCCGCGCGACTTCCGCAATGCTCTATCTCGACGGCGTGCACGTCTCGTTCGATGGCTTCCACGCCATCAACAATTTGTCGCTGACGCTCGAGCCCGGCGAGATGCGCGCCATCATCGGCCCGAACGGTGCCGGCAAGACCACGATGATGGACATCATCACCGGCAAGACCAAGCCCGACGAGGGCACTGTGCTGTTCGACGGCGTCACCGACCTGACGCGGCTGGATGAGACCCGGATCGCCGAGCTCGGAATTGGCCGCAAATTCCAGAAGCCGACCGTGTTCGAGAGCCAGACGGTTCAGGACAATCTGCTGCTCGCGCTCAACGTCGATCATTCCGTGCGCGGAACGCTGTTCTGGCGCGGCAGCAGGGCGGAGTCGGAGCGCATCGACAAGGTGCTGGAGACGATCCGCCTTACCGACGCGCGCAACCGCCTCGCCGGCAGCCTCAGCCATGGACAGAAGCAGTGGCTCGAGATCGGCATGCTGCTCGCGCAGGATCCGAAGCTGCTGCTGGTCGACGAGCCCGTTGCCGGGATGACGGACGTGGAGACGCATCTCACCGCGGAGCTGCTCAAGGAGATCAACAAGACCCACACCGTCATGGTGGTCGAGCACGACATGACCTTCGTGCGCGAGCTCGGCGTCAAGGTCACCTGCCTGCACGAAGGCTCCGTGCTTGCGGAGGGCACCATCGACCAGGTCTCGTCCAACGAGCGGGTCATCGAAGTGTATCTGGGACGCTGACGCATGCTCGAGGTCAAGGACATCAATCTCTTCTACGGCGCGGCACAGGCGCTGCGCGGCGTCTCGATCTCGGCCGAGCCGGGCAAGGTGACCTGCGTGCTCGGGCGCAACGGCGTCGGCAAGACCTCGCTTTTGCGCGCCATGGTCGGCCAGTATCCGATCTCGTCGGGCTCGATCGTGTTCGACGGCAGCGACATCACCTCGCTCAAGCCCTATGAGCGGGCGCGCAAGGGCATCGGCTTCGTGCCGCAGGGCCGCGAGATCTTTCCGCTGCTGACGGTCGAGGAGAACCTCAGAACCGGCTTCGGTCCGCTCAAGCGCGAGGACAAGCACATTCCGGACGACGTGTTCTCGTTGTTTCCGGTGCTGGAATCCATGCTCGGCCGGCGCGGCGGCGACCTCTCCGGCGGCCAGCAGCAGCAGCTCGCGATCGGACGCGCGCTGGTGATGCGGCCAAAACTGCTCCTGCTCGACGAGCCGACCGAGGGCATCCAGCCCTCGATCATCAAGGACATCGGCCGTGCCATCTCCTACCTGCGCAACCTCGGCAACATCGCCATCGTGCTGGTCGAACAATATCTCGACTTTGCCTGCGAACTCGGCGACAGTTTTGCCGTGATGGACCGCGGTGCGGTGAAATTCACCTGCGACCGCAGCAATCTCGACCCGGGCGAAATCAGCCGCCAGATGGCGCTGTAGGCCGGGACATTCTGCGGCGACCGGCTGGGGAGACGGATGCGCAGCGAGCTATCAGCCAATTCTTCCGAGTTGGAGTCTTCCGTGTTCGAGGCCAACCGCGCCCGCGGCGCGGTGCGGTTCGACGTGCATGCCAGGGATGGGGTGACGCGGCGTGGAGCCCTGCATGAGTCCGGCTCCCTGCGCGTGCGATTTCCCTCGCCGGAGGGCGAGGGAATGTCCGGCGTCTTTGTCAACACGGCTGGCGGTGTCGCCGGCGGCGATAGCTTCGACATCGAGATCACGGCGACCGATGCCGCGCGGCTGACGCTGACCACGGCGGCCGCGGAAAAGATCTATCGCGCGCCCGGGCCGGCGGCGCAGCTCAACATCGCCTTGAAGGTCGGCGCTGGCGCGTATCTTTCCTGGCTGCCGCAGGAGACGATCCTGTTCGATCGCGCGCGCGTGCAGCGCCGCTTCGACATCGAGCTCGATGAGACAGCGTCGCTCCTGCTTTGCGAGATCGTGGTGTTCGGCCGCACCGCCATGGGCGAGCGCATGGAGCAGGGCGAGTTCGTCGACCGCTGGCGCCTCTCCCGCGGCGGCAAGCTGGTGTTTGCCGAGACCGTCAGGCTTGACGGCGACATCGGCAAGAAGCTCGCGCGGCCAGCGGTCGCCAAGGGTGGGGCTGCGATCGGCACGGCCCTGATCGTGCCGGGCGACGAGGCTCTGGTCGAGCGCATCCGCGAGGCGGCGGACTCTTTTGCCGGCGAGGTCGGGATATCCGCCTGGAACGGATTTGCAATGGCGCGCTTCTGTGCCCAAGATGCGGCGCGCTTGCGCGCCGACATGATGGCGGTGCTGGCGCGCACGGGTGCGGCCTTGCCGCGGCTGTGGCTGAATTGACGATGTGAAGGGAAGAGATTTCGCATGAACCTGTCTCCCCGCGAAAAGGACAAGCTTCTGATTTCGATGGCGGCCATCGTGGCGCGACGGCGGCTCGACCGCGGCGTCAAGCTCAACCATCCCGAGGCGGTTGCGATCATCTCCGATTTCATTCTCGAAGGCGCGCGCGACGGCCGCACCGTCGCCGAACTGATGCAATCCGGCGCCCAGGTGCTCACCCGCGACCAGGTGATGCCGGGTATCCCCGAGATGATCCACGACATCCAGGTCGAGGCGACCTTTCCGGACGGGACAAAACTCGTCACCGTGCACGAGCCGATCAGGTAGGAGCGCAACATGATCCCCGGTGAACTCTTCATCCAGGACGGCGAGATCGAGCTCAACGCCGGCCGCAAGACCGTGACGCTGACGGTCGCCAACACCGGCGACCGCCCGATCCAGGTCGGCTCGCACTACCATTTCTTCGAGACCAACCCCGCGCTGAAGTTCGACCGCAAGAAGGCGCGCGGCATGCGCCTCGACATCGCCGCCGGCACCGCCGTCCGCTTCGAACCCGGCCAGACCCGCGACGTCCGACTCGTCGCCATGGCCGGCAAGAAGACCATCTACGGTTTTCGAGGCGACGTGATGGGAAAGCTGTAGGGCAAGGCCGAGGCGAGTGCCGTGATCCACAGTGAGGTGAGCACAGCTGTCTCGCTCCCTCCCCCCTTGCGGGGAAGGGTCGGGGAGGGGGGTGAGCCCCGGGCTCTGGCAGGAGTGATTGTGCACGCTCGCGCAAGCCAGTTGCGTGGCGAAATTGATTTCACTGAGAGCGCTGCCCTCACGATACTGCAGGCCGCGGAGCAAGGTGCACCCCCCTCCCTAGCCCTCCCCCGCAAGGGGAGAGGGAACGGAGAGGCCGTGTCCAGGAACGAAGTACGTAACGGCACGGTTGAGGCGGAAACGGAGGTTCTTGCCATGCTGTCACCCGTCCGCCTCATCTCCGAAGCTGCCGAGCTTGCCGCGCGCCGACACAACGGCATGGCGCGCAAGGGCCGCGGCAATGAGCCTTACATCAATCATCTGGCTGAGGTCGCGAACCTGCTTGCGGCCGCGACCGATGGTGCCGATGCCGAGCTGGTTGCGGCCAGCTGGCTGCATGATGCGATCGAGGATACCGACACCACGCGCGAGGAGCTCGCGCAGAAGTTTTCCGAGCGTGTCGCCGCGCTCGTGGTCGAATGCACCGACGACATGAGCCTGCCGAAAGCCGAGCGGCGGCGCCGGCAGGTGGTGGATGCGCCGAAGAAGTCGGCCGGCGCCAGGCTGATCAAGATCGCCGACAAGATCAGCAATATCGGCGCACGCATCCACTCGGAACCGACCCCCGAAGAGCGCGAAGACCTCGTCGACTATCTCAGCTTCTCCGAGAAGGTTGTGGCTGGTTGCCGCGGCACCAATGTGGTGCTGGATCGCATTTTCGATGAAACAGTCGCGCTTGCGAGGAGCACGCTGTGAGTGCTGCCACGGGATCTCGTGCAAACGGGTACGTCCTGCGAGTGGTCGGTGCGTTCATCGCTTGCCCGGGTATTCTTTGCTGTATCTGCGGAGCAGCCTTCGCAGATGAAACGAAATGGCGCCTGGCAAAGCCCGTCGGCGACACGCTGATGCTCTATACGGCGGACACCGATGAGGCGACCGATGCGCTTGGAGCTCTCGTTCTTGAGTGCCAAGCCGGTTCGGGCCTTGCGAAGGTCGACAAGGTCATCGTGGATAAGAACGAGAGGAGCGCGATTGCCAAATTGGTCGTCGACGACAGTTATCCAACCGTGGAACTCAATCCCGGACCTGAGAAATCAAGTCTTGACGCGATTACCAGTTCGGACGTCAGCGGCTGGGGATACCGTTTTCAGATCAGCACGGATGCGCCGGCGTTCGACCTGTTCAGCAACACGGGCATTCTCAAGTTCAAGATCGGCGGCAGTTCGATTCAGTCCGGTATCAAGGCCGGTCTCGACAAGATAACCGAATTTCAAACAGCCTGTAGCAAGCCACTCGACAGACCAAAGGCTTCAAAATGACATCCAGAATTTCCCGACGCGTCTATGCCGACATGTTCGGCCCCACCACCGGCGACAAGGTGCGGCTGGCCGACACCGACCTCATCATCGAGGTCGAGAAGGATTTCACCACCTATGGCGAGGAGGTGAAGTTCGGCGGCGGCAAGGTCATCCGCGACGGCATGGGGCAGTCGCAGGTCACCAACCGGCAGGGCGCGGCCGACACGGTCATCACCAATGCGCTGATCGTCGATCACTGGGGCATCGTGAAGGCCGACGTCGCCATCAAGGACGGCATGATCTCGGCGATCGGCAAGGCAGGCAATCCCGACATCCAGCCGGGCGTCACCATCATCATTGGCCCCGGCACCGACGTGATCGCGGGCGAAGGCAAGATTCTCACCGCCGGTGGCTTCGACAGCCACATCCACTTCATCTGCCCGCAGCAGATCGAGCACGCGCTGATGAGCGGCGTCACCTCGATGCTTGGCGGCGGCACCGGTCCCTCGCACGGCACCTTCGCCACCACTTGCACGCCGGGCCCCTGGCACATCGCGCGGATGATCCAGTCGTTCGACGCTTTCCCGGTCAATCTCGGTATCTCCGGCAAGGGCAACGCCTCGCGGCCCGCCGCGCTGGTCGAGATGATCAAGGCCGGCGCCTGCGCGCTGAAGCTGCACGAGGACTGGGGCACCACTCCGGCCGCGATCGACAACTGCCTGTCGGTTGCGGACGATCACGACATCCAGGTGATGATCCACACCGACACGCTGAACGAATCCGGCTTCGTCGAGGACACGATCAAGGCCTTCAAGGGCCGCACCATCCATGCCTTCCACACCGAAGGCGCCGGCGGCGGTCACGCCCCCGACATCATCAAGGTCGCAGGCCTGAAGAACGTGCTGCCGTCCTCGACCAACCCGACGCGGCCCTTCACCCGCAACACCATCGACGAGCATCTCGACATGCTGATGGTGTGCCACCACCTCGATCCCTCGATCGCGGAAGACCTCGCCTTTGCCGAGAGCCGCATCCGGAAGGAGACCATCGCAGCCGAAGACATTCTGCACGATCTCGGCGCGCTCTCGATGATGTCCTCGGACTCGCAGGCCATGGGCCGGCTCGGCGAGGTCATCATCCGCACCTGGCAGACCGCGGACAAGATGAAGAAGCAGCGCGGATCGCTGCCGCAGGACAAGGGCAAGGACAACGACAACTTTCGCGTCAGGCGTTACATCGCGAAGTACACCATCAATCCGGCGATTGCGCATGGCGTCTCAAAACTGATCGGCTCGGTGGAGAAAGGCAAGCTCGCCGACCTCGTGCTGTGGTCGCCCGCCTTCTTCGGCGTCAAGCCGGACTGCATCATCAAGGGCGGCTCGATCGTGGCGGCACCCATGGGCGATCCGAACGCCTCGATCCCGACGCCGCAGCCGGTGCATTACCAGCCGATGTTCGGCGCCTTCGGCAAGGCGCGGACGGCATCTTCCGTCGTCTTCACCTCGAAGGCCGCCGTCACCGGCGGGCTTGCGCGGAAGCTTGGTATCGACAAGAAGCTCTATGCGGTCCAGAACACCCGCGGAAAGATCTCCAAGAAGAGCATGATCCATAACGACGCCACGCCCAAGATCGAGGTCGATCCGGAGACCTACGAGGTCCGCGCCGACGGCGAGTTGCTCACCTGCGCGCCCGCCGAGGTGCTGCCGATGGCGCAGCGATATTTCATGTACTGAAATAGCGCCTCAACACATGTCCCAAAAGTATGTCCCGGGGGGAGGGTCCGGAGGCAGCTTTTCCCGATTTGCGTTCGATCCCGCCTGGTCTAATGTCGCGCCCGGTATCTTACCTCAGAAGAAAAGCCGGGAGGATTTCTCGTGATCTACGTCGTTGCCACTTTGACCATCAAGCCCGAAACGCGCGCCGAATTCATCGCAGCCGCCACCGCGTGCATCAAGGAGACGCGGAAGGAGCCCGGCAACATCGCCTATGATTTGCATGAGAGCGTCACCGATCCCTCCAAGATGGTGTTCGTCGAGCAGTGGGAAAATGCCGAGGCGCTGGTGCCGCATCGTGCCATGGAGCACATGAAGACGTTCGGCCGCGTGGCTGTGAAGTGTTTTACGGCACCGCCGAAGATCGAAGTGATCACGCCGGAAAAGGTCGAGACCAGGTAACAGGGTAAAGTATATGATCCGGGCGACGCAGGTTAGGGGACAGCACCGCTTCGCGGAAGCAGCGGCGGATACGGTCGTGCTCGATTTCGACGATCGGCACCGCCGTCGCATGGCGATGACGGGCACGCGCGGGCTCGAATTCCTGCTTGATCTCGAAAACGCCGTCGCCCTGCGTGGCGGCGATGCCCTGGTGCTGGAGGACGGCCGGCTGGTCGAGGTGGTCGCGGCGCCCGAGCCGCTGCTGGAGATCCGCGGCCGGGATCCGCACCACCTCATCCGTGTCGCCTGGCATCTCGGCAACCGCCATCTGCCGACGCAGATCATGGCCAAGAGCCTGCGCATCCGCCGCGACCATGTCATCGAGGCGATGGTGAAAGGGCTGGGTGCGCGCGTGATCGAGATCGAGGCGCCATTCGATCCCGAAGGCGGCGCCTATGCCGACGCAGCTCATGGGCATGACCACACGCATGGGCATGACCATGCGCATCATGATCACGGCCATCACCATCACGATCATGACCACGATCACCGCGGCCATGATCACCATCATCATGATCATGCCGCGCATGACCACGGCCACGATCATCATCACCACGATGAGCATTGCGACCATCCGGACCATCACCACGGCCACAACCATGCTCATGACCACAAATGAGCCGGTCGAGGCCGGCCGTTTGACCGAGCATGAGGCGGCGGCGCTGTATCGTCTGATGACCTGGCTATCGCCGGCCTTTCCCGTCGGCGGCTTCTCTTATTCCAGCGGCATCGAATGGGCGGTCGAGGCGGGCGACATTGTCGACACCGCGACGCTCGCCGATTGGCTCGACGCGATGCTCGGCGACGGCTCGGGCTTCTGCGACGCGACCTTCCTCGTCCACGCCTATCTTGCCGCCGAGGCGGGCAAGGATGCCTCGCTATGCGAGATCGCAGAGTTCGCTGCGGCCTTTGTGCCCTCGCTCGAGCGGCAGCTCGAGACGACCTCGCAGGGGCGCGCCTTCGTCGACATCGCGCGAGCGGCGTGGGATGCCGACCGGCTGGATGCCATGGTCGCGGCATGCCGCACGCCATTGGTCTATCCCGTCGCTGTCGGCGTGGTCGCGGCCGCCCATGGCGTGCCGCTCGCGCCGACGCTGCACGCCTTCCTGCACGCGTTGGTCTCGAACTGGATCTCCGCGGCGAGCCGGCTCATTCCGCTCGGCCAGACCGACAGCCAGCGCGTGCTGGTGAGGCTGGAAGCTGCGGTCGCCGCGACCGCCAATCGTGCTCTGCTTGCGACGCTGGACGATCTCGGCGGCGCGACGTTTCGCGCCGACCTCGCCAGTCTCCGCCACGAGACGCAATATACGCGGCTGTTCAGGTCGTAACCACGAATGCACGTGGCTATGCATCGGTGTGGCCTCAGCTTGCCGCGACAATAGAGTTCGGTGGTAATGGGTCCTGGCTTTCGCCAGGACGACGATAGGAACGGATCAATGGCTAAATCTCACGGCCCCCTGCGCGTCGGTGTCGGCGGCCCGGTCGGATCGGGCAAGACTGCGCTGATGGACCTGCTCTGCAAGACCATGCGCGAGCGCTACGACATCGCCGCGATCACCAACGATATCTACACCAAATGGGATGCGGAATTCCTGGTGCGCTCGGGCTCGCTGACGCCGGACCGCATCGCCGGCGTCGAGACAGGCGGCTGTCCGCACACCGCGATCCGTGAGGACGCCTCGATGAATCTCGCTGCCGTAGCGGACATGCGCGCAAAGTTTCCCGATCTCGACCTGGTGCTGATCGAGTCCGGCGGCGACAATCTCGCTGCCACTTTTTCCCCGGAGCTCGCCGATCTCACGATCTATGTCATCGACGTGGCGGCGGGCGACAAGATTCCGTCCAAGGGCGGCCCCGGCATCACCCGGTCCGACCTCCTGGTCATCAACAAGATCGACCTCGCGCCCCATGTCGGCGCCTCCCTGGAGAAGATGCAGACCGATGCCAAGCGGATGCGAGGCGAGCGTCCCTTCGTAATGACCAACCTGAAGAAGAGCGAGGGGCTCGACCGCATCGTCGGCTTCATCGAGGCCAAGGGTGGTTTGAAGAGGGGGGTTTGAAGAGCGAGGTTTGAAAGGTCGGCTAGCGGTGCGCGACGACATAACGCAGGCTTTTCCGGTCGTTAACGCCTGCGGCCAAACTTATCCGCGGAACAAATTTGCGCCATGGCGATTAACGATCTTGGTGCCCGGAGCAAAGCCGTATTGGCCGGACGTTCGGCCGGGCGAATTAAGCTTTTCGGGCAACCCAAGTTGCGTCCTGATGCCTCCTCCTTCATTATTGGCTTCGTCACTGAGGTCCACTCTGTTTCGGCACTTGGCCGTTCGAGCGGCGTTCATATGCTCCGTGTTTGTTGCCGACCTCCCACTTTCTTCTGAGTAGACGCGTGGTCCGGCTGGGTTTCATCATCGGCTTCATCGCCCTGCTCGGAGCCCTGCTCTCCGGGCTCGCGGCCTATCGCGTGCACGACCAGGAGCTGGCGCTCGACCGCATCGCGCTGGCGCGCGCCATCGACGTGCATGCGAGCCTGGTGCAGGACCGGCTGACCGAGCGCGAGCTGCTCGCGCGTGTCGCCTCCGGCCTGTTCCGCGCGCCGTCCGTGATCAAGCCCAACATGCTGGAGCCGCTGCGCTCGGCCATCTACGCCTTCAAGACCGATTTCGTGGTGGCCGGCTGGATCGCCCGCCTCAAGCCAAACGAGCTGGCCGCGGCGCAGACGGCGATCGCGGGCGCGGGCTTTCCCAATCCGAAGATACGCACCTTCGACGACAAGCCGATCGATCCCGCCACCGTCACCCAGCCGATCGATGTGCTGATGGACCTCGAGCCGCGCAGCGACGAGACCAAGGCGCTGCCCGGCCGCAGCTACGATCAGGATCCGGTTCTCAGCGCCATGCTGACGCGGGCCAGGGTCGAGAAGAGGTCGGTCGCCTCCGACCCGGTGCCGCTGCTGCGCGGCAACGGGCCGGTCGGCGTCGTCGTGGCCGCGCCCGTCATTCCCGAGGGCGCGACCGAGCCGGCGGGCTTCATCACGTTTTCCTACGAACTCGCCTCGCTGATGCTGACCAATGACGATCTGTCGTTGTTCTCCGTGGCGCTGAAGGATCCGCGCAAGGACGGCAGCGAGCTCGTGGCCAATGACCAGGGCGTGGTCTCCACGCGCCTCGCGTTGGCCGATGGGCCGGCGCCGTCGGCGACGCGCACGCTGAGCTTCGGCGGCCGCGACTGGCAGTTCAGCTATTATGCCAAGACCAATTCGGCACGGCGCGCGGAGCAGACCGCCGTCATCGTGGCGGCGATCGGCTTCGCCATCACGGCGATGGTCTGCGGTCTGTTCGGTTATGTCGCCTACAACAATCTGAGGCTCAGCCGGGAAATCCAGGTGCGGATCGGCTTCGAGCGGCGCCTGACCGCGGTCATCGACGAGCTGAATCATCGCGTCAAGAACATCCTGGCGGTGATCCAGTCGATCGTGACGCGCACGCTGCGCCACGGCTCCGACATCGATGTCGCGCGCGAGCTGTTGATCGGGCGCATCCACGCCATGTCCAACGTGGTCTCGCTGCTCAGCGAGAGCCAGTGGCAGGGTGTCAAGCTGAAGGGCCTGTTCGAGGCACGCGCCATTCCACATGCCGATCGCATCGCCGTCAGCGGTCCGGACATCGCGGTGAGCGCGCGCGCAGCGCAAAGCCTGTCGCTGCTGTTCTTCGAGCTCGCCTCGCATTCCGACGAGGGGTTGTCGCTGGTCGGCAAGCATCCGCACATCACCGCGAACTGGACGGTGACGGGCGAAGAGGGCGCGGAGATCTTCCACTTCCGCTGGGAGGAGTTCAACACCAGCGAGGCGACGCGCCGTCCCGATTCTGATTTCGGTCTGATCCTGCTCGATCGCGTCGCCCCCGAAGCGCTCGGGGGCGCCGCCAAACGCTATTTCACCGACGCCTCCTACATCTACGAACTGACCGCGCCGATGGAGACCGTCGTCGACATGACCGAGCGCGACCGCACCGAGAAATTCTCGCAGCCAGTGCGGCCGGTGCGCTAGAGTTGGATGCGGTAAAAGCTGCCGCGAGCTCCTTTTCCCTCTCCCCTTGTGGGAGAAGGTGGCGCGAAGCGCCGGATGAGGGGTTCTATCCGCGAACTCAAATCGAGAGGTTCACGCGCGGAGCGAGACCCCTCATCCGGCGCGCTACGCGCGCCACCTTCTCCCACAAGAAGGGGAGAAGGGAAGACGCGCATGTGGAGGCGGCCGCCCAATCAGGCGGCCACCTCCACCTTTCCTCGCTGTTCTGACTGCTGCCGGCTAGCCGCCGCTGCCGCCGATCACGGCGCGCACGGTCTCGTCCGGGCCGAAGTCCTCGGCGCCGTCGACATAGAGCAGGGCCGCGAGCTTCGAGCGCGCGCGGTTGACGCGACTCTTGATCGTGCCGACCGCGCAGCCGCAGATCGAAGCCGCGTCCTCATAGGAGAAGCCGGAGGCACCCACCAGGATCAGTGCTTCGCGCTGGTCCTGCGGAAGCTTGTCGAGCGCAGCGCGAAACTCTTCGAACTCGAGGTGCGCGTTCTGCGACGGCTGCGTCTTCAGCGTCTTGGCGTAGTTGCCTTCCGCATCCTCCACCTCCCGCCGCCGCTTGCGATAGTCGGAGCGGAACAGGTTGCGAAGGATCGTGAACAGCCACGCCGGCAGGTTGGAGCCGGGCTGAAACGAATCGATGTTGGCGAGCGCCCGCAGCAACGTTTCCTGCACCAGATCGTCGGCGCGATCGGCGTTGCCGCTAAGCGAGATGGCGAAGGCGCGCAGGCTCGGCACGGCCGCCAGGATATCGTCGCGCAGGGATTCAGTGAGGGGCATTAGTCCCTCCCATGGTTGTCGTTGGTTCCCCCATCGTTTTCCACCTGGGGTGTCGCGCCCGGCGCATCAAGCTTTTTTATGAGCTCCGCGAACCGGTCGGGAACGCCCTGCCGCACGACATCGTCGTACATGGCGCGCAACTGGTGCCCAATCCGGGACTGAATCTCCGGCGTGAGGCCACCCTTGCCGGGGGTCGTGTTCTTGCTGGCTTGAGACTTTAGATCTTTCATGACTTGAGATCTTTCATGACCTGTTCCACGCTTCCCCGAGTTAAGTGACTGCAAAACAGAGACTTTTTCTCAATCGGGAGCCGTTCCCTGGACTGGGCTAATGCAAGCGCGAAGAAAAAGTTCCAGCCGCCGCGGAACTTTTCTTGGTTTCAGGCGTAAGTCAGGGCGAGCAGGGGAGGTCCGGGCTGGCCTCTGCCGTAACTGACGCTTGGTCCACTTGAGGATTGGCCCGAAGATGAATGGAGTGGGGATGTCCCGTTCACAGCTTGTTGCTGAACACTTGCCGTTATTGCGCCGGTATGCACGCGCCCTGACGGGCAGCCAGGCCTCCGGCGACGCCTATGTCGCAGCCATGTTGGAAGCCATGCTCGGCGATCCCTCCGTGCTCGATGAGAGCCACGGACCGCGGGCCGGCCTGTTCCGGCTGTTCACCCAGATCTGGAATTCGGTCTCGGTCAACGACGACTCCGAAGTCACCACCTTGCCGATGCCGCCGGAGCGGCGGTTGTCGAACATCACCCCGCTGCCGCGCCAGGCGTTCCTGCTGCTGTCGCTCGAAGGATTTTCGGAAGAGGAAGTCGCCTTCATCCTCGGCACCGATGTCGCGGAGACGCGCCGTCTCGCCGACGCCGCGGGACGCGAGATGGCCGCCGAGATCGCCACCGAGGTGCTGATCATCGAGGACGAGACCTTCATCGCCATGGACCTCGAGAGCCTGGTGAAGAACCTCGGCCACAACGTCGTCGGCGTCGCCCGCACCCATTCGGATGCGGTGGCGCTGGCCAAGAACAAGCGGCCGGGCCTGATCCTCGCCGACATCCAGCTCGCCGACGGCTCCTCGGGTCTCGACGCCGTCAACGAGCTCCTGCGCACGTTCGAGGTGCCGGTGGTGTTCATCACCGCCTATCCGGAGCGCTTCCTCACCGGCGAGCGTCCCGAGCCGGCATTCCTGATCTCGAAGCCGTTCCAGCCCGCAATGGTGTCGGCGGTGGCGAGCCAGGCGCTGTTCTTCCAGCGCAACTCGCGCAACCGCGCGCCGAAAGCGCCTGCGGCGTAAGGAAGGCGCCCGCACTTCGGCGCGTAATGACGATTTGATCCGGCGTACCGCAGGGTGCGCCGGATTTTTCTTGCCGGCTTTTCTTGCCGGGTTCTTCCTGGCGGCTTGCCGCGCTTGACGGGCGCCGAATGGATTGCTCATACGTCGTGCAGCAGCCGCGTTGCGGCGGCGACGCAATGGGAGATCTATCCATGGACCAGCCGCTGCTCGATCGTCTTGCCATCCGCGACCTCGTCGAGAACTGGGCGGTCTGGCGCGATGCCGGCGACTGGGAGCGCTTTGCCACCGTCTGGCACGAGGAAGGCTGGATGTCCGCCACCTGGTTTCAGGGCCCGGCGCGGGATTTCATCCGCGTCAGCCAGGAAGGATTCGCCAAAGGTGTGCGCATCCTGCATTTCCTCGGCGGCACCAGCATCGATCTTTCCGGCGAGCGCGCCATCGCGCAGACCAAGATGACCATCTCGCAGCGCGCGCCGGTCCACGACGTGCTCTGCGACGTCGTCTGCACCGGACGCTTCTACGATTTCCTGGAGAAGCGGCAAAGCAAGTGGGGCATTGTTCGCCGCCAGCCGATCTACGAGAAGGACCGGATCGATCCGGTCGATCCTTCGGCAATCCTCCCCCTCGATGCGCAGGCTCTGGCCGCGCTGCCCGAGGGGTATCGCCACCTCGCCTACATGCAGGAGCTGATCGGTTACAAGGTCAAGCGCGACATGCCGGGCCTTGTCGGCGCCGAAGTCGAGAAGCTCTATGCCGAAGGGCAGGAGTGGCTCGCGGGGAAGGCGAAGTAAGCTGGGGCAAAAGCAAACCGCAAAAAAAACAAACCGCAGAAAAAAGTAAGGCGCGACTGGCATCACCACAGTCGCGCCCTACGTCGCCGGTTTATGGGGCAGGGGGGAATAACCGGCTGTTGAGACGACTCCCGGCCGCGAAAGTCGTTCCAAGCCCGATCCAAATTTTTTTTTGAGCTGCGCGATTTTTTTGAGCCGCGCGATTTTTTTCGCACACGGTTAAGTGATCGTAGCGCCCGAGAACCCCGGACATTCCGGCAGCGTTGTTCCGCCGATCGCCATGGGGCGAGGGACGAACAATAATGTCACAGATTCACAAAGTATTTTTGGGCGCCGTCGCAATTGCCGCGACGCTTGGTGCAGTGCAATTCGCCTCCGGCCATGACCTTGCCAGCCGCTGGCAGGCCATTTCCGACAAGCCTAGTCATATCGTCAATCGTGCCGGCAAGGCAGACCGGGCCGCCGAGCTGAAGCCGGCCGCGACTCCGACCCGCACCGTATCGATGCGGCTCAACGATCTCGCCGATACGTCGGTCCTGTTGCGGGTTCCTGCGGTGATCGAGGCTGGCAATGCCAGCAATGCCAAGCCCCCGCCGTCTCTGCTGAAGAAGCAGGGCCGCAGCAAGCCGACGATCGCCTGCGAGCCGATGGTCAGCTCGCTGACCGAGGTCGCAAAGCTGCTGCAGCCTGGCCGCTGCGTGACCTGATCCCCGCGGGATGATTCTGATCTGAATTTTCCGCCAGCGCTTACTCGGCCGGCTCGGCCGCGGCGTCTTCCGCTGCGCCGCCGCGGCTCGCCATGATCCCGAGCGCGACGCCGCCGATGGCGAGGATCGGCAGCAGCCGCTTGATACCGATGGCGCGGACGATCTGAAGCCCGGTCGCGAGCAGCATGGGGTCGGTCAGCATGCTCTGCGCCGCCGACTTCGCGGCGCGCTCGGCGGCGATGCGGGCGCGCTTTTGCACCGCCCGCTTGTAGCCCCAATACGTCGCCGCTGCGGCCACGGTGAGCAGGAAGAAGATGCCGGCGCCGGCGAGGCATGCCTGCACGGGACCATATTTTTCCAGGACCGATATGAATGCTGCCGCGCACAGGAAGCATGTGGTGATGAAGAGTGCGAATGCGGCGCCGGCGGCGAGGGACGTCAGCCGTACCGTCGTGCCTGTCGACGCGCTGATGCTGTCAACGATACGCTGAAACATGGTCTTGCTCCTCAAATGCCCACAAGCCAGCCGCGGCGGCGCGGCGCGCCGCCGTCACCCGAACGGTCACCCCGCATCGTCAGCGGCGCCAGGCGAGGCCGATCAGGAAGCCGATACCGAGCGCGAGCCCGACGGTTGCGAGCGGGCGCTGGGTGATCGCGTCCTCCAGCGTCTCCTCGATCGAGCCATAGGCGTCCTGCGCCGCGTCCATCATCGCGCTGCTGCGCTCCGACATGTCATCCATCGCCGAATCCACGTTCTGGCGTGCCTGGCGATAGCCGCGCCGCGCCTGCTTGCCGGCTGAATTGGCGAAGGTGTTGAGCGCGTCGGTGATCTGTTCGGTGAGGGCTGCGATATCGCTTTTCACGGCTGCTACATCCTTCTCGAGGCGTTCTCTGGTGGCCTTGTCGGTCCAGTCTCTCATTCCGGCTTCGGTCGTTGACATCAGAAGCTCCGAATTGTTGGCGGCTGAGATGACCGGGAAACGTTTCGTCATC
Source organism: Bradyrhizobium sp. Cp5.3 (assembly GCF_000426265.1). Lineage (NCBI taxonomy): Bacteria > Pseudomonadati > Pseudomonadota > Alphaproteobacteria > Hyphomicrobiales > Nitrobacteraceae > Bradyrhizobium > Bradyrhizobium sp. Cp5.3. The sequence goes on along the minus strand of NZ_AUFA01000019.1, from coordinate 102,263 downwards.
GGCTAAGTTCCGCCGCGGAAACCCGGTCACGCCTGCGGCAGCTGCGGCGAGTCCGCCGGCATCAGATGCTCCTTCACGATCAGCGCGACGATCAGCAGCGGCGACGACAGGAAGGCGCCCATCGGCCCCCACATCCAGGTCCAGAATGCCAGCGCGAGCAGAACGGCCAGGGCATTCAATGCCAGCCGCCGGCCGATGATGGTCGGCGTGACGAAGTGGCCTTCCAGGAAGGCGATACCGCCGAAGGCGAGCGCGGCGACGAGGCCGCCGCTGATGGTCGGGAAGGCGACGAGCCCCACCACGACGAGCACGGCGAACATTGCGATCGGACCGATGATCGGGATGAAGTTCAGCGTCGCCGCCAGCGCGCCGAGCCCGGCCGGATTCGGCATGCCGGTGAGGGCGCAGACGATTCCGGTGGCGATGCCGAGGCCGATATTGATGACGCTCACGGTCAGGAGGTAGCTGCCGAGATGGTCCTCGATCTCGTTGAGGATGCGGAGCGTGCGCAGCCGCGCATCACGGTCGCTGAACGTCATGATCAGCGCCCGCCGCAGGTCGCGCCAGCTCGCGATGAACAGGATGAGCGTGGCGAAGAACAGCAGGAATTCGGTGAAGGTCGGCGACAGGAATTCCAGCGTCGGCTGCACCCATTCGAATTTCGGCATCTGGAAGCTCGGCAGCGCTTCCGAGCCGCCGCCGACCATGGCCTGCAGCTCCTGCCACAGCGCCAGCGGCCGGTCGAAGACGTGCAGCTTGTCCTTCAGCTGCGCGCCCAATTCCGGCAGGCGCGAGCTCCACTCCATCGCGGGCGAGGCGATCAGCGCGACGACGAAGGCGACCAGAGTGGTCACTGTTATGACGATCAGCACTGCGCCGAGCGCGCGCGGCACCTTCTGCCGCTCCAGGAAGTTTGCAGCCGGCGACAGCATGGTGCCGGTGACGAAGGCCATCACCACGGGCAGGAAGAACGCCTTGCCGACATAGAGCACGGTCGCGATCGCAATGACCAGTAATCCTGCGAGCGCGAAGGCGACGAACTCGGTGCGACGGATGACGGGCGGCAGCTCACTGTGGCTGTCGGGAAGCGGTGCGCCTTCGCTGTTGCCGGGGATCAGACGTTCACTGGGAAGGACGCGCACAATACCTCTCCCGCACGGGAAATCTGCTCCGCGCCCATTGGTAGAGTGAGAACGCGTCAGCAGCGCGCGGGTTCCGTCGCGCCTTCGTGAACAAGCGCTCGCTTGACTGTGACGTCGCCGCAAGTGTTCGCGGAACTTGAGTCGGTCCGCGGGCGTTTGTTGGAGCACCGCATCACCCAGATGCACACATCCAACGGGGCAGCACATGACAAAGTTATCTGCAGTCCGCCGCCGCTTCTCGCCGCGCGCCGCCACCGCTCTTGCCTTCGCGACAGCATTGTTGACCGTGCCGTTCGGCGCCGCGCACGCGCAGATGTTCGGCTATGCGCCGGTACAGCCGCTGGCATATCCGCAGGACCAAGGCTATTCGCGGGGTTACACAAACCAAGCGCCTCAGGCCGTCGACGAGGATGCCGCGCTGCCCGAGCGCCTGCGCAAGCAGATCGTCAGCTTCGACCGCAGCGAGCCGGCCGGCACCATCGTCATCGATACCGGCAACACCTACCTCTACTATGTGCTCGGCAATGGCCGCGCCATCCGCTACGGCGTCGGCGTTGGCCGCGACGGCTTCACTTGGTCGGGCGTGCAGAGCGTCGCGCGCAAGGCGGAATGGCCGGACTGGCATCCGCCGGCCGAGATGATCGCGCGCCAGCCCTATCTGCCGCGTTTCGTCGCCGGCGGCCCGGGCAATCCGCTCGGCGCGCGCGCGATGTATCTCGGCTCCAGCGAATACCGCATCCACGGCACCAACGATCCCAGCACGATCGGCAAGTTCGTTTCCTCCGGCTGCATCCGCATGACCAATGAGGACGTCATCGATCTGTTCGGCCGGGTCAATGTCGGCGCCAGGGTGGTGGTGCTGCCGAAGAGCGCGCCGCTGATGGCCAAGGGTGGCGACAAGGGGGGCGACAGGAGCGGTGATGCCGTGCGCAAGCGACCGGCGGCGACGACGCTGCCTTCGGGCCGCCAGGCCCTGAGCATCGCGACGTCGTCGGTGAACTGAAGAGCATATGAGGCTGCATGAATAGACGTTCGATCGGCAAACCGGCCTGGATCGCGGCACTCTTTACCGTCGTGTCTCTCGGCCTGGCGCCGACCCCGTCGGCGCGCGCGCAGGATTTCTTCTCGGCACTGTTCGGCGGCTTCCGGATGCGGCCGCCGCCGCAGATCCGGGTACCGTTCCCGACCGACGACGTGCCGCGTTACGAGACGCCGCGCTCGCGCGCCAGCTATGATGGCGGCGCGGCCTATTGCGTGCGCAGTTGCGACGGCCGCTACTTTCCGGCGCAGGGCAATGATGCCGAGAGCAAGGCGCAATCCTGCAAGAACTTTTGTCCGGCCGCCGAAACCTCGCTAGTCTATGGCAGCAACATCGACGACGCCGCGACCGACAGCGGAAAGTCCTATTCCGACCTGCCGAACGCATTCCGCTACCGCAACGAGATCGTGGCGGGCTGCACCTGTAACGGCAGGGATGCGGTCGGGCTCGCGCCGGTCAAGGTCGATGACGATCCGACCTTGCGCAAGGGCGACATCGTCGCGGGCCGGGACGGCCTCGTCGTCGCCAACCGCAACGCCAGCGATCGCAGCGGCGCCGCAATGAACTTCTCCCCGCTGCCGGAGAAGGTCCGCGCCAAATTCCGCCACCTGCCGGTGGTCGCGAAGGAGTAGGGGGAGGGACTCAGCTTTACGTGCTGATCGTCGCCCAGTCTTCGCCGGGACGACACCGAGAGTGTGATGGCTGGGTACCCTACGCCGCGCGGATCTTGCCGAGGAAATCGCTGACCTGATGGCCGAGCTGCCGGCTCTGGGTCTCCAGCATTTCGGACGCCTGCCTGACGTTCTCTGCCGCGCCGGCGGCGGTGTCGGCGTCGGCTTTCACGCCGGTGATGTTGTCCGAGACATTCTTGGTGCCCTGCGCCGCATATTGCGTGCTGCGGGTGATCTCCTGCGTGGCCGCACCCTGCTCCTGCACGGCGGCGGCAATAGCAGTGGCAACCTCGTTCACCTCGCCGATGATGCCGCCGATCGCCTGGATCGCGCTGATGGCGTCGCCCGCGACCTTCTGAATGTCGGCGATCTGCTCGGAGATCTCCTCCGTTGCCTTCGCGGTCTGGCTCGCCAGCGACTTCACCTCGGAAGCCACCACCGCAAAGCCGCGACCGGCCTCACCGGCGCGCGCCGCTTCGATCGTGGCGTTGAGCGCCAGCAAATTGGTCTGTGCCGCGATGCTGTTGATCAGGCCGACGACCTCGCCGATGCGGCCGGCCGATTGCGCCAGCCCCTGCACGGTGCCGTCGGTCTCGCGCGCCTGGTTGACGGCGCGACTGGCGATGCCGGCCGCATGCGCCGCCTGCTGGCTGATGTCGTTGATCGAGGCGCTGAGCTCCTCGGCTGCGGCGGCGACGCTTTCGACACTGCCGGAGGCGTCGTTTGACGCCTTGCCCGCGACCTCGACGCGTTCATTGGTCTGGCGCGACACGGCGGACAATTCGCCCGAGGTCTTGCGCATTTCGGCCGACGCATCGCTCAACTCGCCCAGCGACTTCTGCACCACGCCCTCGAATTCGCCGACATAGGCCTCGACCGCGCGTTGGCGCGCAGCGGCGCCGGCATTGCGCTCGCGCTCCTGCGCCTCGATCTTCAGCTTGTCGATCGCCTGCTGCTTGAAGGTTTCCAGCGCGCCGGCGAGTGCGCCGATCTCGTCGTGACGGTCGAGATAGCCGCTGTCGACGCCGAGGTCGCCGCCGGCGACCTTCAGCATGGCATCGCGGATCCGGTGCAGCGGCGTGATCACGCGGCGGCTCACCGCCAGCATCGCGGCGCCGGTCAGGGCGATTGCGATCGCGAGCAGTGCCGTATTGACGATCAGCGACTGCACCGCAGTCGCGCGCTGGGCCGCCGAATGGTCCTTGGCGGCAGCAAGCGCGGCGTCGGCGAGCTTCACCGCGGTCATCATGCGGTTGACCGAATAGGGGCTCCACTGATTGGCCGTCATCGACGGCTTCTCACCCTTGGCGACGGCCGCGATGATGCCGTCACGCGTGCTCCCATATTGGGGGTCGAAATAGACGGATTTGGCTTCTGCCATCGCCGCGCTCAACGCCGGCGGCAGTTGCATACCGGTAGCGGCAAGCTCGATCGCGTTCCAGGCGGTCGCGGTGCCGCCGACCCATTTCGTATAGGCGAGCTGGACCTCAGGCGCGATCTTGCCGCTGCCGAGTGCGTTGCCGACGATCAGCGAGGATTCGCCGGCGTTCAGGCGCAGCAGCCAGGCCATCTGCTTGATCATCAGCGGCTGGTCGATGGTCGGGTCCTGGTGGTTGACGCTTGCGGCGAGGAGGGGCGACAGCTTTTCGAGGATCGCCATCAACCCGTCCTCGCTGTCGGTGTATTCCTTGGCGAGCGCCGTGCGGCGCGACGCCTTTGGCTTGGCGACCTCGGTCCAGAATTCCGCCTGCGCCGCGAGCAGCGCCTTGTTGAACCGGTCGAGGTCGGCGACCATCGCGTCGCGCTGCGGGAGGTCGATCGAAGGCAGGATCTCGATCGCGCGGGCCAGTGCCGGCATCAGGTCGTTACGGATGTCGCGGATATATGTCTCGATGTCCTTGTCCATCTGGATATCGGACGTGAGTTGCCGGTTGCTGGTCGAGCGGTCGGCGCGGATGTTGGCCATTGCCTTGAACACGTCCGCCGAGGCTGCCGAAATCGCGACGATCCGATTGGTCGCTTGCAGCCGGGTCCAGGAGCTCCAGGCATTCAGCGAGAATCCGACGTCCACGACGAGCGCGGTGGACAGGATCACTGCCTTCAGCAGCGAAGATACGGTCAAGCGATTGAGCATGGGACACCCCGGTACGTTTCGAAGTTCGTGGCCCCCAACGGCAGCCCCCACGAACTTCGAGAACCAAGGGATGCACGCACTGCGCGTATGCCTCCTGGCAGGCGCGCTGGGCGCATTTGGCCCGAAAAGGGTAAAAACTTAGACAGTGGCGCTGCCGTAAAATTACGGAGTCGTTAACGATTGGGGGCGGCGTCTCATCATCGTCCTGGCTTTCGCCGGGACGACACGGGGGCTTGTGGCCGCTTACCTGCAACCCACAGCCTTACGCCGCCCTGATCTTGCCGAGGAAGTCGCTCACCTGCTGGCCGAGCTGGCGGCTCTGGGTCTCCAGCAGCTCGGAGGCCTGCTTCACATTCTCGGCGGCGCCGGCTGCGGCGTCGGCGTCGGCTTTGACGCCGGTGATGTTGTCGGAGACGTTCCGGGTGCCCTGCGCCGCATATTGCGTGCTGCGGGTGATCTCTTGTGTCGCCGCGCCCTGTTCCTGCACGGCGGCGGCGATGGCGGTGGCGACCTCATTCACCTCGCCGATGATGCCGCCGATCGCCTGGATCGCGTTGATGGCGTCACCCGCCACCTTCTGGATGTCGGCGATCTGCTCGGAAATCTCTTCCGTCGCCTTCGCGGTCTGGCTCGCCAGCGACTTCACTTCGGAAGCGACCACCGCAAAGCCGCGGCCGGCCTCGCCGGCGCGGGCCGCTTCGATCGTGGCGTTGAGCGCCAGCAGGTTGGTCTGTGCCGCGATGGTGTTGATCAGGCCGACGACCTCGCCGATACGCCCCGCCGACTTCGCAAGGCCCTGCACGGTGCCGTCGGTCTCGCGCGCCTGGCCGACGGCGCGGCCGGCGATCCCTGCGGCATGGGCGGCCTGCTGACTGATGTCGTTGATGGAGGCGCTGAGCTCTTCAGCCGCGGCCGCCACGCTGTCGACGCTCATCGAAGCGTCATTGGAGGCCTTGCCGGCGACCTGGACGCGATCGTTGGTCTGGCGCGACACGGCCGACAGATCGCCAGAGGTCTTGCGCATGGCGCCGGAGGCTTCGCCGAGCTCGGCCAGCGTCTTGCGGACCGCGCCCTCGAATTCGCCGACATAGGCCTCGACCGCGCGCTGGCGCACTGCTGCGCCCGCGTTGCGCTCGCGCTCATGCGCCTCGATCTTCAGCTTGTCGGTGGCCTGCTGCTTGAACGTTTCCAGCGCGCCGGCGAGTGCGCCAATCTCGTCCCTTCGGTCGAGATGGCCGCTGTCGACGGTGAGGTCGCCGCCGGCGACCTTCAGCATGGCGTCGCGGATGTTGTTGAGGGGATGGATGACGCGGCGGCTGACCAGCATGATCGCACCTACGGCAAGGCCGAGCGCGAGCGCGAGCAGAACGAGCTGCACGATCAGCGCGCGCTGCGCGGCGCCGCGCTGCTCCAGCGTGTAGGTCCCGGCGGCGTCCAGGGCGGCTTCCGCGACCGCGACCGCGCTCGCCATGCGGCCGACCGTCACGGGGCTCCACTGGTTCGCCGTCATCTCGGCCTTTTCACCCTTGACCAGCGTGTCCGCAAGACGATCACGCAAGGCCAGATATTGCGCATCGAAATAGCCGGTCTTGGCCGCCGCCATGGCGGAGGCGAGCGCCGGGGGCAACTGCATGCCCGAGGTCGACAACTCCAGAGCCTTCCAGATCGCCGTCGTGCCGCCGACATACTGGGTATAGGCGTAGCGGCCTTCCGGCGTGATCTTGCCGGCCGCAAGCCCGGTCGAGACGATCAGCGAAGCCTCGCCCGCCGTGTTGCGCAAGAGCCAGGCGTTCTGCTTGATCGACAGCAACTGGTCGATCGCGGCGTCCTGGTGGTTGACGGTCGCGGCCAGGATGTTCGACAGCTTGTCGAGCGTGTCGAGCAGGCCCTGCGTCGTCTCCATATATTCCTTGGACAAGGCAGCGCGGCGTTGGTCCTTAGGCTTCGCCACCTCCTCCCAGAACTGCTTCTGTTCCTCCGTCAGCAATTTGTAGAGGCGGGCAAGCTCCGGCACTAGCGTGCCCGATTGCGGAAAGTCCAGGGTCGGCAGCAGCTCGAGCGCGCGCGCCATCGCGGGCATCTGCGCATCGCGCAGGTCCCGCAGATATTTCTCAATTGTGGGATCCATCGGCTCGGCCGCGTTGAGGAGCCGCGTGGTGGTCGAGCGGTCGGTGCGCAGATTGTGCATCGCCTTGAACAGGTCGGCGGAGGCGTAAGCGATGTGCGAGATGCGGGTCGCGGTCGCGAGGCGGTCCCAGGACTCGTAGGCGGTGAGCGAGAGCGCAATCACCACGCAGACCGACGTGATCGCTATCACTGCCTTCAGCAGCGCGGACACGGTCAGACGATTCAGCATCGAAACCCCCAATTCCAAATTCCAAGCTTCGTTAAGGGCACTCCCAACTGCAAATGAAGGAAAACAGGGAGGGCGCTCGTGATCTGCAATCGCGTGCCGCTCGCGGCTTGCCCCGAACGGTTTCGGCATTCCGAAGCAAAAGGGTAAAATTTTAGGCAGCGGGCCCGCCGGTAGAAGTACGTATTTACCAGAAGTTGTAAGGGGTTGCCGGATATGGAACCGGGAGCGAGGGGTGCGCGTTAGGACATCGTTAGGAATTGCCTGAAGGGGGCTTTGCGATGTTGATCGGCGTACTCGTCACCTTTCTCGTCGTTATTCTCGTTCTTTATCTCATCAACATGTTGCCGATGGACGGCCGCGCCAAGCAGATCGCGCGCATCATCGTCATCATCATCGGCGTCGTGTCGCTGCTGAAATATCTCACGGTGTTCTAGCGGGGCTACGAGCAAAAAAGCCCCGGCGTGAGCCGGGGCTTCGTTTGCATTATCGCGCCCTAGTGCAGCGACTTGAGCCAGTCGTCGACGTCCTGACGAACCTGATCCTTGGCCTTGCCGTAGCGCTCCTGGAGCCGGCCTTCGAGCTGCTCGCGACGGCCCTCGATCAGTTTGAGGTCATCGTCAGTGAGCTTGCCCCACTTCTCCTTGGCCGAACCCTTGAACTGCTTCCAGTTTCCTTCGATGCGATTCCAGTCCATGGCCATCTCCAATCAGTTGATGGCCGGACAACGCGATCGGCGCGCGGCCGTTCCGCCGCGCGCCGTGACCTTTCGCCCGATCAGCCCGCGGCTTTGGCCTCGCGGCGGCGCGCGGTGAGGATGTATTCGGTGTAGCCGTTCGGCTGCGTGCGGCCCTTGAAGACGAGATCGCATGCCGCCTTGAAGGCGACGCCGTCGAAGGCGGGCGCCATCGGCTTGTAGAGCGCATCGCCCGCGTTCTGCTTGTCGACAACCACAGCCATGCGCTTCAGCGATTCCATCACCTGCGCTTCGGTGATGACGCCCTGGTGCAGCCAGTTGGCGAGATGCTGGCTCGAGATGCGCAAGGTCGCGCGGTCTTCCATCAGGCCGACATCGTGAATGTCGGGCACCTTGGAGCAGCCGACGCCCTGGTCGATCCAGCGTACGACATAGCCCAGAATGCCCTGGCAGTTGTTGTCGATCTCTTGCTTGACGTCGTCGGGCGCCCAGTTCGACTTCGACACCGGAATGGTGAGGATGTCGGAGAGCTTGGCGCGCGGTCCGCCCTTGGTGAGCTCTTGCTGGCGCGCGATGACGTTGACCTGGTGATAGTGCAGGGCGTGCAGCGTCGCGGCGGTCGGCGAGGGCACCCAGGCGGTGGTGGCGCCAGCCTGCGGATGCGCGATCTTCTGCGCCAGCATGTCCGCCATCTTGTCGGGCGCGGCCCACATGCCCTTGCCGATCTGGGCGTGGCCGGGCAGGCCGTCGATCAGGCCCATGTCGACGTTCCAGTCCTCATAGGACTTGATCCACGGCTGCGCCTTCATCTCGTTCTTGCGGATCATCGGACCCGCTTCCATCGAGGTGTGGATCTCGTCGCCGGTGCGGTCGAGGAAGCCGGTGTTGATGAAGACGATGCGCTTGGAGGCCTGCTGGATGCAGGCCTTGAGGTTGACGGTGGTGCGGCGCTCCTCGTCCATGATGCCGACCTTGAGCGTGTTCTCCGGCAGCGACAGCATCTTCTCGACGCGGCTGAAGATCTCGCAGGTCAGCGTCACCTCGTCCGGTCCGTGCATCTTCGGCTTGACGATGTAGACCGACCCGGTGCGGCTGTTCTTGCTCTTGGACAGACCCTTGAGGTCATGGATCGCAAGCAGGCCGGTGACGGCGGCATCGAGGATGCCTTCCGGAATCTCCTCACCCTTCTCGTCCAGCACCGCGTCGGTGAACATGTGGTGACCGCAATTGCGGATCAGCAGCAGGCTGCGGCCGTGCAGCTTCACCTCGCCCTTGCCGTCCGGCGTCTTGTAGCTGCGGTCGGTGTTGAGCGAGCGCGTCAGCGTCTTGCCGCCCTTCTCGAAATCGGCCGAGAGGGTGCCATTCATCAGGCCGAGCGTGTTGCGATAGACCAGCACCTTGTCCTCGGCGTCGACCGCGGCGACCGAGTCCTCCATGTCGAGGATGGTGGAGACCGCGGCCTCCATGATCATGTCGGCAACCCCGGCCGGATCGTCCTTGCCGATCGTGTTGCTACGGTCGATCTTGACCTCGACATGCAGGCCGTTGTTGACGAGCAGCACCGCGGAGGGCGCGGCCGCATCGCCCTGGAAGCCGGCGAATTGCGCAGCGTTCTTCAGCGCGGTGGCATTGCCGCTCTTCAGCTTCACCGCGAGCTGGCCGGCGACCACGCTGTAGGCGGTGACGTCGGTGTGGCTGCCGGTCGCCAGCGGTGCGGCGGCATCGAGGAACGCCTTGGCCTTGGCGATCACCTTGTCGCCGCGCGATTTGTTGTAACCCTTGCCGCTCTCGGAAGGATCATGCGGAATCGCATCGGTGCCGTAGAAGGCATCATAGAGCGAACCCCAGCGCGCGTTCGCCGCGTTGAGCGCGTAGCGTGCATTGGTGAGGGGCACGACGAGCTGCGGACCGCAGATCTTGCCGATCTCCTCGTCGACATTGGCCGTCTCGACCTTCTGCGTCGCGGGCTCGGGCAGGAGATAGCCGATCTCCTTCAGGAACGCGGTATAGGCGTTGATGTCGAACGGCTTGCCCTTGTTGGCGCGGTGCCAGTCGTCGATCTTGGCCTGGAACGTATCGCGTACCGCCAGCAGCGCGCGGTTCTTCGGCCCAAGATCTTTGAGGATGGCGGCAAGCCCCGCCCAGAACGCGTCAGGCGCGATCCCGGTTTTCGGGGCCGCTTCCTTCGCGATGAAATCAAACAGGACCGGGGCGATCTTCAATCCGTGGGCGTCGACGCGTTTCATGATGGGCTTTCTCGTTGGAAATGGCTGTTTTTGCCTGCTTTTGACCCGTCAGCAGCAAAATGCGCCCATAAAGGGCGGCTTTCGGGGCCCTATTAGCCCCAAAACCAGGGCCGTGAGAAGGCCCCTAAACGCTTGTCAAAATGTCAAGGTGAGGTGCGGGCGGCCCCACGCACCGTTGTCATTTGCCGCGAAAGCGGGGAATCCAGTACGCCGCGGCCTCTTGGTATCCCAACGCTGTCTCTGAAATACTGGGTCGCCCGGTCCGCACATCAAGCCGGGCGACGACAGATTGGGAATAGGACAGACTCAAATATTCGCCGCGAGATCGACCATCTCGTCGAACAGCACGCCGGTCTCCTTCAACATCCGCTCGATCTCGTCGGCCGCATCCGCAACCGTCCGCGCGGACGTGTCGATGACGAGCTCGGCGGCCTGCGGCGTCTCGTAGTCGTTGCCGATGCCGGTGAACGAAGCGAGCGCACCCGAGCGGGCCTTCTTGTAGTGACCCTTGGGGTCGCGTTCCTCGCACACGGCCGCAGGCGTTGCGACATGGATCTCGCGGAACGTGGTGTCGGCGATCCGACGTGCCGTAGCGCGGTCTTCGCGGGCCGGCGAGACGGCGGCGACGATCGCGATATGGCCGTTGCGCGCCAGATGCGTTGCGACTTCGGCGAGGCGGCGGATGTTCTCGCTGCGGTCGGCGGCGGAGAAGCCGAGGTCGCTGTTGAGCCCGGCGCGCAGCGTGTCGCCGTCGAGCAGGATGGGCGAGCCGCCGTTGGTGAACAGCCGCCGCTCCAGCGCCTTCGCCAGCGTCGACTTGCCGGAGGCTGGCAGGCCGGTGAGCCAAACCACCGCGCCGTTGTGGCGATAGCGCGCGGAGCGCTCGTCGGGCCGCAGCGCCGATTCCACCGGCACGATGTCGACCGGCACGGCGCGCTGGCCGGCATCCACCGACAGCACCAGACCGCCGCCGGCGATGCGTCCGGAGACTTCGATCACGAGGCGGCCGGTGCGCGGGTTCTCGGTGTAGGGATCGGTCGCGATCGGATTGGACAGTGAAATGTCGATCTCGCCGACATGGTTGCGGCCGATCGCCTTGTTCTCGGTGCTCGAGAGCTCACCGGGATCGACCGCCTTCTCGATCGCGACCACGGTGGCGCGGCTTTCCTTCGGTCCGCAGCGCACCAGCAGCTGGTCGCCCTTGGCGAGAGGCTTGTCGTGCAGCCAGAAGATGCGCGCGCGCAGCCGGCGCGTCTCGCGCGGAGCCGTGCCCGCATGCGCGATGATGTCGCCGCGCTCGATGAACAGCTCGCGGTCGAGCGTGATGCCGACCGAGCGTCCCGCGCCCTGCCGGGTCGCGACCGGCGTCACCGGCCAGCTTTCGACCGTCTTGATCTTCGCGATCTTGCCGGCCGGCATGATCACGATCTCGTCGCCGGCGATGAGGCTGCCGGATTCGATGCGGCCCGCGACGATGCGGCGGTCATCGAATTTGTAGATCGCCTGCACCGGCAACCGCAGCGCCAGCGCCTCGAGCGGGCGCGCCGGCTCGAGCCGGTCGAGCGCCTCGACCACGGTCGGGCCCTTGTACCAGCCGATGCGGTCGGTGCGCGTCGCAACGCCGTCGCCGTCGCGGGCGGAGATCGGGATGATCGCGGTCGGCGTCACGCCGAGGCCATTGAGATGCGCGGAGATCTCGTCGCTGATCGCCTTGAAGCGATCGGCGGCGAAGTCGACGCGGTCCATCTTGTTGACGACGATCGCGACCTGCTTCACGCCGAGCAGATGCAGGAGATAGCCGTGCCGCCGGGTCTGGTCGCGCACGCCTTCGAGCGCGTCGATGATCAGCACCGCGCCGTCGGCCTGCGAGGCGCCGGTGATCATGTTGCGCAAGAATTCCGCGTGGCCGGGCGCGTCGATCAGCACGATGTCGCGCGAATTGGTGCGGAAGCGGATCTGCGTGGTGTCGATGGTGATGCCCTGGTCGCGCTCGGTCTGCAGCGCATCGAGCAGGAACGACCATTCGAACGGCATGCCGCGCCGCGCGCTGACGGCTTGCAGCATTTCGAGCTTGCCCTCGGGCAGGCTGCCGGTCTCATGCAGCAGCCGGCCGACCAGCGTAGACTTGCCGTGGTCGACATGGCCGACGATGACGATGCGGACCTGCGGACGCGTGGTGCCGTTCGGGGTAGCGGGCGAAGCCGTGGTGACGATCATATTCATAGCCGCGTTGCGTCCTCAGGGATCAGAGATAGCCGGCGACGCGCAGACGCTCGAAGGCGTCTTCGGTCTCGTGATCGAGCGCGCGGCCGGCGCGCTCCGGCACCTTGGTCTGTTCGAGCTCAATCAGGATCTCGTCGATGGTTGATGCGGTCGACGCGACCGGATTGGTGATGTCCTGATCGCCCAGCGAGCGATAGCGCTTGCCGTTCTGCGACAGATAGAGCGGGATGATCGGGATGTTCTCGCGCTTGGTGTAGGCCCAGATGTCGGCCTCGGTCCAATGCAGGATCGGGTGGATGCGCAGATGCGCGCCCGGCGGCGGCGAGGCGTTGAACTGGTCCCAGAACTCCGGCGGCTGGTCGCGCACGTCCCAATTGCCTTCGAGCCCGCGCGGCGAGAACACGCGCTCCTTCGCGCGGGTTGCCTCCTCGTCGCGGCGGATGCCGGCGATCAGGCCGTCAAAGCCGAATTTGCCGAGCGCCATTTTCAGGCCTTCGGTCTTGCGCGCGGCGGAGCGCGCGGCCGGCGGCAGGGTCGGATCGACGGCATCGATCGGCGGGCAGGGCTCGACGCGAAGGTCGAGGTCCCACTCTTTTCCGTAGTGATCGCGGAAGCGATACATCTCCGGAAACTTCTTGCCGGTATCGACGTGAAGGGCAGGGAACGGCATGCGGCCGAAGAACGCCTTCCGCGCCAGCCAGATCATGACGTTGGAGTCTTTCCCGAGTGACCACAAGAGCGCGATCTTCTTCAGCCGGGCGAAGGCCTCGCGGAAGATGTAGATGCTCTGCGCCTCAAGCTGGTCGAGATGGTCCATACTCGGAGCAAGGTCGGCAGAAAATTCTTGCGCGCGCACGCGCTCGGCGAGCGCCGGGCTGCTCAGTCCGTCAGCTGCGGAATCGTCCTTGAGAAGATGCATCTCTGCCACTTTGCGTTTGGAGGCGAAAATTCTATAGTCGCAGCGCAGAAGAGAAGAAAAAATTTTCTCTTTGCGCGCTCGAAACGACACATATATAGAAAATAATTCCAGTCAACCCCGAATTGGGGGAAACGAGTATCGCATGCGGTTCTTGCCGGTGTTCCTCGATCTCAAGGCCGGTCCGGTGGTCCTCATCGGCGCGGGCGAGCTTTTGCGCGCCAAGCTGCGCGTGCTCGCGGCCGCCGGGGCGCGCATTCGCGTGCATGCGATCGACCGCAATCATGACCTCGGCGATGCTGGCACCGCGCACATTGAATTCGATGCCGGCGATCCGCTTGTCGCCGATCTCGCTGGCGTCATCGCCGTCGTCTGCGCAGGAGCGGGCGATGTCGGCGTTGCGATGTCAGCGCGCGCCAAGATGCTCGGCCTGCCCGTCAACGTCATGGACGACCTCGAGCATTCCAGCTTCATCTTCCCGGCGATCGTCGATCGCGGCGATGTCGTGGTCGCCGTCGGCACCGGCGGCACCTCGCCGGTGGTGGCGCGGCGCGTGCGCGAAAAGATCGAGGCGCTGCTGCCGGCCCGCATCGGCGAGCTTGCCGAGTTCATCGGCGGCTTCCGCAAATCGATCAACGAGCGCATCGCCGAGTTTCCGTTGCGCCGCCGCTTCTGGGAGCGCGTGGTCGACGGTCCGATCGGCGCCGCCGTGCTCGCCGGCCGCAAGGATGAGGCGGATGCGGCACTCAAGGCTGTTTCAGATCCGTCCGCCTTCGCGCGCGCCGACAAGCCGGAGGGCTCCGTCACGCTGGTCGGCGCAGGCCCCGGCGATCCCGATCTTCTGACCATCAAGGCGCTGCGCGCGTTGCAGGACGCCGATGTCGTCTTCCATGACGAGCTGGTCTCGGTAGAGATTCTCGACCGCATCCGTCGCGACACCACGCGCGTTCCCGTCGGCCGCCGCGTCGGCAAGCCCGGCATCGGCCAGGACGCCATCAACCGGCGGATGATCGAGGCCGCACAGGCCGGCCAGCGCGTCGTGCGGCTGAAGGGCGGCGATCCCTTCGTGTTCGGCCGCGGCGGCGAAGAGGTTGAAGCGTTGCGGGCGGCGGGCGTCGCCTATTCGATCATTCCCGGCATCACCGCCGGCATCGGCGGCGCCGCCGATTTCGAGGTGCCGCTCACCTACCGCCATGAAGCCACGCGCATCACCTTCCTCACCGCGCACAAGGCGCGCGATGCCGAAACCGTCGACTGGTCGACACTGACCGATACGAAAATGACCGTCGTGGTCTACATGGGCATGACTGCCGCGCCTGCCGTGCGCGCCGGCCTGTTCGCGGCCGGCCGTTCGCCGGAGACGCCGGTCGGTGTGTTCGCCCGCGTCACCCGGCCCGATGCGCAAGCCGCGATCGGCACGCTGCGCGACCTGCCCGAGCTCGTGCGGCGGACCAATGGCGGTCCTGCCATTCTCATCATCGGCGAGGTGGTCCGGCATGCCGGTTCCCTTCGCCGCCAAACTCCCAAACAAATCATCTCTGACCTGTTGGATGCAGCCGAATGACCTCCCCGCTTGAACAAAAGAAGATCCGTATCGCCGGTACCTCGGTCGTGACCGCCAATCGCACCTGGGATGGTGCGGTGGTCTATCGCACCGCCAGCAAGGGCTGGTCCGCCGACCTGTCGGAGGCTGCGATCGTGCGCAACTCCGATGAGGCAAAAGCGTTGCTTGCGGAGTCCGTTGCCGATGACGTCGGCGCCGTGGGTGCCTATATCGCTCCGGTGCAGGTCGGCGAGGACGGCAAGGTCGAACCCGGCAATCTGCGCGAACAGATCCGCCGCACCGGCGTGACCATCGGACAGCCGGCCCAGGTTTAAGGCACTCTCTTATGTACGCTTACGATGAAATCGACCGCACGCTGGTCAACGAGCGTGTCTCGGAATTCCGCGACCAGGTGAAGCGCCGCCTCTCCGGCGAGCTCACCGAGGACGAATTCAAGCTTCTGCGGCTTCAGAACGGCGTCTATCTGCAACTGCACGCCTACATGTTCCGCGTCGCGATCCCCTATGGAACGCTGGCGTCGAACCAGTTGCGCGCGCTCGCCCATGTCGCGCGCAAATACGACCGCGGCTACGGCCACTTCACCACGCGGCAGAACATCCAGTTCAACTGGATCAAGCTCGCCGAGCTGCCGGACGCGCTGGCTGATCTCGCCGAGGTCGGCATCCATGCGATGCAGACCTCCGGCAACAACATGCGCAACGTCACTTCGGACCAGTGGGCCGGCGTCGCGCCGGGCGAAATCGAGGATCCCCGCATCTGGTCGGAGCTGATCCGCCAGCACACCACGCTGCATCCCGAATTCTCGTTCCTGCCGCGCAAGTTCAAGATCGCGATCACCGCGTCGGATCACGACCGCGCCGCGATCAAGATTCACGACATCGGCCTGCGCCTGATCAAGAACGAGAAGGGCGAAACCGGCTTCGAGGTGCTGGTCGGCGGCGGTCTCGGCCGCACGCCGTTCATCGCCAAGACCATCAAGCACTTCGTGCATGGCCGCGATATCCTGAGCTATATCGAGGCGATCCTGCGCGTCTACAATCAGTACGGCCGCCGCGACAACATCTACAAGGCGCGCATCAAGATCCTGGTGCACGAGCTTGGCATCGAGAAGTTCTCGCGCGAGGTCGAGGAGGAGTGGCAGCACATTCGCAACTCCTCGCTTCAGATCGACGACGAAGTGATCGAGGACATCCGCTCGCGCTTCACCTATCCGGCCTATGAGAAGCTGCCGCACATGCCGGACGAGCTGCGCCAGGCCGCGGCCGATCCGGACTTCGAGGCGTGGCGCAGGAACTCGGTCGCCCCGCACAAGATCCAGGGCTACTCCATCGTTACGATCTCGCTGAAGCCGACCGGCAAGCCTCCGGGCGATGCGACCGCCGAGCAGATGGACGCTCTGGCCGATCTCGCCGACAAATATTCCTTCGGCGAAATTCGTGTCGGTCACGAGCAGAACCTGGCGCTGCCGCATGTCGCCAAGCGCGACCTGCCGGCGTTGTGGAAGGCGCTCGACAAGCTCGGGCTCGCCACGCCCAACGTGAACCTGATCACCGACATCATCGCCTGCCCGGGTCTCGACTATTGCTCGCTGGCGAATGCGCGCTCGATCCCGATCGCGCAGGAGCTGACGCGGCGCTTCGCCAATCACGAGCTTGCCAACCTGATCGGCCGGCTGCACATCAACATCTCCGGCTGCATCAACGCCTGCGGTCATCACCATGTCGGGCACATCGGCATTCTCGGCGTCGAGAAGAACGGTGAGGAGGTCTATCAGATCACCATCGGCGGCCGCGCCGACGAGAGCGCCGCGCTCGGCAATCTGATCGGCCCCGGCGTGAAGTTCGACGAGGTCGCAGACGTCGTCGAGGACATTGTCGAAGCCTATCTCGCGCTGCGCGAGCGACCGGAAGAGCTGTTCATCGACACGGTGAAGCGTCTCGGTGTCGAGCCCTTCAAGGAGCGTGTCTATGCCACTCGTTAATGGCGGAAAGATCGTCGACGACAGCTTCGTCAAGCTCGCCGTCGATACGCCGCTGCCTGAGGGCGGCGACATCCTGGTGCCGGCCGAGCGCTTCCTCGGCGATGCGGAGGCATTCCTCGCACGCGCCGGCAAGGTCGGCGTGATCTGGCCGAACAACCGCGACATCGACGAGCTGGTGCCCTTCCTCGGCAGGCTGGCCGCGGTGGCGCTGGTGTTCCCAACCTTCCGTGACGGACGCGCCTATAGCCAGGCACGGCTCTTGCGCGAACGCTTCAATTATCGCGGCGAGGTGCGCGCAACGGGTCAGGTGCTGCGCGACCAGTTCGTGTTCATGCTGCGCGCAGGCTTCGATGCCTTCGACGTCAAGAAGCAGGCCGACGCCGAGGCCTTCATGCAGACGGCGAAGCGCTATTCGGTGTTCTATCAGCCGACCGGGGACGGCCGCATCACGGCGCTGCACCGGCGCATGCAGCTGCGCCATTCGGAAGGTGTCGGCACGTGAACGCGATCGCGGCACAGGTTTCATCAGCGTCGGTCTCTGCGCTGCCGTCGGCGGAAGAGCTTGATCGCACTCTGCGCGACGCCTCGCCCGCGGAGGTCATCGCTGCCGCTCTGAAGGCCGTTGGCCGCGACAAGCTCGCTCTGGTGTCGTCATTCGGCACGGAATCGGCGACGCTGCTCAAGGTGATGGCGGATGTCGATCCCGCCATCCCCGTGATCTTCCTCGACACCGGCTGGCTGTTCGAGGAGACGCTCGCCTATCGCGACACGCTGATCGCAACACTCGGGCTGAAGGACGTCCGTTCGATCAAGCCGGCGGAGGAAACGTTGTCGCGCGAGGATCCGGACCGCGAGCTCTGGTTCTCCGATCCCGACGCCTGCTGCCGTATCCGCAAGGTTGAGCCGCTGGCGCGTGCGCTCAAACCGTTCTCGGCCTGGATCAATGGCCGCAAGCGCTTCCAGGGCAATGCGCGCGCCGATATTCCGGTCGTCGAGGACGACGGCGCGCGGTTGAAGTTCAATCCCTTCGCCAATGTCTCGCGCGAGGAGCTGGAGGCGATCTTCGTCCGCGCCAAATTGCCGCGGCACCCGTTGGTCGCGTCAGGATTCCTGTCCGTTGGCTGCATGCCCTGCACCAGCCGGGCGGCCGAAGGCGAGGATTCTCGCGCCGGCCGGTGGCGGGGCCGGGCCAAGACAGAATGCGGCATTCACACGATGAAGATTTCGTAGCACAGTCAGGTTGCCACGCTGCGAACAAGGAAATCCAGTTCCGTTGACTTAAGCGCGTTTCGCCCCGAGTTATGGCTGCACGCCTTCGCCGACACTGTCGTCGTCGAAGTGAATGGAGATGGATATGATGCGTCGTATCGTTCCGCTCGCTGCAGGACTCCTCTGGGCAAGCTCGGCTCTCGCCGCTGACATCAATTTGTTGAACGTGTCGTACGATCCGACACGCGAGCTCTATGTCGAATTCAACAAGGCGTTTTCGCGCGTCTATCAGAAGGAAACCGGCAAGAGCGTCGAGATCAAGCAGTCGCATGGCGGCAGCGGATCGCAGGCGCGTGCGGTGATCGACGGATTGCAAGCCGATGTCGTGACGCTTGCGCTCGCCTATGACATCGACGCGATCGCCGGCAAGGGCCTCACCGCCGCCGATTGGCAGAAGCGGCTGCCGCAGAATTCGTCACCCTACACCTCGACCATCGTCTTCCTGGTGCGCAAGGGCAATCCCAAGGGCATCAAGGACTGGGACGACCTTATCAAGCCCGGCGTTGCCGTGATCACGCCGAACCCGAAGACCTCGGGCGGCGCGCGCTGGAATTATCTGGCGGCCTGGGGTTTTGCGCAGAAGAAATACGGCTCGGCCGACAAGGCCAAGGAGTTCATCGGAAAACTCTATCAGCAGGTGCCGGTGCTCGATACCGGTGCGCGCGGCGCGACCGTGACCTTCGTCGAGCGCGGCGTCGGCGACGTCTTGCTCGCCTGGGAGAACGAGGCCTACCTCGCCCTCAAGGAGTTCGGCGCCGAGAAGTTCGAGATCGTGGCGCCGCCGCAATCGATCCTCGCCGAGCCGCCGGTCGCGATCGTCGACAAGGTTGCCGACAAGAAGGGCACCCGCAACGCCGCCGATGCCTATCTGCAATATTGGTACACCAAGGAAGGTCAGGAGATCGCCGCGCGCAATTTCTACCGCCCGCGCGATCCGGAGATCGCCAAAAAGTACGAAAACGCCTTCGCCAAGGTCGAGCTGTTCACGATCGATGATTTGTTCGGTGGCTGGACCAAGGCGCAACGGGAACATTTCGCCGATGGCGGCGTCTTTGATCAGATCTACAAGAACTGATCGGGCGTTGCCGTAGAGAGGGCTGTCACAGGGGGACTGGTGAGCGCTATCACAGCACGACGCCGGACACTGCCGGGCTTCGGTCTCACGATGGGACTGACGCTGTCCTGGCTGTCGATCATCATCCTGATTCCGCTCGCCGGCCTGTTCCTGAAATCCTTCGAGCTCAGCCCCGAGCAGTTCTGGAACATTCTCTCCAGCCGCCGCACTTTGAACGCGCTGCGGGTCTCGTTCGGGCTCGCCTTCGCGGCGGCCTGCGTCAATCTGGTGATGGGCAGCATCATCGTCTGGGCGCTGGTGCGCTACCGCTTCCCCGGCCGGCGGCTGTTCGATGCCATTGTCGACGTGCCGTTCGCGCTGCCGACGGCGGTTGCCGGCGTCGCGCTGACCTCGCTGTTCGCCGAGAAGGGCTGGCTGGGCGCGCCGCTGGCGGCGCTCGGCATCAAGGTGGCGTTCACGCCGGTAGGCATCTTCGTCGCCATGATCTTCATCGGCATTCCGTTCGTGGTCCGCACCGTGCAGCCGGTGCTCCAGGATCTCGATCCCGAGATCGAGGAAGCCGCGGGCAGTTTAGGGGCAAGCCGCTGGCAGACGATCATTCGCGTGATCCTGCCTTCGCTTGCGCCGGCGCTGCTGACCGGACTGGCGCTCGCCTTCGCGCGCGCCGTCGGCGAATACGGCTCGGTGATCTTCATTGCCGGCAATCTGCCCAACGTTTCCGAGATCGCGCCGCTGCTGATCGTGATCCGGCTCTCCGAATTCCGCTATGCCGATGCGACCGCGATCGCGGTCATCATGCTCGTCGTGTCATTCGTCACGATCTTCGCTGTGAACCGGTTGCAGCGCTGGGCGCAAAACCGGATCCCGGCGCGTTGAGGTGGATGCGATGACCCTGCAGATCGCAGATACCGTCTCGCTCTCGCCGTCGCAAGCGAAGGCGCGCGCGCATGCGGTTGCCGCGCGCGACAACCTCCGCACCGAGCCGAGGGCGGTGCGGATTGCCATCATCACGCTGGCTGTGCTGTTCCTCACCGTCTTCGTCGTGCTGCCGCTGGTGGTGGTGTTCGCGCAGGCGTTCTCGAAGGGCATTCTGGCCTATCTCGCCGCGCTCTCCGAGCCGGAGGCGCTGGCCGCGATCAGGCTGACGCTGCTGGTCGCATTGATATCGGTCGGGCTCAATCTCGTGTTCGGCCTGGTCGCGGCCTGGGCGATCGCCAAGTTCGACTTCAGGGGCAAGACCTTCCTGATCACGCTGATCGATCTGCCGTTCTCGGTGAGCCCGGTGATCTCGGGCCTCGTCTTCGTGCTGCTGTTCGGCGCGCAGGGCTATTTCGGCGGCTGGCTGCGGGAGCACGACATCCAGATCCTGTTCGCGGTGCCCGGGATTGCGCTGGCGACCACATTCGTGACCTTCCCGTTCGTGGCGCGCGCGCTGATCCCCTTGATGCACGAGCAGGGCACGCAGGAGGAGGAGGCCGCGATCTCGCTCGGCGCCTCGGGCCTGCAGACCTTCTTCCGCGTCACGCTGCCCAATATCAAATGGGGCGTGCTCTACGGCGTCCTGCTCTGCAATGCGCGCGCGATGGGCGAGTTCGGCGCGGTGTCGGTCGTCTCCGGCCACATCCGCGGCGAGACCAACACCATGCCGCTGCTGGTCGAGATCCTCTACAACGAGTACCAGTTCGTCGCCGCCTTCGCGATCGCCTCGCTGCTCGCGATGCTGGCGCTGATCACGCTGATCGCAAAAACCGTTCTCGAACGTCATCTGGGCGAAGGACACGCATCCCGTGACCATTGAAGTCAGGAATCTCGTCAAGAAGTTCGGCAGCTTCGCGGCGCTCGATGGCGTCGACCTCAAGGTCGACAATGGCGAATTGCTGGCGCTGCTCGGCCCGTCCGGCTCCGGCAAGACGACGCTGCTTCGGATCATCGCCGGCCTCGACTGGCCTGACAGCGGCGAAGTGTCCTTCAACGGCGAGGACGCGTTGGCGCAAGGCGCGCGCGAGCGTCACGTCGGCTTCGTGTTCCAGCACTACGCGCTGTTCCGCCATATGACGGTGTTCGAGAACGTCGCCTTCGGCCTGCGCGTGCAGCCGCGGGCGGTTCGCAGGGACGAGGCGACCATTCGTGCGCGCGTCAAGGATCTGCTCGATCTGGTGCAACTCGACTGGCTCGCCGACCGCTATCCGAGCCAGCTCTCGGGCGGCCAGCGCCAGCGCATTGCGCTGGCGCGCGCGCTGGCGATCGAGCCGCGCATCCTGCTGCTCGACGAGCCCTTCGGCGCGCTCGATGCCAAGGTGCGTAAAGAGCTGCGCAAATGGCTGCGCTCGCTGCATCACGAGATCAACGTCACCTCGATCTTCGTCACCCACGACCAGGAGGAGGCGCTTGAGGTCGCCAACCGAGTCGTGGTGATGGACAAGGGCCGGATCGAGCAGATCGGCTCGCCCAACGAGGTCTACGAAAGCCCGGCGACCGCGTTCGTCCATGGCTTCATCGGCGAGTCCATCGAGCTGCCGGTCCATGTTGCCGACGGCGTGGTCCGGCTCGGCAACCGGCCGCTCGGGCTTGCGGTGGACGGGTCGGCGTCTGGCGCGTCACGACTGTTCGTGAGGCGACACGACATGCAGGTCGGCCCGGCCGGCAGCGGGGCCTTCGAGGGCGCCGTGCAGCATGTGCGGAATTTCGGCCCGGTGCAGCGAGCCGAGGTGGCGCTGTTCGGCGGCGAGACCATCGAGATCGACGCCCCGCGCGACAAGGAACTGCGCGCCGGCGACAGGATCGGCCTCGAGCCCCGCCGCTACCGGATATTTGCGGGCGGCTGAGGCCGTCACACAGGGCAAATTTTCCTCAAAATTCACCTTTCAGCCACGGTTGGTATGCAACAACGGCCCCTTCATTGGGGGCCTTACTCATGCGCGCCGCGGCCGCAATTCTCATCCTTTTGCTGTTGGCCGGCTGTGCGGGCAACGAAGCGCCGGTCCAGCAGCCCTCGATGTATGCAGACATGGCGGTCCCGGGCGCGAAGCTCGATGCACAGGCCGCCGCGGTGATGATCTCGCAATACCGCCAGAACAACGGGCTCGGCACCGTCATCATCGACCCCGATCTGACCATGCTCGCCGAATCCCAGTCCAGCGCCATGGCGGCGGCGAACAAGATGGACCACGACGTCCGCGCCCCCCTGGGCAAGCGTCTCAATGCCGGCGGCTATCCGGCCACCGTCGCGGTCGAGAACATCTCGGCCGGCTATCATACGCTGGCAGAAGCGTTTTCCGGCTGGCGCGACTCGCCTCCGCACCGGGCCAATATGCTCAAGAGCGGTGTCACAAAATTGGGCATAGCAGCGAGCTATGCTCCGGGCACCAAATACAAGGTGTTCTGGACCATGATCCTGGCCTCGACGGACCCCCGATAAGCCAGACTTGATCCCGGGATGCATTGACGCCGCGGCAGACTGTCGCCACGGTGGCTCGCCTTTTGCTATTGTTCCCGTATGACAGATCATAGCCCGGAAGTCGCAACTGTCCCCGCGAATGCGCAACGCGTCCTGGTCCTGCAGGGCGGCGGCGCGCTCGGCTCCTATCAGGCCGGTGCCTATCAGGCGCTGTGCCATTTCGGCTTCGAGCCGGAATGGGTCGCCGGCATCTCCATCGGCGCGGTCAATGCCGCCATCATCGCCGGCAATGAGGGAGAGACCCGCATCAAGCGGCTGAAGGAATTCTGGGAGATGGTCTCCGCGCCGGTGCCGTGGAAACCGATCGGCAAGAGCGATCACAGCCGCGAGCTGTTCAACTCCACCAGCGCCGCGCTGATCGCGACCTTCGGCGTGCCCGGCTTCTTCGTCCCGCGCGTTCCGCCCGCGCCGCTGTGGCCGCCGGGCCATCCCGAGGCGGAAAGCTATTACGACACCGCGCCCTTGAAGAAGACGCTGGAGCGGCTGGTCGATTTCGACCGCATCAACGACCTGAAGACACGCCTGTCGGTCGGCGCGGTCGGCGTCACCTCGGGCAACTTCAAATATTTCGACAATTACGAGTTCAAGAAGCTCGGCAAGAAGATCGGCCCCGAGCACATCATGGCCTCCGGCGCGTTGCCGCCGGGCTTTCCATCCGTCATCATCGAGGGCGAGCATTATTGGGACGGCGGCATCGCCTCGAACACGCCGCTCGATTACGTGCTCGATGCCGAATTCCAGCGCGACATGCTGATCTTCCAGGTCGACCTGTTCAGCGCGCGCGGGGACTTGCCGGTCTCGCTGCTCGAGGCCACCGAGCGCGAGAAGGATATTCGCTTTTCCAGCCGGACGCGGATGAACACCGACAAGAACAAGCAGATCCACAACGCCCGCCGGGCCGTGCGCGACCTGATCGGCAAGCTGCCGGATTACCTGAAGAACGATCCGTCCGTCGAATTCCTCGCCAAGGCGGCGCGCGAAAGCACCGTGACCGTCGTGCACCTGATCTATCGCAGCAAGAACTACGAATCCTCGTCCAAGGATTACGACTTCTCGCATGTCGCCATGGTCGAGCACTGGGAAGCCGGCGTGCGCGACGTGCACCTGTCGATGCGCCACAAGGATTGGCTCGAGCGGCCGCAGTCCGGCGAGACCATGGTGACCTACGATCTCACGGGGGACGTCTCCGTGCCCCCGGCAAAAAGGAGCGAATAAAATGGGTAGTCTGTCAGGCAAGAACGCCGTCGTCACCGGATCGACCAGCGGCATCGGGCTCGCTTATGCGCGTGCCTTCGCGCAGGCTGGTGCCAACGTCGTCATCAACGGCTTCGGCTCGCCCGAGGATATCGAGAAGGAACGCTCGAAGATCGAGTCCGACTTCAAGGTGAAGGCGATCTATTCGCCCGCCGACATGACCAAGCCGGCCGAAATCGCCGACATGATCGCGCTCGGCGAGAAGACCTTCGGCTCGGTCGACGTCCTCGTCAACAATGCCGGCATCCAGTTCGTCTCGCCGATCGAGGAATTCCCGATCGAGAAGTGGGACCAGATCATCGCGATCAACCTGTCCTCGGCGTTCCATGCCATCCGCGCCGCGGTTCCCGGCATGAAGAAGCGAAGCTGGGGCCGCATCATCAATACCGCGTCGGCGCACTCGCTGGTCGCCTCGCCCTTCAAGTCGGCTTACGTGTCGGCCAAGCACGGCATCGCCGGCCTGACCAAGACGGTGGCGCTGGAGGTCGCGACTCACAAGATCACCTGTAACTGCATCAGCCCGGGCTATGTCTGGACGCCGCTGGTGGAGAAGCAGATCCCGGATACCATGAAGGCGCGTAACCTGACGCGCGAGCAGGTCATCAACGACGTGCTGCTCGACGCGCAGCCGACCAAGGAATTCGTCACCTCCGAGCAGGTCGCGGCGCTGGCGCTGTTCCTGTGCAGCGACGATGCCGCGCAGATCACCGGCACCAACCTCTCGATCGACGGCGGCTGGACCGCGGAATAGGGCTTCGGATTCGCATGACGCAAGCGGCGGGAGCGCTATGCTCCCGCCGTCTTTCGTTTGATGGCTCCAGGCCGTAGGCTCGGCAAAGGCGCCTCAGCGCCGTGCCTACCCTCTTTCTCCGAGTGAGAAGTGGTGGGCACGCTTCGCTTTGCCCACCCTACGAAGCAGGGCGATGATTGATGGAGAGCGCAGCGTTTTTCGGCTCAATGGCTCCAGGCCAGAGCCGTCACGATGGCGGATGGCAGGTTCAGCTCGGTGAACATGATCTTGCCGGAGACCACGATGAGGACGCAGGCGAGCGCGAGGCGCAGCACCGTCTCCGGCATGCGGGTCGCGCTGTAGCTGCCGACGATGATCCCGGGCAGCGAGCCCATCAGCAGCACGCCCATCAGGTGCCAGTCGACCGAGCCGAGCATCCAGTGACCGGTGCCGGCCACCAGCGTCAGCGGCACCGCATGCGCGATGTCGGAGCCGACGATGGTCGCCATCGGCAGGCGCGGATAGAGCAGCAGCAGCACGGTCACGCCGACCGCGCCGGCGCCGACCGAGGAAATCGACACCAGCACGCCAAGCACGACACCGGTGACGACGGTCGCAATCGCCGTGGTGCGGTCATCGAGCTTCTCCAGGCGGCGGCGATAGCGTTCCATGATCGACTTGCGGAAGATCAGCGAGGCCGCCGTCAGCATCAGCGCAAAGCACAGCACCAGATTGACGAGATTGCGCTCGGCATCGCTCTTGAGATCGAGCTTCCACAGCACGAGGAGCGTCAGCGCACTCGCCGGGATGCTGCCGCAGGCGAGCCGCAGCACTGCTGGCCAATGCACGCTCTTCGACCAGCCGTGCACGACGCTGCCGCCCGTCTTGGTGGCTGCGGCATAGAGCAGATCAGTTCCGACCGCAGTCGACGGGTGGACGCCGAACAGCAGGATCAGGAGCGGCGTCATCAGCGAGCCGCCACCCACGCCGGTCATCCCGACAAGCAGGCCGACGCCGAATCCCGAGGCGACGTACAATGGATCGATCATGCTGGGAGAATCTTAGGTTTATCTCGTCATTTGGGCAATATGACGTAGAATAAACTTTCCCTGAGGCGCAACCGCTCGGATCAAATAAGAAAGATCATACTACGGGCCCAAGATGGGGCAGCCATTTTGTCCTGCTCGCAGGCGTCTCGCGAAATGGCGTTCCCCACAGGGGAAGGCAAGTTGTCAGGTCTATTTCCCGAACGCCAGCACGTGCAGCCCCAGCCGCTGCCTGACGATCCAGAACAGCAGCACAGTCTCGAAGGTCAGCGAGATCGAGGTCGCGGCCGCAGCGCCGTGGCCCCCGAAGCGCGGCACCAGGGCAATGCAGAGCACGACGTTCATCGCGAAGGCGAGGGCGTAGGCCAGGGCGCAGATCTTCTGCTGGCCGAGCATGTTGAGCAGACGTTCGACCGGGCCGATCGCGGCGCGCACCACGAGCCCGATCGCGGCAACGAACATGATGTCGTAGCCGACCACGAATTGCGGTCCGAACAGCCAGAGCAGCGGCTTGCCGAGCGCGAGCAGCACAACGGTCGCCGCCAGCGACGGCCAGAACGTCCAGTTGATGGCGTGGGCCACGTAAGCCGACAGGCGCGCCTTGTCGCCGAGGGCGTTGTACTCGGCGAAGCGATGCGCTGTCGTCGCCGACATCGCGTAGTGGATGAAGGAGACCAGCGCCAGCGTCTTCACCACGGCGAAGTAGACGCCGACTTCCTCGGAGGGGCGGAACTGCTGCAGCACCAGAACGTCGGTGTAGGAGAGCAGCAGGTAGAAGCTCTCGACCAGCAGGATCGGTAGCGAGACCGCGAGCCAGCCGCTGATGTCATAGGCCTTGGGACCGGGCTCGATGTGGTCGGCGAGCTTGCGATTCAGCATCACCATCTGGCCGGTCATCGCGATCCACACCGCGCCGGCGCTCGCGACCATCGCCGCAACGGCGCCGAGATGGTAGCCGAGCAGGAAGGCGCCGGCCGTGATACCGATGATGAGCGCCTGGCGGATGATGAACTGCGGCATCAGGCCGAGCTGCATCCAATCATGCGAGCGCGCGATGCCGTCCTGAGTGTTGGCGACGACGAAGGCGGGCAGCGTCATGCAGCCGATATAGAGCGGCAGCTCCTCGGCCGGACCGATCCAGGGCGAGAGCAGTTTGACGATGCCGGCGAGGCCAAGCGACACCAGCGTGGAAACGGCGAAGGTCAGCCAGCGGCTGCCGGAGAGGAAGCCGCGCAGCAGCGCATGCTCGCCGCCGGTACGATATTCCGGAATGATCTTTTGCGCCGACGCCGAGATGCCGAAATCCATCATGCTGCCGAGCAGCAGCACCCAGGTCCAGACATAGACATAGATGCCGTAGTCCGACGTGCCCATCCAGCGCGCGAGCAGCACCTGCGAGAAATAGGCAAGGCCAGCGCTGATCACGCGTATCATGAAGATGGTGCCGGCAAGCCGCCGCGTCAGCGACGCTTCGCTCGACCCGCCCGAGAGTTTGCCGCGCAGCCGCGCGACCAGGCCGGCCGGTCCGGTCGTTGCGGATTGTGCGTCCATCACGGCCACGTCGAAGGGATCCCTGGGCGTTCCGCAAGCTGCGGCAGCCTTCGACCTAGCAACCATTCGTTAAGATTCGGTTGGGTGCCCAAGGTCGTCCTGGCTTTCGCCAGAACGACTCTCCCTAGTCCAGTTTCGTGTTGAACTCGTACGACTTGTCCGGCCCGACCAGCGTGAACTTCAACGCCGCGCCATCAGGCTTGGCGCCTGGCGGCAGTCCGTCGAGCTCGAAGGCAAAGCGTTTCACCCCCGGCGGGCTGTGCTCGACCAAGGCCGGAATCGGCAGCGCCCAGTCGAGCGTCGGTCCTTCCACGAACAAATTGACGTTGCGCGCGTCCGCCGGCGCGACGACGTCGACGATCACCTTGGTGGCCCCGTCGCGCTTGACGTCGCGGATGGTCAGCGGATTGGGATCGCCGATATTGGCGGGCTTGGGCACGGTGTCCAGCGCCGCACGCAGATTGGCGTCCTCGGTCGAGGCGACATTGTTGAAGCCGAGCTCGGCGCTGGCCTCGACGGGAATGCAGAGCTTTTCGCACACGGCATAGTTGATCTCTGCGCGCAGCGTTACCGGCTTGTCAGGCGCCTTGGCGACGATGCGCAAGGGCAGCACGATCTGGTCGTGATAGCCGATCGAATGGCCGCCGGCACCGTCGTCGAATTTCTGCGGCGCCGGCCACATGACCGTCACCGTCTCGACATTGTCCGACTTCGAGAAGTCGAACCGCGGCGGAACACCGGAATCGCCGGGCATACGCCAGTAGGTTTTCCAGCCCGGCTGGATCTGAAAGGCGATGCCGCCGAGCAGGACCGCGCCGCTGCGCGATCCCGCGAGCAATCGCACCGCGGAATGTCCGTCGCGCTGCCAGGGCGAGGCGTCGTCGGCATGGGCTGCAAACGCCAGCGACGACGCAAGCAGGGTGGTTGCGACGCCAATCGCCGCACGCATGGGAACTCTTGTCAGCATAGCACGTCTTTACAGGGGCATCCCGGGGCAAACCATTGAATTGCTTGTGATGAATGTGGCTGAATCGGGCTTCCTCAAGCCTTGATTTGACAGCCGCCGGGCCCGACATCAGGATAGGAATTGAAACCGGAGTGCTTCCCCATGGCTCCTGAAGGCAAAAGGACTGGCGAGAGCACCCAGAATGTGGGCTCTGCGCCGCATAATTCGGCCGGGTATCTCGACGGCCGTCTCCTGATCGCAATGCCGGTGATGGGCGATCCCCGCTTTGAGCGCTCGGTGATCTATCTCTGTGCTCATTCGGCGGAAGGCGCGATGGGCATCATCGTCAATCATCCTGCCGGTAGCATCGATTTTCCCGAGCTCCTGGTCCAGCTCGGCATCATCAAGAAGGGCGAGCAGATCAAGCTGCCGGAGAACGCCGAAAGCATGAAAGTGCTGCGCGGCGGCCCGGTCGACACCGGCCGCGGCTTCGTGCTGCATTCCAGCGACTTCTTCATCGAGAACGCGACGCTCAGGATCGACGACGGCGTCTGCCTCACCGCCACCGTGGACATATTGCGAGCGATCGCCAACGGCTCAGGGCCGAAGCACGCCATCCTCGCGCTCGGCTATGCCGGCTGGGCGCCGGGCCAGCTCGAGACCGAGATCCAGAGCAACGGCTGGCTGCATTGCGATGCGGATACGGATCTGATCTTCGGCGACGACGTCGACGACAAATACGCCCGTGCCCTGCGCAAGATCGGCATCGATCCCGGCATGCTCTCGAACGAGGCGGGGCACGCGTAGCTGCACGTTTGGCCTTCGTCCTGGCTAAGCCGGGACCCCTGCGCGCGTGCTTGCGCTCGCCGCGATGGCCAAAATCGGTTCTATCCAACCCAAAGACTGCGCAATCTGAGTTTGGGCGGCGTCATGAGCCGCCGAGCGGTAGGCTTAGCATCGATTTGCTGCTATCGGGTCGCGCGCAGCTCACTGGGTGACCGCAAATGAAATTCCCCTTTCTGGCCTCCTTATGGGCTCTGGTTCTCGTTCACCCGTCTCCTCTGTACGCACTTGATTGCACCAAGGCTTCATCACCGGGCGAGAAGCTATTCTGCGCGACGCCCAAACTGAAAAAGGCCGACGAGGCGATGAGCGCCGCGTATTTCAAACTCCTGCGCGAGACGACAGATCCGGAGTTTCACGATGCGCTGATCCGCAGTCAGCGGCGATGGCTGGAGGTGCGCGAACACGGCCCTGACAGATTCGGACAAGCGAAACGCGACACGACCGATGACCGCGAAATTCTGTTTACAGCAACCTATGATCGAATGATATTTCTGCAAAGCGGCGACCCAATCCTCAACATGGAGCAACAGCGAAAACTCCGCCTGAAAGATAGCGGTGGTGCGTTCGCCGGCTACAAGACGAGCTGCGTTCTTCAGCCCCCACCTTATGGAAGTTGGAATTACGAGTGCTGGGGCGAAGCGTTGCGCCAGCAAAATGAAAGAATTTGCAGCTCGGTCGTCGAATGGGCAAGCGGTTACATGACCGAACACCGAGCTGTCAGCGTCTTGAAAGATGGCAAGCCAACATTCGTAGCAACTTGTTCGACCGGCCATGCCTCGACGAGCGAGCAGTGCCCCTTACCCGACGGCGACGTCTGGAACAAACTGGATGGTCGCTGGAATACAAACCCGGCAGCGTCCGACAACTTGCCGGCATGGGATGCAGGGGACCTTTGGAAATACGATCCGGATATTTCACTGAATGCAACCGATCAGCGGTGGATGCAGGATTGCCTCTTCGCTCCGACTTACCCTCCGTCGCCGGAAACGAGCCGCCCCCAGCCCGGGAAGTGATGCCGTCCCGGCCTTCGCCCCGACGATGACGGTGGCTGAATCCTACTCCGCCGCCCGCTGCTGCGCTGTCGGCTCGGTGCCGGCAACAGTGGCGCGGCGCATGTCGCGGGGCTGAGACTGGTCGTAGCGGCGCACGCGGTGCATGGTCTGGCGGTTATCCCACATCACGAGGTCATGCAGCTTCCATTTGTGGACGTAGACGAACTCCGCCTGTGTCGCGTGCTCGTTGAGATCGCGCAACAGGAGCCGGCCTTCGGGCGCGCTCATGCTCACGATCTTGCCGGCATGCGATGACAGATAGAGCGACTTGCGGCGATGGACGGGATGGGTGCGCACCAGGCGTTGCAGCACCGGCTTGAACATCTCCTTTTCCTCGTCCGTATATTCGGTGAAGCCGAGCGAACCGCGCGAATACATCAGCGAGTGCTCGCAGACGAGATCGTCGATCTCCGCCTTGGTCTCGTCGTCGAGCGCGTCATAGGCCGCGCGCATGTCGGCGAATTCGGTGTTGCCGCCCTTCGGGTTGACCACGCGCGCCGACAGCAGCGAGAATTTCGCAGGGATCGGCCGGAACGAGCTGTCGGAATGCCACAGGCAGTTGCCGAGATTGAACAGATGCGTGCGGCTGTCCTTTGCCAGCGGCTTGCCATCCTTGCCGAGATTGGAGACGTCGTTGAGGCCCGATTGGAGACGGTAATCTTTCTCCTTGGTCACCGTGCCGCCGCGCGCGTCCTCGCGCTGGCCGAAATTCAGCGCGAACGCCATCTGCTGCTCGTCGGTGATGTCCTGGTCGTGGAAGACGAGCACGGCGTATTTGTCCATCGCGGCCTCGACCTCGCGCGCCTCGTCCGGCGTGAGCGGCTTTCGCAGGTCGAGGCCCGAAACCTCGCCGACAAAATGCTTCTGAAGCTGCCGGACGGCGATCGTCATGGCGTTTCTCCCGCGAGTGCGAGCGGTTGGTCCCGCTCTGCTATCGAAAAAAGCTACTCCCGCACCCGGCGATGTCAACGCTTGGCGCGCATGGCTCGTAAGCATGATCCGGAGAAGTGCGAAGCGGTTCTCCCTCGCGACAAACGCGGAACGCGTTTGCGCGGAGATCATGCTCGAACCATAACCTAAAACGCGATCTCGTCGCGCTTTAGGCGTTGCGCGCCATCAGGCCGCCGTCGACGGGGATCACCGCGCCGGTCAAAAAGGATGCGGCCGGCAGGCACAGGCTGAGCGTCATATGCGCGACCTCTTCCGGATCGCCGTAGCGGCCGAGTGCGGTGCGGCGCTTGGCGTAGATGGTCTTGTGCTCTTCCGAAATACGGTCGGTGATCGCGGTGCGGATCGGCCCCGGGCAGATGCAGTTGACGGTGATGCCCTCGCGGCCGAGCTCCGCGGCGAGCGAACGGGTGAGGCTCGCCACGCCGCCCTTCGCTGCCGAATAGGGGCTGTGCAGCGCGGTCGCGCCGAGCGCCTCGGTGGAGGCGATGTTGACGATGCGCGGGCTGTTCGATTTGCGCAGGTGCGGAAGCGCCGCGCGGATGATGCGCGGATGCGCCGTCAGCATCACGGCGATGCTCTTGGCCCATGCGTCTTCGTAACCTTCGTCGTCGATCGCGACACGCACGGAGATGCCGGCATTGTTGACGACGATGTCGAGCCCGCCGAAATGCGCCGCGACGTCATCGACCACGCGCTTGATCTCGCCGGCATCGGCGACATCGAGCTTCCAGGCCTTCGTCGAGCCGCCGTTCCCAGCGATCTCCTTCGCGACAGCCTGTGCGCCTTGCTCATCGAAATCGGTGACGGCGACATGCGCGCCTTCGGCCGCGAACACGCGCGCCGTCGCGCGCCCCATGCCGCTCGCGGCACCGGTGACGAGTACGGTCAGGCCCTTCACGGACCGGCTGAGCTGCTTGAACTCGGACATGTTGTTTCCTCGGGCGCGCTTGGTTCTTGTTATGAGATTGACAAGGCTTGCATCGATCCGCAGACAGGTCAAACAAGCAAGAACAGGGGAGGCCGCGATGGCGAATGAGCTCGATTTCACAGGCAGGCAGGTGCTGGTCGTCGGCGGTTCCAGCGGCATCGGCAACGGTATCGCGCAAGCCTTTCGCGCCAGGGGCGCGCATGTTGCGGTTTGCGGCACGCGTGCTCACGCCAAGGAATATTCGGCGGAGGAAGGGTCTGATCTCACGGGTCTCGCTTACGCCCAACTCGACGTCAGCAGCGCCGGCGCGATTGAAACGTTCAAGCCGCCCTTCGATCGGCTCGACGTGCTCGTGCTGGCGCAAGGCGGAGTGCTCTATCGCCGCGGCGAATTCGAGATGGCGGGCTTTCGCAAAGTCGTCGAGGTCAACCTGATGAGCCTGATGGCTTGCGCCACGCGATTTCATTCCATGCTGCGGGATGCCAAGGGTTCGCTGATCATCATCTCCTCGACTGCCGCCTATCATTCCACCATGGGCAATCCCGCCTACAATGCGTCCAAGACCGGCGCGGTCGGATTGACGCGGACGCTCGGCGAGGCCTGGGCCGAGGACGGCATCCGCGTCAACGGCATCGCGCCGGGCCTCGTCGATACCAAGATGACGAAGGTAACAACCGACAATCCCAAGCGGCTCGAAGGCGCGCTGGCGCGCATTCCGCTGCGGCGATTGGGCACGCCGGCCGACATGGCGGGCGCCGCCCTGTTTCTGGCCTCGCCGTTGTCGTCCTACATCATCGGCCAGACCATCGTGGTCGATGGCGGGCTCATTCTATAAAACCAAAGGAACTGCGCCGCGCCTGGTCGGTTACTTGGGCTGACCCCCGAGGAGGACCATCATGGACAACGACCGGATTGTCGGATCGGCCAAGGAATTCTCTGGACGCGCGGAAGGCGCCGTCGGAGAGATGGCGGGCGAGGCGACGACGCAGGCATCAGGCCGCGTGCGCGAAGCTGCCGGCACGGTGCAGGATCTCTACGGCCAGGCCAAGGACGCAGCGCGCGATGCAGGCGCGACCGCGGCCGGCTACGCCAAGGATGCTTATGATGCGGGCGAAGACACGTTCCGCGACGGCACGCAGGCGATCGCCAAGAAGGTGCGGGACAATCCGTTCGGCGCATTGCTGGTCGCCGGCGGCATCGGCTTCGCGCTCGCCCTGCTGATGTCGCGTCCCGCGCGCCGTCCGCCGCCGCGCTGGCGCCATTACGGCTGGTAGCCGATCACGTCATAGCGGGACGCCGCGTCAGCGGCGAACCCCATTGCGCGATAGGCGCGTAACTATCGGAACATTTCCGCCGAGCGCCCAACGTTGCCCGGCGGACGCGGGATCGCCGGATTGGGATTCGGATTGCGCGGCCCCGGCGTGAATTGACGCGGCTGCTGCGGCGGCGAGCCGAAGCCGAAGAAATCGCGGAATGAGGGCGTGGCCTGCGCCGGCTGCTGCTGTTGCTGCTGCACCGGAGGCTTCTTCGGCGCGGGCCTCGGCGGCGCGATCGCTGCGGCAGCGCCACTGCTCGCCGAGCCGGGAGTGGCACCGCCGCTGCCATCCGGCGTCGTCGTCGCCATCGGGGTGTCGCCCTTGGCCTGTTCGCGGCCGACCTCGCGGCGCGGCCAGGCATAATCGTCCGCACGGCCCGCGGGCGCGCTCAGGGGCTCTCCCTTCACCAGCGTTTTGGCAGCGAGCGCATCGACGGCAGCGGGACGCGAGCCCGGTCCGCCCAGCAATTGATCGGTCGAGATCGCGGCCGCAACCAGCGGCACGATCGGGCCGGCCAGCGGTCGCGGCGCGGGCTTGCCGGGCTCGGCACTGGTGTCGGGCGTTGCCGGCTCGCTCGGCAATGCGATCGGGCCGGAGCGGCCCGCGAGCAGGCGCGTGATCTCGCGCTCGACATAGTGCGCGAGCTTGCGGGCGCCGGCCTTGGTGAAATAGACGCCGTCATAGGTGCGGAGCTGACGGATCTGGCCTTCGAAGTCGGGGCCCTTCTGCAGGAAGCGGCCGGCTTCGTCGACAAAGCCGTCCCAGACGTCGACGTAGGTGATGCCGGCCTTGCCGGCGCCTTCGCGGTAGAGCGAATCCAGGAACAGCATGTCCGCCGTGCCCTTGGGCCCTCGGATCGCGGGCAGGCCGACCCAGAGCACCGGCACGCCCTTGGCTTTGAGGACGGCGGCGAGCTCCTCGATCTTCTTGCTGTAGAGTTCGACCCAGCGGTCGTCGCGGAATTCATAGAGGCCGTTCGGCGAGCGTGCGGTCTTCTCGGCGGATGGGGTCTGCGGCGCGTCGGCGCTGTCGACGTCGTCCTGCGGCAGGTCGGTATCGGCCGATTTGTCGTCCGGTTTGGCGGTCGTGTCGGCGCTACCGGGTTTGGCGTCGCCCGGCTTTGCCTGCGGCTTGGCGCGCGCGCCCTTGTCGTTCTTCTTGTCCGTTTTGTCCGTTGCCTTGTCCGATTTGTCGGGCGCTGGCTCGCGGATCGCGACGCGGTCGTTGAGGCCGAGCATGACGACGATGACGTCGGGCTTTTCGGTCTCGAGGATTCCCCTCGCCGCGGCCGCCCAGTCGGAGGGCTCACCGCGCGGCTGGTACTTGATCAGACCGGACGTTGTCTTGTGCTTGCGGATCACGCCCATGTCGGGCTGTTCGGTGTAGGCATCCTCCAGGCCATAGGCGAGCCAGTCAGCCATGGCGTCGCCGATCACCAGCACGTTCTTCTCGGCGGTCGTTTCGCGTTTCGCCGGCGCCGGGGCGCGCGAAAAATCCTGGCGCGGGGCCTGCTGCTGCTGCTGAGGCTGCTGGAATGGCGCGAAGAAGTCGCCGCCGAACCAGCCGCCGCCATGGCGCGGCGGCGGCGCCGATCGCTGCGGAGGCCCGCCGAAGCCGGGGAAGTTGAAGAACTGTGCCGAGGCGGGTCCTGCGACCGAGACCAGAATCGCAAGCGCCGTCCCCAGCGCGATCAACGGGCCGGTCTCGGTCAGCGTCTTGAACAGGGAC
This sequence comes from Bradyrhizobium sp. Cp5.3, assembly GCF_000426265.1. Lineage (NCBI taxonomy): Bacteria > Pseudomonadati > Pseudomonadota > Alphaproteobacteria > Hyphomicrobiales > Nitrobacteraceae > Bradyrhizobium > Bradyrhizobium sp. Cp5.3. Next base: position 67,148 of record NZ_AUFA01000019.1, on the reverse strand, counting down.
GCCTTAAACGGGGACTTGGGCTTCGACATGCGATCTCGGGCACGCGCAACGGCTGTTGGAATAGGCTCAACATAATAACGGAATCGGGCCGCAAACGGGCAGATTCTCTCGCAGATTCTTTGAGCCATACACCGGGGATCGGCCGTTCCCGTCAAGGGCATCAGCCAAAATTCCCGTTCAGGGTTACTTTCGCCCCGGTTTCAGCGTCCCCGCAGCCGTTCCAGCATGTCGGACGAGGCAAATCCGTCCGCCGGGGCCCCGATCGAGGCCTGGAAATTGCGCAGCGCCTCCCGGGTCTGGCCGCCGAACTGGCCGTCCGGGGTGCCCTTGTAGAAGCCGCGCTGGGCGAGCAGCTGCTGCAGCTCCAACCGCTCCGCGCGGGACAGTTCCCGTTCCTGCCGGGGCCAGGGCTGGGTGAAGGGCTGGCCGCCGCGCAGGCGGTCGGCGAAATGACCGATCGCCAGCGCATAGGCCTCGGCCGGATTATATTTCATGATGACCCGGTAGTTCTGCAGCATCAGGAAACCCGGCCCCTCGGCGCCGGCAGGCGCCAGCAGGTAGGCCTTCTCGGCCGGATGCGGGAACGGTTGCCCGGCCGGACGGGTGATCCCCAGCTTCTCCCATTGCGCGATCGTCATCGCCTTGGCGCGATCGGCCAGCATGTAGTTGAAGCCCTTGGGCACCACGACCTCAAAGCCCCAGGTCTGGCCGGCCTGCCAGCCATCCTTCTTCAGATTGTTGGCGGTGGAGGCGATCAGGTCGGCGGGATTGTCGACCACGTCGCGCCTTCCGTCGCCGTCGGCATCGACGGCGTAGCGCTTGAACGCGGTCGGCATGAACTGCGTCGGGCCGAACGCGCCGGCCCAGGAGCCGCGCATCTGCTCAGGCCTCAGATCGCCGCGGTTGAGGATCTCCAGCGCGGAGAGGAATTCGTCCCTGAAATAGGCCTGGCGGCGGCCGATGCAGGCGAGCGTCGCGGTCGATTGCAACACGCTGCGGTCGCCCATCTGCGTCGAATAGTTGGATTCGATGCCCCAGATCGACGCGACGATGTAGCGATCGACGCCATAGGCCTTTTCGGTCGCGTCGAACTGCGCCTTGTATTTGGCGAGCACCTCGCGGCCCTTGGCGAGCCGGTTGTCGTTCACGAGGATGTCGAGATAGTCCCAGATCGATTTGGTGAACTCCGGCTGCGAGTCCAGGAGATCCATGATGCGCAGGTCGGGCGACAGGTCCGCCGTGAAGCGCTGAAAATTCTCCTGGGTGATGCCGCGCCGTGCGGCATCAGGCCACATCCCGGCAACGCAATTGTTGAAGTTGCCCGCCGCCTCGCGGATTGCGGATGCCGTCATCAGCGGATGACCGGAGGCACCGTCCTCGCCGCTCCAGGGTTGGGCGCCGCCGGGCTGGGCCTGCGAAGGCGCCGGGTTCGATCCGGAAAAAATGCCGCCAAACAAATTGGACAGGCCGCTCTGCGCCTGCGCATTTGCGGGCAGCGGGAACGATAGCATGGCCGCAAGCATTGTTGCGCCGGTCAAAGGCCTCGCGAATTTCGCCATCCCTGCCACTGATTGCCTCATGTCCTGCCCGTCCGGCCAAAAATCCGCCTTCAGGAGGCCCCGTTGCGGTTGCCAATATCTTAACAAAGGTGAACTTTTGTAGGCGGCCTTGTCATCAAATACGCCGGGCAAGGGCCCTACATCCGCCTTTGTTAGCGGCTGCAAACCGTCTAGCAAGCACTCATTGCTTCGTTCACGCATCTCTCAAGGTATTCGATCGAGCCCATGAAAATCCGCAAAGCTGTATTCCCGGTCGCCGGCCTCGGCACCCGTGTCCTGCCCGCCACCAAGGCGATGCCGAAGGAGATGCTGACCATCGTCGACAAGCCGCTGATCCAGTACGTCTATGACGAAGCGAAGGAAGCGGGCATCGAGCATTTCATCTTCGTGACCGGCCGCAACAAGAGCGTCATCGAAGACCATTTCGACCGCATGTTCGAGCTCGACACCACGCTCACCGCGCGCGGCAAGAAGGCTGAGCAGGAGATCTTGGCGCAGAACCAGCCGGAGGCGGGCGCCGTCAGCTTCACCCGCCAGCAGGCGCCGCTCGGCCTCGGCCACGCGGTCTGGTGCGCGCGCGACATCGTCGGCAACGAGCCGTTCGCGGTCGTGCTGCCCGACGAGCTCGTGCTCAACACGCCGGGCTGCCTGAAGCAGATGATCGAGACCGCGGCCACCCTCGGCGACAAATCCAACCTGCTCGCGGTCGAGGCGGTGCCTGACCATCTGACCCATCAATACGGCATCTGCGGCGTCGGCAAGCGCAACGGCAAGATGTTCGAGGTCGACGGCATGGTCGAGAAGCCGCCGAAGGGCACCGCGCCCTCCAATCTGTCGATCACCGGCCGTTACATTCTCCAGCCGGAGATATTCAAGATCCTGGAAACGCAGGAGCGCGGCGCCGGCGGCGAGATCCAGCTCACCGACGCCATGATCGGCCTCGCCAAATCGCAGAAGTTCTACGGCGTCGAGTTCGAAGGCGAACGCCATGATTGCGGCTCCAAGGCCGGCTTCCTGCGCGCCAACATCGCCTACGGCCTGAAGCGCCCGGAGCTGCGCGACGGACTGATGGCGGAGATGAAGAAGTATCTGGGGCAGTAGCGCGGGCTGTTTGCTCACGCATTATTTCGCCATCCCTCCTGGTGTGGTGCGTGAAACCACCCTGGCGGCGAGGACTGCGCCTCACGCCACCAGCGACAGCTTCGGCAGGTTCGCGACCACGGACTGGTTGCGGCCGCCGGCTTTGGCGGCGTAGAGCGCCTTGTCGGCTGCATTCACCAGGATCGACCACTCCAGGCCGGCGGTGGGAACGAGGCTCGCGACGCCGCAGGAGACCGTCGACGTCGTCTGGTCGTCGGACCAGCCCTGCACCTTGCAGCGGATCGTCTCGGCGATCTTGAACGCATCGGTGGCCGAGGTGTTCGGCAGCAGCACGGCGAATTCCTCGCCGCCGTAACGCGCGGCGCAATCGCCGGCGCGGCGCACCGAATCGGAAATGCAGATGGCGATGCCGACCAGCACCTGGTCGCCGGCCTGGTGGCCGAACGTGTCGTTATAGGCCTTGAAGTGATCGGCATCGATCATCAGAAGCGCAACGGACGTCTGCTGGCGCATGGCGCGGCGCCATTCCACGTCGATGACGGAATCGAACTTGCGGCGGTTGCGCAGGCCGGTGAGCGCATCCGTCGTCGCCATCTCCTCGAGCTTGCGCTCGGCCTCGGCGCGCCGGCCGATCTCGCGGGCGAGCACGATGGTCGAGCCCAGCACGAACAGTGCGAGCACCAGCACCACGGCGCCGATGCGCAGGGCCTCCGTCCGCCAGAGCGCGAAAACGACGTCGAGCGGCTTTCCCGCCACCACGAACAGCGGACTGGCCCCATTGCTGCGGACGTAAAGGCGCGGCGTTTCGTCGATCGGTCCTTGTCCTGCGAACGAGCTGCCGATCCTCAGATTGTTGGCCTTCCAGCGCTGACGCTCGGAGAGGTTCGTGCCGATCACGTCGAGGTCGAACGGCCGCCGCATCATGATGGTGCGGTCGCGCCTGAGCACGGTGATGGTGTCCTCGGGCTCGAGGCTCAGCCGCTCGAACAATTCATGGAAATAGCTGAAGCGGATCGAGCCGGCGACGACGCCCATGAAGCCGCCATCGGTGTCGCTGATGCGCCTGCTCAGCACGATCGAATAGGCGCCACGGAACAGCATCGGGCGGCTGATGAACAGGCCGGCGCCGGGATTGTCGCGATGGACCCTGAAATAATCCTCGTCGCTGCGGTTCTCCGGGACGGGATCGAGCGTGGAGGCGTCGATGGTGAGCCTGCCCTCGGCGTCGAACACCTGGATGGCGCCGAAGTGCCTCGCCGTGGTGGCATGGTCGAACAGGATGAGCTGGCGGATCGGTTTCGAGACGGTGCCGATCTCGGGCAGCAACATGTTGCTGGCGACCGCCTTGAGCGACAGGTCGTAGACGTCGATGTTGCGGCTGATGTCGGCCTCGATGGTCGTGGCCAGGTTTTCCAGCGTCTGGCGCGCGAGCGCCTCCTCGCCGCGACGCATGTCCAGCATGACGTTGACGCAAATGGCGGAAAAGCCGATCACCGTCACGACCGACGAGACGATCAGCAGCTTCGCCGAAATCCGCCACGGCCGGCGGGCCATGACTTCGCGCCATCCAGACAGCATCGCTTGCTCCCGACACCAACGGATGCGCCCGAATGATTGCGTAGTGTTTAAGTCGGGACGAGGGTAGTGCAATCGGTTAAGAATTGGTTTCCAGGGCGCACGCTTTTAGGCAAGGCAGGCCTTTGGACCAGCGAGATGAGGACGGCGGTGAACGACTACGACGCGCTACGCGATTACCTGATGCGGCAGAAGCAGACCGAGTTCGTGTTGAGCTTTGAACAGATCGAGGAGATCATCGGCGCCGCACTGCCGCGCGCGGCGCACCGCGCCTCGTGGTGGGACAGCCTGCGCAGCCCCGACATCCAGATGCCGCAGCGCGAAGCCTGCCTTGCCGCGGGCTTCGTGGCGACGCGGATGCCGGACGGCCAGAGCGTGCGGTTCAGGAAGCAGCCGAGCCAGCGGCGGCGGCAGGGCTAATGCGAGCAGCGCATGTCGCTGCCTTCCCTTCTCCCCTTCTTGTGGGAGAAGGTGGCGCGAAGCGCCGGATGAGGGGTTGCCTCCGCAGAGAGAGGCTTCAATTTGAGGGATCTATCCGCGCGGAAAGAAACCCCTCACCCGTCTCGCCGCTTCGCGCCGAGCCACCCTCTCCCGCAAGGGGAGAGGGGAAGGAAGGTCAGCTCGCCGCTTCCAGCCGCACTTCGGTGAGCAGCCGCATCGCGGCGTCGGCATCCATCGGCTCGCCGAAGGCAAAGCCCTGCGCGTATTCGCAGCCCATCTGGTAGAGCTCGACTGCGTCGGAATCGGTCTCGGCGCCTTCCGCCACCACGTCCATGCCGAGATCATGCGCGAGCGCGATGATCGACTTCAGGATCACCGGGCGCGTGCCGCGGCTGGTGGTGCGGACGAAGGACTGGTCGATCTTGATGGTATCGAACGGGAAGCGCTGCAGATAGGCGAGGGAGGAGTGGCCGGTGCCGAAATCGTCGAGCGAGAGCCCGGTGCCGAGCTCGCGGATCCGCGTCAGCATCTGCGCCGCGTGCTCCGGATTCTCCATCACCAGCGATTCCGTCAATTCGAGCTTGAGCGTGCCGCGCGCGACCGAGGAGCGCGACAGCACGGTGCGGATGTCGTGGATGAGATCGTGGCGGAGCAGCTGCCGCGAGGAGACGTTGACGGAGGCGAAGATCGGCTCGCGCGAGCGCATCGCGCGCTGCCACACCGAAAGCTGCTTTGCGGTCTGGTCGAGCACGAACATGCCGAGATCGACGATCAGGCCGGTCTCTTCGGCGATGCTGATGAATTCCGACGGCGACATGCGCCCGAGCTTGGGATGATCCCACCGCGACAGCGCCTCGAAGCCGGCGATCGAACGGTCCTCCAGCCGCACGATCGGCTGGTAGAGGATCGTGATCTCCTGGCGCTCGATGGCGCGGCGCAGCTCGCTTTCCAGCGTCAGGCGATCGGTCTTGCGGGCGCGCATCGCCGGCTTGTAGACGTCGATACGGTCGCCGCCGATGCGCTTGGAGTGATACATCGCGAGCTCGGCGTCCTTGATGATCTCGTCGGTGAGCTGCGTCTGCGGATCGGAGAGCGCGAGGCCGATCGAGGCGGTCAGGAAGATCTCGCGGTCGTTGAAGGCGATCGGCGCGCGGATGGTCTTGCGGATGGTCTCGGCAAAAGCGGTGATGCGGGCGGGATCCTGCTCCGACAACAGGATCAGGCCGAACTGGTCGCCGGCAAGCCGCGCCAGCGTATCCTGCGGCTTCAGGATGCGGGTGAGGCGGCGGGCGAGCGTCAGGAGGATGGAGTCGCCGACCGCGATGCCGACGGAATCGTTGACCTGCTTGAAGCGGTCGAGGTCGATCACCATCAGCGTCGGCCGCAGCGTCGGCATGGTCTTGGCGAAATTGGCGACCGCGTTGAGCCGGTCCATGAACAGCTTGCGATTGGGCAGGCCGGTCAGGTTGTCATGCACGGAATCGTGCAGCAGGCGCTCCTCGGCGTTGCGCAGCTCGGTGACGTCGGTGAGCGTGCCGACCACGCGCGAGACCTCACCGTCCGAGCCGACCACCGGGCGCGCCTTCAGCGCGAACCACATGAAATGGCCGTCCGGTGTGCGCAGGCGGAAATCCTGCACCAGGCGGCCGCGGCGCTGGTCGAGCACGCTGTCGAGCGCGGCGCGGAAGCGATCCTGGTCGAGCGGATGCAGCACCTCGAGCCAGGACGCGGCCGGCCCTTCGAGCGCACCGCGCTTCAGGCCGAGCAGGGCTTCGGTCTCGGGGCTGGTGAAAACCTTGTCGGCGGAGACGTCCCAGTCCCAGATCAGGTCGCCGGAGCCGGCGAGCGCGAGCGCCCGCCGCTCGATGTCGGAGACGACCCCTGTGGTGGTGGCGCCGCCGGCAAAGGCGTGCTGCATCACCGTGAATCCGATCAGCATCACGATCAGCACGAGGCCGCCAAGCAGCGCCGGGCCGACGATGTCGTTGGTGACGGAGCCCGCGACCGTCATGCCGGCCGCAACCACCCAGACCAGCAGCAGGAACCAGGTCGGGATCAGCAGCACCGCACGGTCGAAGCCGTGGGTGGAGAGATAGACGATCAGCGCAAAGCCGGCGAAGGCGATCAACACCAGCGACATGCGCGCGATGCCGGAGGCAACGGCCGGATCGAACAGCGCCAGAGCAACCAGGGCCCCGAGGAAGAGGAGCCAGAGCACCGTGATGTGCGAATAGCGCACATGCCAGCGGCTTAAGTTGAGATAGGCGAACAGGAACACCAGCAGCGTCGCCGCGAGGATCGCCTCGCCCGCCGCGCGCCAGATGCGCTCGGCGTTGTTGGACATGTCGAGCACCTTGCCCCAGAAGCCGAAATCGACGCCGATATAGACCAGCACCGCCCAGGCCAGCGCCGCGGCCGCCGGGAACATGATGCTGCCCTTCACCACGAACAGAATGGTCAGCACCAGCGCAAGCAGGCCGGAGATGCCGATCACGATGCCCTGGTAGAGCGTGAAGGAATTGACCTTGTCCTTGTAGGCCTCCGGCTCCCACAGATAGAGCTGCGGCAGCTTGTCGGTGCGCAGTTCGGCAACGAAGGTGACGACGGCGCCCGGGTCGAGCGTGATGCGGAACACATCCGCGGTCGCGCTTTCCTGACGCTCAGGCCGGTCGCCGACCGACGGCGTGATGGTCGCGATGCGCGACAGGCCGAGGTCGGGCCACAGCAGGCCGGATGACACGATGCGATAATGCGGAGCGACGATCAGGCGGTCGAGCTGGTCGTCGGTGTTGTTGGCGAGCGCAAACACCACCCAGTTCTGGCCGCCTTCGCGGGCGCGCACCTCGATGCGGCGGACGATGCCGTCGGTGCCGGGCGCGGTGGAGACCTGGATGCGGTCGGTGTCGCTGCGCTGATGCTCGAGAACGCCGGTGAGGTCGATCGCGGGCGCGTCGCCGCGGACGCTGACGGCGTCAAGCGCGCGCGCCGGGCACGCGCCGACAAGAATCATGAGGCCCAGCGCTATGGGCGCGAGGCACCTGATCAGACGCAAGGCCAGTTCTCCGCGTTCGACGCAAACTCTTCAGTGCAAGGCGTTTGTCCGAACGGAACGAGATGGTTCGGCGCTCCGCGATAGATGCCACGAAAGCGAGGAAAATCAAAGGGTTTCCGCCGTCTCCTGTGGGCCTCTGGCCTAGACCTCCAACACAATTTTGCCAATATGTGCGCTCGTCTCCATCCGCCGGTGCGCGTCCGCGGCCTTTTCCAGCGGGAAAGTGCTGTCCATCAGCGGCTTGACGCGACCCTCCTGCAGAAGCGGCATCACTTTCGCCTCGATCGCGGCCACCATCGCCGCCTTGTCCGCATTACTACGGGGGCGCAGCGTCGAGCCGGTATGCGTGAGGCGCTTGACCATCACCTTGGCGATGTTGACGTTGACCTTGGGGCCGTTGAGCGTCGCGATCTGCACGATGCGGCCGTCGACTGCGGCGGCGTCATAGTTGCGGTCGACATAGTCGCCCGCGACCATGTCGAGGATCAGGTTGGCGCCAGCATTGTTGGTCTCCGCCTTGACCACGGCGACGAAGTCCTCGGACTTGTAGTTGATGGCGCGGTCCGCCCCCAGCTTGAGGCAGGCGTCGATCTTGTCCTGCGAGCCGACGGTGACGATCACCTTGGCGCCGAAGGCCTTCGCGAGCTGGATCGCCATGGTGCCGATGCCGGAGGAGCCGCCATGGATCAGCAGCGTCTCGCCGGCCTTGAGGCCGCCGCGCTCGAACACGTTGTGCCAGACCGTCATCAACGTTTCCGGAAGCGCGCCGGCTTCCTTGATCGACAGCGCCGGCGGCACCGTCATGGCCTGACCGTCCTGGGCGATGCAGTACTGCGCATAGCCGCCGCCGGCGACGAGCGACATGACCTTGTCGCCGATCTTGTGCCGCTTGGCGTTGCTGCCGACAGCCACCACTTCACCCGCGACCTCGAGGCCCGGCAGGTCGCTGGCGCCGGGCGGCGGCGGGTAGGAGCCGGAGCGCTGCGCCACGTCGGGGCGGTTGACGCCCGCGGCCTGCACCTTGATGAGGATCTCGTCGGGGCCGGGCTGCGGAACGGTGCGCTGTTCCGGCACCAGCACCTCCGGTCCGCCGGGCTTGGAGATGGCGACCACGGTCATTTGCGCGGGCAGCTTTTCCATGATTTGTCCTTGCAAGCGTGCGAGATGGATCGAGCGCCATTGATTAGCCAGCGCGGTCCATGCTGGCAACCGTCTCAGCCGCGTTTGGCCGCGCGAAAGCAGGAGGAACGTCGATGCCGATGGAAGACGACGACAAGCCTCGCAAGAAGATCAGTCACGAGATCGGACAGGATCTCTCACTGTTGTCGGTGGAGGAATTGACCGAGCGCGTCGCGCTTCTGAAGGCGGAGATCGCAAGACTGGAAGAAGCCGCCACCAAGAAGCGTGCCTCGCGCGATGCGGCGAACAGTTTTTTCAAGTCGTAGCAGTGCGCACGTTTGCGCCGCGTGGCGCCGAACCTCCCCGGCGTCATTCCGCGGCGGCGCGTCAGCGCCGAGCCCGGAATCCATAACCACAGGCCTTTGAAACGGGCAAGCCGACAGAGCCGGGCCATTCCCTCTGCGCGTGGCTATGGATTCCGGGCTCGCGACTTCGCCGCGCCCCGGAATGACGGCGGATAGAGAAACACACAGCGCGTCCGCAACGTCACGGCCGGGCTCGTCCCGGCCATCCACGTCCTTTTATCTCACTCGTCGCTAGCAAGAACGTGGATGCCCGGGACAAGCCCGGGCATGACGGGCCCAGTGCTCCGCAATGCCTCGGCCAATGACCGACATAGCTAATGAACCCTCAAAATAATCGCTCGTTTACGGTCGATTAAGCTTTCGGGTTTATGACTGGAACCGTCCTCGTTTGGACACCGAGTGGCTCCTGTCCACTCTGTTTGACGCCTCCCTGTTATCAACTTTCAAAGCCGCCGGTCTCCGGCGGCTCTTTTTTTGCGTTCAAAGCGTTTCCGAGCGAAGTGGGCACCGGTTCGCGTCAAGAAGCGCGTCAAAACAAAAGCCTTCCCCTGCGTCTAGCCGCGGTTGCATTCCGAGGAATGACCCGCGGAAACCATATCCGCGCTTGTCGCTGGACTCCGCGCCCCACCCGCGCAATGATTTGTTCATCATAAGCCGGCGCCAAAGCCGGGCGGTAACAGTTGCGTAAGGGGCGTTAACCATGGAACGTTTGCAAGCCGACGGCGCTCTCGTTCAACTCAGCGAGCGGTTCACCAATTCTGCGGCGTTCGGCGCCCTGTTTCGCGAGGGCATGGACCTCGTCGAAGAGACCGCGGCCTATCTCGACGGCGCCGGCCGCACCGAGGCCAAGGCGCTCGATCGTGCCGTCAGCCTCACCTACGCGACCGAGAGCATGCGCCTTACGACGCGCCTGATGCAGCTCGCCTCATGGCTGCTGCTGCATCGCGCGGTCAAGGAAGGCGAGATGACGCTGGTCCAGGCCAACCGCGAGAAGACCAAGGTCAAGCTCACCGCCGCCGATCCCGGTCCCGCCGACACCATCGAGAAGCTGCCGGGGCAGTTGCAGGACCTGATCCATCGCTCGATGAGCCTCCAGGCGCGCGTGCGCCGTCTCGACACCACCATCCACACGCCGCCGACCGATCGCACCGCGATCGGCAACCCGCTGGTGCCGCACCTCAACGCGCTGAAGGCCGCGTTCGAACGGTAACCGCTCAGGTGTTCTAGGGTGGGCAAAGGCGCTTAGCGCCGTGCCCACCATTTGTCTTTCGGGATCGCGACGAGAAGCGGTGGGCACGCTTCGCTTTGCCCACCCTACAGATCTTGGGCCCTTTTCGAGGGCGCGCCCCCCCAAAAAACAAAAACGCCCCTGGTCTCCCAGGGGCGTTTTTCGTTCGCGGCCGATGGGGCCGGAATCAATCCTTTTTGAGAAAGCCCGAAAACTTCTTCTGGAAGCGCGAGACGCGGCCGCCGCGATCCATGATCTGCGCGGAGCCACCGGTCCAGGCCGGGTGCGACTTCGGGTCGATGTCGAGGTGGAGCTTGTCGCCTTCCTTGCCCCAGGTGGAGCGGGTCTGGTACTCGGTCCCGTCGGTCATCACGACCGTAATGGTATGATAATTCGGATGAATTTCGGCTTTCATGGCAATTCGCCGGCGCCCGGCGCCTCTCACTTGAGTGACTATCGATGACGGATTTGGCCGGGTCTATACCCCACAGGGGCCTCTAAAACAAGTCATTGCCGGACCAGCAGAACGGGCTCTCACCTAAGGGACATCCCGGATTTGCCACTCCTCCTGCACCGGCCTATGTGGAGAGTTGTCTATTGGGTCGGGATGTCATGAGCGCTGTGGAACGGCTTGACGATCGGTACCGTGATGAGGGCAAAGCCGTGGCTGCCGAGACCCCGTCGATCGAGGCCGAGCTGATCGAGCAACCGGCGAAGGGCCGTGCCCGGCTGCGCCCATTGCTCGCGCTCGCACCCTATGTTGCCCGCTATCGCGGGCGGGCGGCGCTCGCCTTCGTCGCGCTGACGGTTGCGGCGCTGACCACGCTGCTGGTGCCGGTCGCGGTGCGGCGGATGATCGATTTCGGCCTCACGCCGGAAGGCATCGCGCTGATCAACAACTACTTTGCGGTGATGATCGCGGTCGTCGCCGTGCTCGCGCTCGCCAGCGCCTCGCGCTACTACCTCGTCATGACGATTGGCGAGCGCATCGTCGCCGATCTCCGGCGCGACGTCTTTGCCCATCTGCTCTCGCTCTCGCCCGCCTTCTTCGACTCCGCGCGCAGCGGCGAGCTGGTGTCGCGGCTCACGGCCGACACCACCCAGATCAAATCCGCGGTCGGCGCGTCCGTCTCGATCGCGCTGCGCAATCTGATGATGTTCCTCGGCGCCGCGGCGATGATGGTGATCACCAGTCCACGCCTGTCCGGCTTCGTGCTGCTCGCCATTCCCCTGATCGTGCTGCCGCTGGTCGCCTTCGGCCGCTGGGTGCGAAGGCTGTCGCGCAACGCGCAGGATACGCTCGCCGACGCCTCGGCCTATGCCGGCGAACTGGTCGGCGCCATCCGCACCGTGCAGGCCTATACCAGCGAGGGGCTCGCCGAGAAGCGGTTCGGCGGCGAGGTCGAGCAGGCCTACGAGGCAGCGCGTACCTCGACCCAGGCGCGCGCGGTGCTCACCGCCATCATCATCTTCATCGTGTTCGCCAGCGTGGTCGCGATCCTCTGGATCGGCTCGCATGACGTGCTGACCGGCGCCATCTCGCCGGGCCGGCTCGGCCAGTTCGTGCTCTATGCCGCGTTCGCGGCCGCCGGCCTCGGCCAGCTCAGCGAGGTCTGGGGCGAGGTCTCGGCCGCCTCGGGCGCCGCCGAGCGCCTGTTCGAGATCCTGCATGTGCAGCCGGAGATCACCGCGCCCGCCTCGCCGCGCGCGCTGCCGACGCCGGCACGCGGCGAGGTCGGCTTCGATCAGGTCAGCTTTGCTTATCCGGTGCGGCCCGACGTCAACGTCCTCGACGCCGTGTCCTTCGCGGTCCGCCCCGGCGAGAAGGTCGCTATCGTCGGCCCGTCCGGCGCCGGCAAGAGCACGATCTTTCATCTCTTGCTGCGCTTCTACGATCCGCGCAGCGGCGCGATCTCGCTCGATGGCGTGCCGGTCAAGACGGCCGATCCGCGCGACTTCCGCGCCCACATCGCGCTGGTGCCGCAGGAGTCCAATGTGTTCGCCGCCAGCGCGCGCGAGAACATCCGCTTCGGCCGGCCGGATGCGACCGATGCCGAGGTTGAGCGCGCAGCCGAGCTCGCGCACGCGGCCGAATTCATCCGCCGCCTGCCCGAAGGCTTCGAGACTTCGCTCGGCGAACGCGGCGTGACTCTGTCCGGCGGCCAGCGCCAGCGCATCGCGATCGCGCGCGCGATCCTGCGCGATGCACCACTCTTGCTGCTCGATGAGGCGACCTCCGCGCTCGATGCCGAAAGCGAGACGCTGGTGCAGACTGCGCTCGAGGAGCTGATGAGCCACCGCACCACGCTGGTGATCGCGCATCGCCTCGCGACCGTCTTGTCCTGCGACCGCATCCTGGTCATGGACCAGGGCAGGATCGTCGAGCAGGGCACGCATGCGGAGCTGGTCGCGGCGAACGGGCTCTATGCGCGGCTGGCGAGGTTGCAGTTCGAAGGGGCGTGAGGCGTTCCGGCCGCAGCCCAACTCAAATCGCGAAAACAACCCCATGCAAAGTAGCCCGGCGGCCACCGGCCGTGGGGCGTAAGTGCTTCAAACTCCGGTCATTGCGAGCGCAGCCAAGCAATCCAGACTGTCTCCGCGGCGGAATTCTGGATTGCTTCGCTGCGCTCGCAATGACGGCTGAGTGGGAGGCCGGCGTTCGCGCCTACGGCTTCCATTCCATCTTCAACACCGGCCGTCCCGAGGTCGGGTTCACGCCGTCGCCCGCATGCGCAAAGCCGTTGCGCTCGTAGAAGCGGATGGCGCGGGCGTTGTCCTTGTTGACCAGCAGCGTGACGCCTGCCGGCGACAGGCGCTTGGCCTCGTCAACCAGCAGCCGCGCCGCATCCGAGCCCCAGTGCTGGGGATCGACCACGAGCTGGTCGAGATAGCCTTCGCCGTCGATCGTGACGAAGCCGATCAGCGCGTTGTCCTGCTCGGCGACGACGATCGAGGCCTTCGGCACCAGATCCTTGCGCCAGCGTTCGCGCCACCATGCAAGTCGCGCCGCGAAGTCGATCTGCGGATAGGCCTGCTGCCAGGTGCGATGCCAGAGATCGATCGCGGCCGCCTCGTCCTCGGGGCGATAGGGGCGGAGGTGGAGGGCGCTCACTACCGCTCCGTCAGCTTCAGCTCGATGCGGCGGTTGCGCTTGAAGGCGTCTTCGGTGTTGCCGGGGTCGAGCGGCTGGAATTCACCGAAGCCGGCGGCGACCAGGCGCTGGGCCGGCACGCCGAGCGAGATCAGATATTGCACCACCGAGATCGCGCGGGCCGCGGACAGGTCCCAGTTCGACTTGAAGTTCGGGCCGCTGACCGGCCGCACGTCGGTGTGGCCGTCGACGCGCAGCACCCAGGCGATCTCGCTCGGGATCTTCTTGTCGAGCTCGATCAGCGCGTTCGCCACCGTGTCGAGCTCGGCGCGGCCCTCGGGCAGCAGGGTCGCCTGTCCGGTGTCGAAGAACACTTCCGACTGGAACACGAAGCGGTCGCCGACGACGCGGATGTCGGGGCGGTTGCCGAGAATGGTGCGCAGGCGGCCGAAGAATTCGGAGCGGTAGCGCGACAATTCCTGCACGCGCTGCGCCAATGCCACGTTCAGGCGCGCGCCGAGATCGGCGATCCGGTTCTGCGATTCCTTGTCGCGCTTCTCCGAGGCGTCGAGCGCCTCTTCCAGCGCCGCCAGTTGCCGCCGCAGCGCGCTGATCTGCTGGTTCAGCACCTCGATCTGAGCGAGCGCCCGCGCCGAGACCGCCTTCTCCGAGTCCAGCGCCTTGTTGAGCTCGGTGGTCTTGCCTTGCGCGTCGTTGCCGGCATTGGTGAGCCCTTCATAGAGGCCCTTCATCCGGTCACGCTCGGTCTCGGCCGAGGCGAGGCCCGCCTTCAGTTGCGAGACCTGATCGTCGAGGCTGAGCTTGCCGAGCTTTTCCAGCGACAGCAGCTCGTTGAGCTGCGCGATCTTGGCGTTGAGCTGCTCCAGCGCCTTGTCCTTGCCGGTGACCTCCTGCGACAGGAAGAATTGCACGACCAGGAACACCGACAGCAGGAATACGATCGACAGCACCAGCGTCGACAGCGCGTCGACGAATCCAGGCCAGTAGTTGAAGGGGCCGTCGCTGCGGCGGGCGCGGGCTAGAGCCATTGAATTCTCCGCTTCTCTCGTGTCCCGGACGCGGTGCACCGCGCAACGCTGCTCCGCAGAGCCGGGACCCATGTTTCAAGTACGCTGGGCCCCGGCTCTGCGACGCGCCGCTTCGCGCTGCGTCGCGTCCGGGGCACGATCGTGTTGCTAACTCTTCTCCGGCTGGCGGGCGATGCGCTCCAAAAGGCGCCGGATCTCGCGGTTCTGCTCGCCCTGGCCGTCGGCCCATTCGCGGATCATCTGCTGTTCGGTGCGCATGTGCGAGACCAGCGCCTGGATGGCTTCGGCAAGGCTTGCCATCGCGGCCGTGGTGCCGCGGCTGGCGCTGCCTTCCTCGAGCACCGAGCGTAGCCGCTCGACCGCGGCCTGAAGCTCTCCGCTGGCGACGCCGCCGCCGGCGGCGACCGCAACCTCGCCGCGACCGTATTCGCGCACCGTGGTGGCGAGCCAGTCTTCGAGGTCGGTGTAGAACCGGTTCTGGGCCTGGCTCGATTGCAGGTCGAGAAAGCCGAGGATCAGCGAGCCCGCAAGGCCGAACAGCGAGCTCGAGAACGAGATGCCCATGCCGCCGAGCGGGGCGGCGAGGCCCTCCTTCAGCGTGTCGAACAGCGCGCCGGCATCGCCTCCGACCTTGAGCCCGTCGATCACCTTGCCGACCGAGCCGACCGTCTCGATCAGGCCCCAGAAGGTGCCGAGCAGGCCGAGGAAGACGAGCAGGCCGGTCATGTAGCGGGAGATGTCGCGGGCTTCATCCAGGCGGGTCGCGATCGAATCGAGCAGGTGCCGCATGGTCGTCTGGCTGATGCTCATCCGCCCGGAGCGCTCGCCGCCGAGGATCGCCGCCATCGGCGCCAGCAGTCTCGGGTGCCGGGACGGCGCCAGGCCGGGATCGGCGATGCGGAAATTGTTGACCCAGGAGACCTCGGGATAGAGCCGGATCACCTGACGGAAGGCCAGCACGATGCCGATGAACAGCACCGCCCCGATCAGGGCGTTGAGGCCGGGATTGGCGAAGAAGGCCAGGATGATTTGCTTGTAGAGCACCACGCCGACCAGTGTGCAGAGCACAAGGAAGACCAGCATCCGCACCAGGAAGACGCTGGGCGAGGACAGTTTTGTGTATTCGATGTCCATGGAGGAGCGAGGCGAAGTGCCTGACGGCATGTCCGGTATCATCCGTTACGTAAGCTTGCGTGCATCCGCACTATGGCACACCGCAGGCCCAAAAAAAGCGCCCGATGCGCCGAATTCCCGACGGAGCCGCGGAACCCAAAGCTGAAATCGCGCTTTGATAGCGGCGTATTCTGCAAAACTTCGGCATTCCATAGGCTTGGGTCGGATTTTTTTGCATGGCGACGTGTCCTGGGGGATTGGCCGTCATCGCGCTCTCGCTCGCGGTCCTGATGGCATTTGCCTCGGCTTTGCAGCAGTGCACCGGCAATTTCGGCTGGGTCGACACCATCTGGACCCTGGCCGTCGGCCTGATCGGCGCGGGCAGCGCCGAACCCCGCCATGCCGCCCTTGCCCCGGAATGGGTCCGCAACGCCCGAACCAGCATGTTCTTTCCCCTACGCCCCGGAGAGGGACCGGCCGCATGAGCGTCGCCTCCACGATCATCGGGACTGCCGAACGCGTGCCCTTGCCGGACCTCGTGATCCGCGCCGCGATCCAGCGCCTGTGCTCGCGCACGGCCACCCGCCTCGCCTGGCACGACGCGGCCGACGATGCCGCCTTCGCAGGGCGGATGATGCTGCGGCCGATCGCCGAGCATGCCGACGTCGAGCACTATCAGACGCCTTCGGCGTTCTTCGCAGAGGTGCTCGGCCCCAACCGCAAATATTCCTCCTGCTTCTACAAGACCGACGCGACCACCTTACAGGAGGCGGAGGAGGAGGCACTGCGCCAGACCGTCGAGCATGCCGGTCTTGCCGACGGGCAGGCGATCCTCGAACTCGGCTGCGGCTGGGGCTCGCTGTCACTCTGGATGGCGCGGCAGTTCCCGCATGCCAGGGTCACGGCGGTGTCGAACTCGCTGTCGCAGCGCGCCTATGTCGAGGAGGAGGCACGGCTGCGCGGCTTGCCCAACCTGCGCGTCGTCACCGCCGACATGAACGTGTTCGCGCCCGAAGGCCAGTTCGACCGCATCGTTTCGGTCGAGATGTTCGAGCACATGATGAACTGGCGCAAGCTGATGACGCGCCTGCGTTCGTGGCTGACGCCCGAGGGGCGCTTCTTCATGCACATCGTCACCCATCGCTCCGGCTCCCATCTGCTCGATCGGACCAATCGCGAGGACTGGATCGCGCAGCTCTTCACTGACGGGATCATGCCGAGCCATCATCTGATCCGGCAGTACGACGATATCTTCGCGATCGAGAAGGAGTGGTGCTGGAGCGGAACGCATTATCAGCGCACCGCCAATGACTGGCTCGCCAATTTCGATGCGCGTCGTGAGGCCGTCGAGGTGACCTTGCGCAAAGTCTATGGCGACGAGACTTACTTGTGGATGCGGCGCTGGCGCTGGTTCCTCCTCGCGATTGCAGGACTGTTCGGTTATGCCGACGGAACCGAATGGGGCGTCAGCCGCTATCGGATGAAGGGCGCCGAATGATTGCGATGTTCTGTCGCAGCACGCGGTGATGGAACCTGACTCACAATCCGGTGAATCCAGAAAAGCGGCCTGAACTCAGCACGATAAGGTCGTGTGACATTGAGCCGCCCGCGCAATGCGTTGCGTCGCAGCAGGTCCGTTCTATCTTGACGGCATCAACTGCACGGAGTTGCCCAGAACAGGCTCGTGCGGAGCGTGATTTTGGTTTCAACAATCGGGGC
This sequence comes from Bradyrhizobium sp. Cp5.3, assembly GCF_000426265.1. Classification (NCBI taxonomy): domain Bacteria; kingdom Pseudomonadati; phylum Pseudomonadota; class Alphaproteobacteria; order Hyphomicrobiales; family Nitrobacteraceae; genus Bradyrhizobium; species Bradyrhizobium sp. Cp5.3. The sequence goes on along the minus strand of NZ_AUFA01000019.1, from coordinate 49,736 downwards.
ACTTCTCTCCATGTCAGGACTTCGAGCGCGATCGGCATGCGTTGCAATGATGCTCGCGGCCTTTGCGCCGCTGCTTGCGGGCTGCGATCAATCCAGTTCGGCCGTCTCCGCCGCCCCACCCGTCGATCCTGATGTGAGCATCGTCGTCGTCAAGCCGCAGCCGCGTGCCGTGGTGCGCGAACTCCCCGGCCGTATCGCGCCGACACGCGTCGCCGAGGTGCGTCCCCGGGTCTCCGGCATCGTGGTCGACCGCCTGTTCCGCCAGGGCAGCGAGGTGAAGGCGGGTGATCCGCTCTACCGTATCGATCCGCGCCCCTTCGAGGTCGAGGTGATGGCCAACGAGGCGGCGCTCGCCAAGGCCGAGGCCGCGCTGATGCAGGCGCAGCAGCAGGCGCGCCGCATCGCCACGCTCACCAGCCAGCGCGCGGCGCCCGAAGCCGAGAACGAGAAGTCGATCGCAGCCGAACGTCAGGCCCACGCCGAGGTCGAGGGACGCAAGGCCGAGCTCGCGCGCGCAAAGCTCAATCTCGACTACGCCACCGTGCGCGCGCCGATCGACGGCGTGGTCGGCGCGGCACTGGTCAGCGAGGGCGCGCTCGCGGTCCAGAACGAGACCAATCTCGCGACCATCCAGCAGCTGGATCCGATCTATGCCGACTTCACCCAGTCGGTGACCGAGCTCAGCCAGCTCCGCCGCGCCTTCGAGAGCGGCGACCTCGAACGCATCGCCGCCGATGCCGCCAAGGTGCGCCTCGTGCTCGACGACAACACCATCTATTCGCTCGACGGCAAGCTCTTGTTCTCCGACGCCAAGGTCGACGCCCATACCGGCCAGGTGACCTTGCGCGGCGAGTTCCACAATCCAAAGCACGAGCTGCTGCCGGGCATGTATGTCCGCGTGCGCATCGACCAGGGTCTCGATTCCGATGCGATCGCGGTGCCGCAGCAGGCGATCCAGCGCAATGGCGGCGGCGGCAGCGAGGTGTTCGTCGTCAGGGATGACAACCGCATCGCGGTGCAGCCGGTGCGCACCGGCTCGGTTCAGGACGGCGTCTGGTTCGTCACCGATGGCCTGAAGGCCGGCGACAGGGTCGTGGTCGAAGGCTTCCAGAAGTTCGCGGCCGGCGACAAGGTCAAGCCGCAATCCTGGTCCGAAGCGGATGCGACCGCGGACAACCGGCATGCTCAGCAGGTCACGCGATAACGCGAAAGCGTCGCCAGGGTCTTTGGTCCTCATCCCGAGGAGCCCGCTGGAAGCGGGCGTCTCGAGGGATGGCCCCCGGGAGAGAGCCGGGCCTTCATGGTTCGAGACGCGCGTTCCGCGCTTCTAACCATGAGGGACTAATGAAACAACGAGGGTAAAGCGGCAAATGCCGAGCTTCTTCATCGACCGGCCGATCTTCGCCTGGGTCGTCGCGCTTTTCATCTGCTTGATCGGGGCGATCGCGATCCCGCTATTGCCGATCGCGCAATATCCGATCATCGCGCCGCCCTCGATCTCGATCTCGACCAGCTATCCCGGCGCCTCGCCGGAAAACCTCTACAACAGCGTGACGCGGCTGATCGAGGAGGAGCTCAACGGCGCCTCCGGCATCCTCAATTTCGAATCGACCAGCGACTCGCTCGGCCAGGTCGAGATCATCGCCAATTTCGTGCCGGGGACCGATACGAGCGCGGCCTCGGTCGAGGTGCAGAACCGCATCAAGCGCGTCGAGGCGCGCCTGCCGCGCGCGGTGATCCAGCAGGGCATTCTGATCGAGGAAGCATCGAGCGCGGTGCTGCAGATCATCACGCTGAACTCGACCGACGGCAGCCTGGATGAGGTCGGCCTCGGCGACTTCATGATCCGCAACGTGCTCGGCGAGATCCGCCGCATCCCCGGCGTCGGCCGCGCCACGCTCTATTCGACCGAGCGCTCGCTTCGCGTCTGGGTCGATCCGGCCAAGCTCGTCGGCTATGGACTGACCGCCGACGACGTCAACAAGGCGATCGCGGCGCAGAATGCGCAGGTCGCCTCGGGCAGCATCGGCGCCGAGCCTTCGACCGCGAACCAGCGCACCTCCTCGCTGGTGCTGGTCAAGGGCCAGCTGTCCTCGCCGGACGAATTCGGATCCATCATCCTGCGCGCCAACCCTGATGGTTCGACCGTGCGGCTGCGCGATGTCGCACGCATCGAGGTCGGCGGCCTCAGCTATCAGTTCAACACGCGGCTCAACGGCAAGCCGACCGCGGGCCTTTCGGTGCTGTTGTCGCCGACCGGCAACGCGCTCGCGACCGCGAGCGCGGTCGAAGAGAAGATGAAGGAGCTGTCGCGCTTCTTCCCGGCCAACATCTCCTACGAGATCCCCTACAACATCACTCCTGTGGTCGAGGCTTCGATCAAGAAAGTGCTGTCGACGCTGGTCGAAGCGGTGGTGCTGGTGTTCGTGGTGATGTTCCTGTTTTTGCAGAACATCCGCTACACCATCATTCCGACCATCGTGGTGCCGGTGGCGCTCCTGGGCGCCTGTACCACGCTGCTGCTCGCCGGCTACTCCATCAACATGCTCTCGATGTTCGGCATGGTGCTCGCGGTCGGCATCCTCGTCGACGACGCCATCGTCGTGGTCGAGAACGTCGAGCGCATCATGGCCGAGGAAGGCCTGCCGCCGAAGGAGGCGACACGCAAGGCGATGTCGCAGATCACCGGCGCCATCATCGGCATCACGCTGGTGCTGATGGCGGTGTTCGTGCCGATGGCGTTCTTCCCCGGCTCGGTCGGCATCATCTACCGCCAGTTCTCCGTCACCATGGTCGCCGCGATCGGCTTCTCGGCCTTCCTGGCGCTGTCGCTGACCCCGGCGCTGTGCGCGACGTTGCTCAAGCCCGTCGCGGCCGGCCACGGCCACGCCAGGAGGGGCGTGTTCGGCTGGTTCAACCGCATGCTCGAAGGCGGCAAGGAGGGCTATTCCCGCACCGTCGCCTTCTCGCTCAAGCGCACTGGCCGCCTGATGCTGGTCTATGCGGCGCTCCTGGTTGGCCTGTCCTGGGCCTTCATCAACCTGCCCGGTGGCTTCCTGCCGGTCGACGACCAGGGCTTCGTCACCACAGACGTGCAGACGCCGTCGGATTCGTCCTATCCCCGCACCGAGGCCGTGATCGAGAAGGTCGAGAAATATCTCGCCGAACGACCGGGCGTGAAGGATGTCACCTTCCTCACCGGCTTCAGCTTCTCCGGCCAGGGCATGAACACCGCGCAGGCCTTCATTACGCTGAAAGACTGGTCGGAGCGCGGGCCGAAGGATTCCGCCGCGGCGATCGTCGCCGACATCAACCGCGACCTGTCCTCGATCCGCGATGCAAAAATCTCGGCGCTGCAGCCGCCGCCGATCGACAATCTCGGCAACTCCTCGGGCTTCTCGTTCCGCCTGCAGGACCGCGGCCAGAAAGGTTATACGGCCCTGATGCGCGCCGCGGACCAGCTGATCACGGAGGCCAATGCCAGCCCCGTGCTGCAGAAGGTCTATATCGAGGGCCTGCCCGAAGCGGGCGTGGTCAATCTCGTGATCGACCGCGAGAAGGCCGGCGCCTTCGGCGTCACGTTCGAGGACATCAACAACACGATCTCGACCAATCTCGGCTCGAACTACATCAACGACTTCCCGAACCGCGGCCGCATGCAGCGCGTCGTGGTGCAGGCGGATAGCCGCGATCGCATGAAGACCGAGGACATCCTCAACTACAACGTCAAGAACAGCCGCGGCCAGCTCGTGCCATTCTCGTCCTTCGCGACGATCGAATGGGCGCGCGGACCGACGCAGATCGCCGGCTTCAATTACTATCCGGCGGTGCGCATCTCGGGCGAAGCCAAGCCCGGCTTCACCTCGGGCGATGCGATCGCCGAGATGGAGAAGCTTGCGGGCCGGTTGCCGCGCGGCTTCGGCTATGAATGGACCGGACAGTCACTGCAGGAAAAGCTGTCGGGTTCGCAGGCGCCGTTCCTGCTCGGGCTGTCGGTGTTCGTGGTGTTCCTGTGTCTCGCCGCGCTCTACGAGAGCTGGACCATTCCGCTCGCGGTGCTGCTCACCGTGCCGCTCGGCGTCACCGGCGCGGTGATCGCGGCGATGCTGCGCGGCCTGCCCAACGACGTCTATTTCACGGTCGGCCTCATCACCATCATCGGTCTTGCCGCCAAGGACGCGATCCTGATCATCGAGTTCGCCAAGGACCTGCGGAAAGAGGGCAAGCCGCTGCTGGACGCCACCATCGAGGCCTGTCGCCTGCGCTTCCGCCCGATCCTGATGACGGGCCTTGCCTTCATCTGCGGCGTGCTGCCGATGGCGATCGCGCACGGCGCCGGCGGCGCCAGCCAGCAATCGCTCGGCACCGTGGTGATGGGCGGCATGATCGCGGTCGTCATCCTCGCGCTTCTGATGGTGCCGGTGTTCTTCGTCTCCGTGCAGCGCGTGCTGGCGGGGGATCGGGAGAAGGTGGCGAAGGCGGAAGCCGAGGCGTACGGGCCGCCGGCGCCGGTGAGGTTGACGTAACTCACTCCGTCATTCCGGGGCGCGCGAAGCGCGAACCCGGAATCCATGGTGCCACCGTCGATGCGGAAGAATGGATTCCGGGCCCGCGCCAAAGAGGCGCATCCCGGAATGACGATGCGGCGGGAGGCGTCGCCATCACTCGGCACATGTTTGCTGCGGCAAGGCCTCTACCGGCAGGCTCCGCGCCTCCTGGTCCGCTCCGATATAGAGCGGCAGGCCCTGGCCGCAGCTGCCGCCGGTCCTCAAGCGCTCGCCGGCCTCGAATCGCGCCGACAGCCCGTCTCGTCCGATCTTGCGCCAGAGGGTGATGGTGCCGCCGTCGCAGTCGAGGTCGCAGAACAGCGCCGGCATGATGCGGTCGCCGAAAGTGTCGTTCCGATTGCAGATTGCTTTGCTGGTCAGCAGCTCACCGTTGGCGAGCCTGGTCTCGAGCCTCAGCACATAGCGCCAATCGTAGTCGAGGCCCGGAGAGCCGCTGCGGAAGGGATGTTCGTCGGGCGGGAAATGAATCTGCAGCCGCGCCGCGCTCACCTCGCCGGTGCTGCGCTGGTCGCCGCGGGGCGAGGACAGATCGATGGGACGGGCAGGGCTGTAGTTCGCGGCAAAGCAGGAGGTTCCGCCGCGCGCGGGCAGCAGGGGTTCTATGCGCCAGAGGAAAAGCGCAAGCCCCATCGTGGACCAAACTGCTGCGGCGACAACAGCGGCCGTGCGTATCATTCGCTGCTATCTCGGCTTCAAGATCGTCAAAAGATCTACGTGCACGAATTCATTGCCGCGCGCGACGCTGTCCGTCAACGGAGGATCGACTGGCCTGTGACGACGTTGAAACGTGCCGCGCCCGTCATCTGAGCGCAGTCAGCACATCGTCTTTGCAGCGCGCCGTCTACTTCCGCAGGATCTTCACCAGCTCGCCGTGCACGAACTCGTTGCCGCAGACGACGTCGCCCGTGACCAGCGCATCGCCTGGCGTATCGATGTCGCTGACGGTGCCGCCTGCTTCCCTCACCATGATCTGGCCGGCGGCGATGTCCCAGGGTTGCAGGTTGCGCTCCCAGTAGCCGTCGAGGCGGCCGGCGGCGACGAAAGCGAGGTCGAGCGAGGCGGCGCCGAAACGACGGAGCCCTGCAACACGGTCCTGGATCGCGGTCATCTCGCGGCGGAATTCCTCATGATCGCCGCGGCCGATATGGGGCAGGCCGCAGGCCACCACGCATTCGTTGAGCTGGCGGCGGCCGGCCACCCGCAGGCGCTGGTCGTTGAGGAAGGCGCCCTTGCCGCGCTCGGCGATATAGAGCTCGTCGTTGGCGGGATTGTAGATCACGCCCGCGATCACCGTGCCCTCGCGCGCGAGCCCGATCGAGATCGCGAATTGCGGGATGCCGTGCAGGAAGTTGGTGGTGCCGTCCAGGGGATCGACGATCCAGGTGTGGCTCTTGTCGGTGCCCTCGCGCTGTCCGCCTTCCTCGCCGATGAAGCCATAGCCGGGCCGCGCCTTGGCGAGGTCCTGGTAGAGGATTTCTTCGGCGCGCTTGTCGGCGAGCGAGACGAAATTCGCCGGCCCCTTCAGCGAGACCTGGAGATGCTCGATCTCGCCGAGATCGCGCTTGAGGCTGCGGCCGGCGCGGCGCGCCGCCTTGACCATGACATTGATAGTGGCGGAATACAGCATGAGCTCTGGTCTTGATCGGGGGAGAGGTAGCGCGGAACCGCGCTCATTTGAGGGGATTGGGTGCCCTGCGAGGGGCTTTGCGTCAAGTCATTTGGTCCCCAGCCACTTCTTGGCGGCGGCCTCCGCCTTGGCCCGGTCGTCGGCGGGCAGGTCGGCGAGCTGCTTGTCGAGCTCCGGATCGCCCTTGCCGGCGGTCTTGGCGACGATGTGCCATTTGAATCCCTCGACCTTGTCCACGGCCACGCCCATGCCGTTGATCAGCACCCAGGCCAGCCGGTTCTGCGCGATGGCGCTGTTTTGGCGCGCCGCCTTGCGGAGCAACGCGACAGCGGCCGGCTGGTTCTTCGGCGTGCCGGTGCCGTTGAACATGGCGATGGCGTATTCGACCTCGGCATCGACATTGTCGGCGAGCGAGGCGGCCTGCAAGAGCCGCACCGCCTTGTCGGGATCCTTGGGCACGCCGGTGCCTTCCTTGTAGAAGGTCGCGAGCGCGTATTGCGCCTCGGGCAGGCCGGCGTCGGCCGCCTGGCGGAGCAACTCGGCGGAGCGCCTGACGTCCTGCGGCAGGGTCTGCCCGTCCAGATAGAGCAGGGCGAGATTATAGGCGGCCTTCGGCTCGCCGAGCTTGGCGGAGGACGCCATCAGCTTGACCGCCTCGCCCTTGTCGACGGGGCCGCCGCGGCCGGCGATGCGCAGCATCGCCAGCGCGAACATCGCCTCGCGGTCGCCGGCATCCGAAGCGCGCTTATACCAATCCGCGGCCTTGGCGTAGTCGCGCTTGATGCCCATCGCGTTGGAATAGAGCTCGCCCAGCATGGTCATCGCCTTGGGATCGCCGGCCTGTGCACGTGCGGTGGCGAGGTCGAAGGCAGTTTTGTACTGGCCGCGCTGATAGGCGCCGAACACCAGGTCGACATTGGGATTGTCGGCCGGCGGCGCGGGGATCACCGTGGCGGCGGGCGCCGGGCTCGGCGAGGCGGAAGGTCTCGGCGCCGGCGCAGGGTCCTTCTTCTTGGTGATCGTGTGCGGCTTCGTCTTTGGCGCTTCTTTGGGTTTTTCGCTTGATTTTGCGGACGGCGGACTCGGCGTCGCCGCCGGCGGGGTGATCTGGAGCTGCGCGGCCGCAGGCGCGGTCAGCACCAGCGTGACCAGGAAGGTGATGCGAGAGAGCTTCATGGTTTGCCGCTAGCCGTGCCCCTGGCGTACAGGGTACGCCGCATGAGCCTTCTTGATCGCAGCGTCGGCGTCGGCCAGCGCGGCTTTGGGCCCGCGCGGGTCGGCCCAGATGAGGTCGCCGACCAGCACGAAATCGGCGCCGCTGGCGGCAAACTCATGAGCTTCCGCAAGCGACGTGGCAAAGCCGACGCAAGGCGGCTCGAACAGCTCGGCCCACCAGTCCAGCCGCTCGGCGATCGCCTCGGCCGAGGGCCGCTGGCCCTGCGCGTCCGGCTCGCCGAACAGCACGTAGTCCGCGCCCATCTCGCCCGCGCTCATGGAATCGTGCCGCGTCGCCAGAGCGCCGACGCCGGCGATGCGATCGGGCTTGAGCGAGGGCATCGCTTCCTCCAGCGCGGCGATGCCGGAGAGGTGTGCGCCGTCGGCGCCGCCGCGCGCGACCAGCTCGGGATGGCCGTCGACCAGCAGCGCAGCGTCCGTGTTCTGCACGAGCGCCGCCAAGGCCTTGATGCGCGAGATCATGGTGCGCTGGTCGGTCTCCTTCAGCCGCAGCAGAACGGCTGCGACGTCGGCGGATGCGAGCAGGCCGGGCAACTCGGCGAGGAGCGAAGCGGGATCATCGACGAGCGGCGTCGCAAGATATAGGCGCGGCGCCGGGCGCGGCGGAGGCGATTTGTTCGACAAGGCTAGGCCGCCTTCTTTTCCAGGCTGTTGGTCCATTCGCCCTTGGCGGCGAGGCCGTTCATCCGCGCGCGATGGCTGAAGGCGCGCTGCCCGGCCGCGACATTCTCCGGCTTGCCGGACCAGGCCTTCTGCGGCGCGGCCTGCAGCGCGCGGCCGTAGGAGAAGGTCAGGCCCCATGGCAGCGGGCCGAGCTTGTGCATGGCGTTGAGATGCGCGGTTGCCTCTTCATCCGACTGGCCGCCGGAAAGGAAAGCGATGCCGGGCACCGCCGCCGGCACGCAGGCCTTCAGCATCCGCACCGTCTTCTCCGCGACTTCCTCGACGGAGGCCTGCTTTGCGGACTTCTTGCCGGCGATCGCCATGTTGGGCTTCAGCACCATGCCCTCGAGCGCGACGCGCTGCACGCGCAATTCCTGGAAGGTCTTGTTGAGCACGCGCTGGGTCACCTCAAGGCAGCGGTCGATGTCGTGATCGCCGTCCATCAGCACCTCCGGCTCGACGATCGGCACGATCTGCGCGGCCTGGCACAGCGCGGCATAGCGCGCCAGCGCATGGGCGTTGACGCTGATTGCCGTCATCGAGGGGATGCCGCTGCCGATGTCGATCACCGCGCGCCATTTGGCGAAGCGCGCGCCGCGCTCGTAGTATTTCTTCAGGCGCTCGGCGAGCTTGTCGAGCCCGACGGTGACGAGCTCGCCCGGGCACATCGGCAAGGCCTGCGTGCCCTCGTCGACCTTGATGCCGGGAATGGCGCCGCTCTCCTCGATCAGCCTGATCAGCGGCGTGCCGTCCTTGGCGTCCTGCCAGATCGTCTCGTCGAACAGGATGACGCCCGAGATGTACTGGCTCATGGCCTCCTTCGACCGGAACAGCATCTCGCGATAGTCGCGGCGGTTGGCTTCGGTCGATTCCACGCCGATCGCGTCAAACCGCTTCTTGATGGTGCCGGAGGATTCGTCGGCGGCGAGGATACCCTTGCCGGGGGCGACCATGGCGGTCGCGATCCTGTTGAGCTCAGTCAGATTCATCGAGAGGTCCTCCCAAAACGATGCTGCCCTTGCCTGCAAAAATAGACCGTTCTCGGGCAATTGCCGAGTTAACGTTCGTCGCAGGGTAAAGGGGGAGGGAGTGTCGCGCCTGCAAAAAGGTAGTCATTCCGGGATGCGCTGAAAGGCGCAGGCCCGGAATCCATAACCCCAGGCTGTGATTATGGATTCCGGGCTCGCCGCTGCGCGGCGCCCCGGAAGAGGATCGGTTCGCTGGCTTACGCCACCGCGCGATCGCTACGCGACGCGGGGGTCGAGCTCGCCCTTGGCGTAGCGCTTGGCCATTTCGGCGGTGGTCAGGACCTTCTTGATCTTGGAGGCCTGGCCGGCGGTGTTGAACTCCTGGAGCCGCTGCTTGCACAGCTTGGTCATCGCCTCCATGGCGGGCTTCAGGTACTTGCGCGGATCGAACTCTTCCGGATGGTCCTTGAGCACTTTCCGGATCTGGCCGGTCATCGCCATGCGGTTGTCGGTGTCGATGTTGATCTTGCGCACGCCGTTCTTGATGCCGCGCTGGATCTCGGCGACCGGCACGCCCCAGGTCGGCTTCATCTTGCCGCCATAGGCGTTGATGATGTCCTGGAGGTCCTGCGGCACCGACGAGGAGCCGTGCATGACGAGATGCGTGTTCGGCAGCTTGCGGTGGATCTCCTCGATCACGTTCATGGCGAGGATGTCGCCGTCCGGCTTGCGGGTGAACTTGTAGGCGCCGTGCGAGGTGCCCATCGCGATCGCGAGCGCGTCGACCTTGGTCTCCTTGACGAACTTCACGGCCTCGTCCGGATTGGTCAGGAGCTGGTCGTGGCTTAGCTTGCCTTCGGCGCCGTGGCCATCTTCCTTGTCGCCCATGCCGGTCTCGAGCGAGCCGAGCACGCCGAGCTCGCCCTCGACCGAGATGCCGCCGAGATGGGCCATGTCGGTCACGGTCTTGGTGACGTCGACATTGTAGCCCCAGTCACCGGGGGTCTTGCCGTCGGCCTTCAGCGAGCCGTCCATCATCACCGAGGTGAAGCCGGCCTGGATCGCGGTCATGCAGGTTGCGGGCTCGTTGCCATGGTCGAGATGCACGCAGACCGGGATGTGCGGATAGATTTCGGTCACGGCGTCCATCATGTGCTTGAGCATGACGTCGTTGGCGTAGGAGCGCGCTCCGCGCGAGGCCTGGATGATGACGGGGGCGTCGACCTGATTGGCCGCGTCCATGATCGCCAGCGCCTGCTCCATGTTGTTGATGTTGAAGGCCGGTACGCCGTAATCGTTCTCCGCTGCATGGTCGAGCAATTGACGTAACGTGATCCGAGCCATCTGTCTTTTTCTCCCGTTTGGGCCTGCGGGGCCGCTAGCTATTTGCCGACTGATTACTTGACGCGCAGAACCTCGACGCCGGGCAGGGGCTTGCCTTCCATCCATTCAAGAAATGCGCCACCGGCGGTCGAGACATAGGTGAAATCGCCGCCGACGCCGGCCTGGTTCAGCGCCGCGACGGTGTCGCCGCCGCCCGCGATCGAGATCAGCTTCTTGGCCTTGGTGCGCTCGGCTGCGTGCTTGGCGGCCGCGACCGTGCCGCGGTCGAACGGCTGCAGCTCGAAGGCGCCGAGCGGGCCGTTCCAGACCAGCGTCGCGGCATCGTCGATGGCGGCATGGATGCGGGCGATCGATTGCGGGCCGACGTCGAGGATCATGCCGTCGGCGGGGATCGCATCGAGACCATAGGCATGCGAGGGCGCGTTGGCGGCGAAATGATAGGCGACGGTGGCATCCACCGGCAGGATGATGGCGCAGTTCGCGGCCTCGGCCTTCTCCATGATGCGCACCGCGGTGGCGGCGAGATCCTTCTCTGCCAGCGACTTGCCGACCGCGACGCCCTGCGCGTGCAGGAAAGTGTTGGCCATGCCGCCGCCGATCACGAGCGCGTCGACCTTGTTGACGAGATTTTCGAGCAGATCGATCTTGGTCGAGACCTTGGCGCCGCCGATGATCGCGATGACCGGCTTGGTCGGCGCTTCCAGCGCCTTCTCCAGCGCATCGAGCTCGGCCTGCATGGTGCGGCCGGCATAGGCGGGCAGCTTGTGGCCGAGGCCCTCGGTCGAGGCGTGGGCGCGGTGCGCGGCCGAGAAGGCGTCGTTGACCCAGATGTCGCCGAGCTTGGCCAATTCCGCGACGAAAGCGGGATCGTTCTTTTCCTCTTCCTTGTGGAAGCGGGTATTCTCCAGACAGAGGATATCGCCGTCATTGAGGGCCGCCACAGCCGTGGCCGCGGGCTCGCCGATGCAGTCATCGGCAAAGGCGACGGGCTTCTTCACGACCTTCGACAGCGCTTCGGTGACTTGCTTGAGCGACTCCTTGGGATCGCGTCCCTTCGGCCGGCCGAAATGCGCGAGCAGGATGACCTTGCCGCCCTTGTCCGAGATTTCGGTGATGGTCGGCGCGACGCGCTCGAGCCGGGTTGCGTCAGTGACGCGCCCGTTCTCCATGGGCACGTTGAGATCGACGCGCAGCAGCACGCGCTTGCCCTTCACGTCGACGTCGTCGAGGGTGCGAAAACTGGCCATGTCCTGATACTCGTTAGCTGGCGACGTTATTAGCTGGCGACTTACGGCGCATCGCGCTCGGGTGGATTGCCTTCCTGCCTGGTCGTTACCTTGCCTCCCTGGCGCATCCCGTACGCGATCAATGCGAACAGCAGAATGACGCCAGGAATTCCGATCCAGGCAGGAAGCACTGCGCTCCCCTTAGATCACCTTCGCCATCGCGACGGCGGTGTCCGCCATGCGGTTCGAGAAGCCCCACTCGTTGTCGTACCAGGACATCACGCGCACCAGCGTGCCGTTCTGCACCTTGGTCTGGTCCTCGTGGAAGGTCGAGGAGTGCGGGTCGTGATTGAAGTCGATCGAGACGTTCGGCGCCGAGGTGTAGCCGAGAATGCCCTTGAGCTGCTGCTCGGAGGCGCGCTTCATCGCCGCGTTGACTTCCTTGGCGTCGGTGGCGCGCTTGGCCACGATCTTGAGGTCGACGACCGAGACGTTCGGGGTCGGCACGCGGATCGCGACGCCGTCGAGCTTGCCCTTCAGTTCGGGGAGCACGAGGCCGATCGCCTTCGCCGCACCGGTCGAGGTCGGGATCATCGACATCGCCGCGGCGCGGCCGCGGTAGAGATCCTTGTGCAGCGTGTCCAGCGTCGGCTGGTCGCCGGTGTAGGCGTGGATCGTGGTCATGAAGCCGGTCTCGATGCCGACGAGGTCGTTGAGCACCTTGGCGACCGGCGCGAGACAGTTGGTGGTGCAGGAGCCGTTGGAGACGACCAAATGATCCTTGGTCAGCGTGTCGTGGTTGACGCCGTAGACGATAGTGGCGTCGGCGCCGTCGGCGGGCGCGGAGACCAGCACGCGCTTGGCGCCGGCGACGAGATGCGCGGAGGCCTTGTCCTTCGCGGTGAAGATGCCGGTGCATTCCAGCGCGATGTCGACGCCGAGATCCTTCCAGGGCAGCTTCGAGGGATCGCGCTCGGCGGTCACCTTGATCTTGTTGCCACCGAGGCTGATCGAGTCACCATCGACGGTGACAGTGCCGGGGAAGCGGCCGTGAACGGAGTCGAAGCGGAGCAAATGAGCATTGGTCTCGACCGGGCCGAGATCGTTGATGCCGACGACCTCGATATCCTTGCGGCCGGACTCGGCGATAGCGCGCAGGACGTTGCGGCCGATGCGGCCAAAACCGTTGATTCCGACGCGGACTGCCATGTTTCGTCTCCTTATGACCGTTCAATGACGCGTGTTCAATGACGTCTGTCATCCCGCGCGACGCGCGTAACGCGCCGGCGAGGGTTTTTCAGGGCGGACGCCCGGTTCGGCCGGGCGGTGCGTGATCATATGAGGAGTTACGTAGTCCTTTTTCAGGGCAAGCTCAACTCTCAGGTTACGCGCTTCAGCACAGCGTTAACCGCAGCCTCGGCAGTAATGCCGAAGTGCTTGAAAAGGTCCTTCGCCGGCGCGCTCGCGCCGAACGAATGCATGCCGACGAATTCGCCGTCCTGGCCGATCACGGCGTCCCAGCCCCAGCGCACCGCGGCCTCGATCGCGATCTTGACCGGCGCGTTGCCGATGATGGCGGCGCGCTTGGCCTCTGGTTGCGCTAACAACAGCTCGAGCGAGGGCACCGAGACCACCCGCGACGGGATGCCGCGTTCGGCGAGCTGCTTCTGGGCCGCGACCGCGATCTCGACCTCCGAGCCGGAGGCGAACAGCGTCGCCTTGGCTTCGCCCTGGGCCGCGACCAGCTCGTAGGCGCCCTGCTGGCAGGGGTTCTCGTTCGGCGCGGTGGTGCGGAGCTGCGGCAGGTTCTGGCGCGTCAGCGCCAGCACCGTCGGGCCGTCGATGCGGTTGAGCGCCAGCTCCCAGCACTCGGCGACCTCGATCGAGTCGCAGGGGCGGAACACGCGCATGTTGGGAATGGCGCGCAGCGCCGCCAGATGCTCGACCGGCTGGTGGGTCGGGCCGTCCTCGCCGAGGCCGATGGAGTCGTGCGTCATCACGTAGACGACGCCGGTGCCCATCAAGGCGGCAAGGCGCATCGCGGGACGCGCATAATCGGTGAACACCAGGAAGGTCGCCCCGTTCGGCGCGAAGCCGCCGTGCAGGAAGATGCCGTTCAAGGCCGCGGCCATGCCGTGCTCGCGGATGCCGTAATGGATGAAGCGGCCTTTCGGCGTCTTGGCCGAGAACGCGGTTGCCGACTTCGCCTTGTTGTTGTTGGAGCCGGTGAGGTCAGCCGAGCCTGCGAGAAACTCCATCGGCATCGCGGCCGCGATCACCTCGATCGCCGCTTCCGAGGACTTGCGGGTCGCAGCCGTCAGCGGCTTCTCCAGGAGCTCCTTCTTGTGCGCGCGCAGCGCCTTCGCGAGCGAAGCGGGACGTTCGTGGCGCAGGCGGCGCTCGAACTCGGCGCGCTTGCGGCTGCCGAGCTCACCGAGCCGTCCTTCCCATTCCTGGCGCGCAGCCGCGCCGCGGCTGCCGGCTTCGCGCCACGCCTTCAGGACGTCGTCCGGCACCGAGAACGGCTCGAGCGAGATGCCGAGATTTTCCTTGGCGGCCTTGAGTTCGTCGGCGCCGAGCGCCTCGCCATGCGCCTTCGCGGTGCCGGCCTTGTGCGGCGCGCCGTAGCCGATGGTGGTGCGGCAGGCGATCAGCGTCGGCTTGTTCGACTTCTTCGCGCGCGTGATCGCGGCGGCGATCACAGCCTGGTCCTGGCCGTCGATCTTCTCGGCAGCCCAGCCTGCGGACTTGAAGCGCTTCACCTGGTCGACGGAATCGGAGATCGAGGTCGGGCCGTCGATCGAGATGCCGTTGTCATCGTAGAGCACGATCAGCTTGTTGAGCTTCCAGTGCCCGGCCATCGCGATCGCTTCCTGCGACACGCCTTCCATCAGGTCTCCGTCGGAGGCGAGCACGAACGTGTGGTGGTCGACGATCTTCTTGCCGAACTCGGCAGCCAGCATCTTCTCGGCCAGCGCCATGCCGACGGCAGTCGAGATGCCCTGGCCGAGCGGACCGGTCGTGGTCTCGATGCCCTTGGTGTGGAAGTTTTCGGGGTGCCCCGGGGTCAGCGAGCCGAGCTGGCGGAAGTACCTGAGCTGGTCCAGCGTCATGTCGGCATTGCCGGTGAGGAAGAGCAGCGAATAGAGCAGCATCGAGCCGTGGCCGGCCGAGAGCACGAAGCGGTCGCGGTCGGGCCAGTTCGGCGCGGCGGCGTCGAACTTCAGGAACTGTGTGAACAGCACTGTGGCGATGTCGGCGGCGCCCATCGGCAGGCCGGGATGGCCCGATTTCGCCTTCTCGACAGCATCCATCGAGAGGCCGCGGATCGCGTTGGCCATACGGGTGTGGTCGACCTGCGTCATGTTGAAAATCCGTCTGAAATGAAGCGCTTGGCAGTGGCGTGGGACCGCGGGGGAAGAGCCTGGCGGCCTATGGGGCGAGGGTGGGGATAGCATCTCGGTTCCGGGAGTCCAAGGCAATCAAACGCCGGTTTGGCCGCAAAAGTTGCTTATCGGTGCATAGTTTCCCGCCGGCGTTGCGCATCGCTTCCCTGCCACGTAAATTTCTGCTTGTAACCGCTTGCCGAACCGAGTCTTTTGCCGGACGGCAGGCCCCGGGGACAAAGGCCACAAGGTTCCGCCGCTGACTGCATGAACGATCGCGTTTCCAACAGTTCCGCCATGACGGAATCGTCTGCCGTCGAGATCGAGATCGCGACCCGCAGGCTCATGGCAGCGCTCGATGCGCTCGAAAGCGCAGTCGAACGGCGGCGCGATGCCGATCGCGACGAGAACGAACTCGCGACGCGAATCCAGGCGCTCGGCGCCGATCGCTCGCGATTGGCTGATGAACTCGACGGTGCGCTGGTGAAGGCACGCAAGCTCGAGCGCACCAATCGCGAGATATCGGAGAAGCTGGATTCCGCGATCGTCACGATACGCTCGGTGCTCGATACCGGAGAGGACGGATGAGCCACATCAACGTCACCATCAACGGCCGGCAATACCGCATGGCCTGCGAGGAGGGCCAGGAGGTGCGGCTGCTAAAGCTCGCAGAAAGCCTGGAGACGCGAATCCAGTCGCTGCGCGGAAAGTTCGGCGAGATCGGCGATGCGCGTCTCACCGTGATGGCGGCGCTGACCGCCTGCGACGAGTTGGTCGATGCAGGCAACCGCATCCGCACCATGGAGCAGGAATTGAACGAGCTGCGGGATTTCCGCAATGCCGCCGTCGAGCGCGCCCGGATGACCCAGACCGCAGTCGTCAACGCGCTGAACGCCGCGGCCGAGCGCATCGAGAAGTCGACCCAGGTCCTGAACCGGACCGTCGGCGGCGGGATCGCGATCGGTTAGTTGGGGGCTCGATGCCCCCGGGCTGGCGATTCGTCAGCTTCGTTGTTAGATTGCAAATGCGAGGCTGCGGCGCACGTCAGGAGCCATATATCCCCGGGGCCTTATCGATCCTTTAGGGAACTGTCCCTGGCCGGGCCCGTGGGCCCGGACATATGGTGCCCACCTACTTTCGTAGGGAACTCCGGGATCGAGTGCTTCAACGGCGTCCGCGGCTTCGCGCTTCTACCTTCTGGTCTGTGCCTGTCGAAATTTGCGTCCCCGACACGCTCGCGGTTCAATCCAAGTCTCGGTGTCATGTCCGCGAGAGCGGGTATCAAGGACGCCGCGGCGTCGAGGTTCTTGCACTGGCGTCTCTGGAAATTGGATCGCCTGCATGCACGGGCGATGATGGCGGAGCGGGGACTCTGCCTTCGGGGAAAACGCAGATGACCAACTCCAAAGCCGAACTGCGTGCCAAGGCCCTCGCCAAGCGCGACGCGCTCAGCGAGAAGAAGCGCAGCACAGCCGCGGCAAAACTCGCCAAGCGCGGCCTGCCGTTCGAGCTGCTGCCCGGCAGCATCATCTCCGGCTATTCGCCGATCCGCAGCGAGATCGATCCGGCGCCGCTGATGGTGAAGCTTGCAGGCGAAGGCGTGCGGCTCGCGCTGCCTTGCGTCACCGCGCGCGGCCAGTCGCTGATCTTCCGCATCTGGCGTCCGAACGACCGCCTGATGCTCGGCCCGCTCGGCATTCCCGAGCCATCGCCGGCGGCCGCCGAGGTCATCCCGGACATCATGCTGACGCCGCTTGCGGCCTTCGACCGTCTCGGCCATCGCATCGGCTATGGCGCGGGGCATTACGACTTCACCTTCGCGCATTTGCGCAAGACCAAGCACGTCGTCGGTATCGGCCTTGCTTTCGCGGCGCAGGAGATCGAGGCGGTTCCGGCACTATCGCACGACGTCGCGCTGGATTATGTGCTAACGGAATCGGACGTGTTCGATTTCCGGAGTTCTGAAGTTGCGCATTCTCTTCGTGGGTGATGTCGTCGGCCGAGCCGGGCGTGCGGCGATTGCCGAATATCTGCCCGGCATGGTCAAGGATTGGTCGCTCGATTTCGTCGTCGTCAACGGCGAGAACTCCGCCGGCGGCTTCGGCATCACCGAGGCGATCTACCAGGAGCTCCTCGATGCCGGCGCCGACGCGGTGACGCTCGGCAACCATTCCTGGGACCAGCGCGAAGCTCTGGTGTTCATCGAGCGCGCGGAGCGCCTGGTGCGGCCGGCGAACTATCCGCGCGGCACGCCCGGCCGTGGCGCGGCGCTGGTGGAGACCAAGAACGGCAAGCACGCGCTCGTCGTCAACGCGCTCGGCCGCGTCTTCATGACCCCGTTCGACGACCCCTTCGCCGCGCTAGAGCGCGAGCTAGGCGCCTGTCCGCTCGGCCAGGCCGCCGACGCCATCGTCGTCGATTTCCATTGCGAGGCGACCAGCGAGAAGCAAGGCATAGGCTTCTTCTGCGACGGCCGCGCCAGCCTCGTCGTCGGTACGCACACGCATGTGCCGACCGCCGATCACCAGATCCTCAGCGGCGGCACCGCCTACATGACCGACGCCGGCATGACCGGTGATTACGACTCCATCATCGGCATGCAGAAGGAAGAGCCGCTGCGGCGGTTTACGTCGGGCATACCGTCGGGCCGCTTCGAGCCGGCGGCCGGTGCAGCGACGCTGAGCGGCGTTGCAGTGGAGACGGATGATTCCACGGGGCTCGCGCTGCGGATTGCGCCGGTGCGCGCGGGCGGCCGGTTGGAGCCCGCGACGCCGCGGTTCTGGTTGAGCTAATTGGCGGCACCGCACCTTCAATGCACCCTCTCCCCTTACAAGGGGAGAAGGTGCAGCGGCATTCGCGGCGCGCTTACTCCGCCGTCTGCTCTCTCAACTCCGCAACATCCTTCGCCGTCAGCTTCGAGCCCTTCGCACCAAAACGCGCGGTCACGTAGTTCGCGACAGCCGCGATCTCGTCGTCGGTGTAGGCGTTGCCGAACGCCGGCATCGACAGCGCCCCGTCGGGCGTGTGGCGCTTGGTGCCCGAGAGGACGATCTGCGCGACATTGATGGCGGCGGGGTCGTTGACGGCCCAGGTGCCGGTCAGCGTTGCCATCGGCGACACCGGGCTTTCGCCGCTCCAGCCATGGCAGCTGACGCAGGCGCTGGCGAAGACCTTCTTGCCGCGCGCATCCGCCGTGACGCCGTCCCTGTGCGAGGCGGGCGCGATCGGCGCCGTGCCTGCGGGGAGGTCAGGCGAGGGCTGCGGCGGCACGCTGCGCAGGTAGGCGACGATGGCGCGGATGTCTTCGGGAGCGAACTGGCTGAAGCTGCGATCGACCGCTTCGCCCATCGGACCCGAGGCCGAGCCGTGGCCCGGCGCATGGCCGACCGACAGATAGGCGATGAGATCCTCATCACGCCAATTGCCGAGACCGGTGGCTTTGTCGGAGGAGATGTTGAAGGCGCGCCAGCCGGCGGTGATGGCACCGGCGAACTTCTTGCGGTTGTCCAGCGCAAAGCCAAGATTGCGCGGGGTGTGGCACTCGCCGCAATGCGCCAGCGCTTCCGCCAGATACGCGCCTCTGTTCCACTCCGGGCTCTTCGAGGTGTCCGGCGTGAAGCGCGTGTCCGGATTGAACACGGCCGACCAGAACATCATTGCCCAGCGCTGGTTGAACGGGAATGACAGCGTGTTGTCCGGCGCCTTCGCGCGCACCGGCGGCAGGCTGAAGAGATACGCCTTCACCGCCAGCACGTCGTCGTCCGTCATGTAGGTGTAGGACGTGTACGGCATCGCCGGGTAGAGCCGCGCGCCGTCATGGCGCGTGCCGCGCTGGACCGCGTTGAGGAAATCCTGGTCGCTGTAATTGCCGATGCCGGTTTCCTTGTCCGGCGTGATGTTGGTCGAATAGAGCGTGCCGAACGGAAGCTTGAAGCCGAGCCCGCCGGAATATTCCTTCTCGCCCGGCTTGGTGTGGCAGACCATGCAGTCGGCCGCTTTCGCAAGATATTCGCCGCGTTCGATCAGGCTCGCCTTCTCCAGCGAGGCCGGCACGCCGGTCGGCTTGCCGGCGCGGTAGTCCGCCAGCGCCACCTTGGCGCCGCCGGCGAAGTCGAGCGGGTGCGGCCCGCGGATGTACCAGACGCCAACCACCATCGCGACGATGGCGATCACGACCAGGCTTGCGAAGATGCGCATCGCCCCACTCATGCTTTCTTCCCCACAGCCAAAGCTTTCCGATCGATCGGCAGGCGCCGCAGCGCCACGCCGGTTGCGGCAAGAATCGCGTTGCGCAGCGCCGGCGGTCCGGCGTTGACGCCGGCCTCGCCGATGCCGCCTGGCGCCTCGCCGCTCTTCACCACGATCACCTCGATCTTCGGCGTCTCGTTGATGCGCATCATGCGGTAGTCGTGGAAGTTCGACTGCTGCACGCGGCCCTTGTCGATGGTGATCTCGCCATAGAGCGCGGCGGTGAGACCGAAGATCAGGCCGCCCTCGATCTGCGCTTTCACCGTATCCGGGTTGACCGCGATGCCGGTGTCGACAACGGAGGTGACGCGGCGGAGCGTGATCTCGCCGATATCGTCGATCTCCGCTTCGACCACGGTTGCGATGAAGCTCTCGAACGACGGCTGCACGCAGACGCCGCGGCCGACACGCGCCGGCAGCGGCTGGCCCCAGCCGGCTTTCTCGACTGCGAGGTTGAGCACCGCGAGCATGCGCGGGTTCTTCGTCAGCATGGAGCGGCGGAATTCAACGGGATCCTTGCCGGCCTTGCCCGCGAGCTCGTCCATCGCGCATTCGACCGCGAACACGTTGTTGTTCGGGCCGACGCCGCGCCAGAAGCCAGTCGGCACCGCCGGCGGCTCGGCACGGACATATTCGACGTGGAAGTTGGCGAAGTCGTAAGGCGCATCGACCGCGGCGTCGACGGCGTCGATGTCGATGCCCTTCTGGAACGCCGGCGGCAGCCAGCGCGCCAGCACCGCCGAGCCGGCGACCTTGTACTTCCAGGCCGCGACCTTGCCGTCGACCAGCGAGGCGCTGATCTGGTCGCGATAGACCGGACGATAGACGTCGTGCTGGATGTCCTCCTCGCGGGTCCATATCACCTTGACGGGATAATCGACCTGCTTGGCGATCTTCACCGCGGTGATCACCATGTCCGGCTCGAGCTTGCGGCCAAAGCCGCCGCCGAGCAGGTGGTTGTTGACGATTACCTTGTCGACGGGCAGGCCGGCGGCCTTCGCCGCCTCGGCCTGCACGCGCGTCATGATCTGCGTGCCGGTCCAGATCTCGCAGGAGTCCGGCTTCACGTGCACGGTGGCGTTGATCGGCTCCATCGACGCATGCGCCAGGAACGGCAGCTCGTAGGCAGCCTCGAACCTGTCGCCGCTCGAAAGGCCTTTTGCGATGTCGCCGGTGGATTTTGCGACCGCGCCGTCCTTCGCGCTGGCGGCGCGCAGATCCTGCCAGATGTCCTTCGTGGTGAGCTTCGCGTGCGGACCTTCATTCCACTCGATCTTGAGCGCTTCGAGGCCCTTCTTCGCCGCCCACATGTGATCGCCGATGACAGCGACGGTGTCGTCGAGCGCCACGACCTTGCGCACGCCGGGAATCTTCACAGCCGCGCTGTCGTCGACCTTGCCGACCTTGCCGCCGAACACGGGGCAGGTCGCCACCGTCGCGATCTTCATGCCGGGCAGGATCGCGTCGATGCCGTAGACGGCCTTGCCGTTGACCTTGTCCGGCGTATCCAGCCGCTTCAGCGGCTGGCCAATATAGACGAAGTTTCTGGGGTCCTTCAGCGCGACATCCTTCGGCGGTGTCTGGCCCTGCGCGGCCTGCGCCAGCGCGCCATAGGCAAGCGTGCGGCCGCTTCCCGCATGCATGACCTCGCCCTTCGATGCCGTGCAACTCGCGGGCTCGACCTGCCATTCGGCGGCCGCGGCCTGCACCAGCATGGCGCGCGCGATCGCGCCGGCCTTGCGCAGAGGCGTCCACCAGGCGCGGATCGAGTTGGAGTTGCCGGTGACCTGGAGGCCGAAGGTCGGGTTCGCGTAGACCTTGTCGTTGGGCGGCGCATGCTGGACCTCGACCTTGGCCCAGTCGGCGTCGAGCTCTTCGGCCAGCACCGCCGAGATCGAGGTGTAGGTGCCCTGGCCCATCTCGACCTGCGGCATGATCAGGACGGTGTGGCCGGTCTCGTCGATGCGGATGAAAGCGTTCGGCGCGAACTTGCCGTCGGTCGCGTCAGGCGGCTGCACCGGCTCGTTGACGGCGGCGCGCAGCGGTAGGTGGAAGGCCAGGAGAAGGCCGGTTGCAACGCCACCGGTCAGCAGCGCGCGGCGGGATACGCCCTGGAGAGTCTTGTCTGCAATCATGGCGGACCTCACGATTGACGGCCGGAGGCGGCCTGCTTGATCGCCTCGCGGATCCGCACATAGGTGCCGCAGCGGCAGATGTTGCCAGCCATCGCCGCGTCGATATCGGAGTCATCGGGGTTCGGCGTTGCCGTCAGCAGCGCCGCGGCCGACATGATCTGGCCGGACTGGCAATAGCCGCACTGGATCACTTCGAGATCGAGCCAGGCCTTCTGCACCTTCGCGCCGGCCGGCGTGTTGCCGACGGCCTCGACCGTGGTGACGGCGCGGTTCTCGACCGCGCTCACCGGCAGCACGCAGGAGCGCACGGCCTTGCCGTCGACATGCACGGTGCAGGCGCCGCATTGCGCGATGCCGCAGCCGAATTTCGTACCGGTCATTCCGAGGATGTCGCGCAGCACCCAGAGCAGGGGCATTTCGGGCGGAGCGTCGAAGGTCTTCTTCTCACCGTTGATGGTCAGCGTCGTTGCCATATGCATCCCCCTTGATCGATGATCGCTTACGGCGATCATGTCGGCGAATTCCGCGCGACCATAATCGTAGCGATGCGAACGATGAAGCGGCGAAATTTTTAGCGATGCATATTTGCGCGATCGGTGCGCCTGACCATGTCCTTCACGAACTTGTGCGGCGATTGCTGCACTGGTTTTGGGCTAATTGATATGATAATCATCATTTTTTGACGCATTTTCGCGTCCGCCGTCGGCCGTCGCAGATCGTCGTGCGAATCCGCAAAATCGTGCGAAGGTGAAATTCGTGCGATTGCGAAAAATTTCGCGACGGCAGCGCGCGGCGGGATGCGCGCCGCGACGGGCCGTCAGCCCTGCCGGAAGCCCATCCGGAAAGCGCCCCAGTGCCTGCCGCGGACCACGATCGGCGAGGACAGGTCCTTCATCAGCACGAATTGTCCGCCGCCCATGTCGCGGCGGTAGGTCTGGAGCAGGAACGGCTTGGTGTTGGCCGCGACCTTCTTCACCGCGCGATCGGTGAACAGGCGCCGGTTGCGGCAATTGGCGTTGTTCCAGACCGGGTCCTTGCCCTGCGGCAGGCGGTAATTCGGATTGTGGGTCGGCAGATAGCCGCCCTTGGCCCAGGCGACGCAGAACACGATGCGGGGATCGGATTTCTGGATCGGGTCCTGGATCGCGGGCAGCACGCGATCAGTGAAGTCGACGTATTTGGTGAGATATTGCTTGGGATCGGTGCCCGGGATCTCCCGATAGGTCTCGTCCATGAGCTGGTCGAGCGTGATCTCGCCGCGGTCGATCGCGGCCTCGAACTCGGCCGAGATCCGCTTCGCGGTGTCGACGACGGCGCGGATCAGCGGCGCGTCAGACGTCTCCACGCCGCTGTCGGCGATCAGCGCGATCAGGCCTTCGGAGACGTCGAGCAGCTTGGCCACCCGCTCGTCGGCGTATTTGAGGTCGCGGGAGGAGAGGTCGACGCCCTTGGCGAGTTCGTTGAGCTCGCTGATGACCGTATCGCAATGGCCGAGATTGGAGGTCGCGGCGCGCGTGACGCTGCCGATCTCCGCTTCGACCGACGCAAAGCCCTGCTGCACGCGAGTGATGATGCCGGAGATCTGCTGGGCGCCTTCGCCGGCGGTCTTCGCGCGCTGCGAGGCGTCGCTGCTCTCGCCGATCAGGCCTTCGATCTGGCCGTCGAGATCGCGGACGGTGTCGGAGATCTGATGCGTGGCCTGGCGGGTCGCCTCCGCAAGGTTCTTCACTTCGCTTGCGACGACCGCGAAGCCGCGGCCGGCGTTGCCCGCGCGTGCCGCTTCGATGGTGGCGTTGAGCGCCAGCAGGTTGGTCTGCTTTGCGATCGCCTCGATCGAGCCGGAGACTTTCGCGACCTGTGCCAGTGCCGAGCCGACTGCGCTGAGCCGTGCCTCGATCCGCCCCACCGCCGCAACGAGTTCCGAGATGTGGCTGACCGCGGTCTCGACCGCATGACGCGACTGGGAGATCTCGCCGACGGCTGCGGATGTGGTCGATTGCACCGCCTGTGACGCATTGGCGATGTCGTGATTGGCCGAGACCATCGTCTCGGCCGTCTTCTGCAGATGGTGAAACCGTTCCGACTGGCTCGAAACGCGGCTTGCAACCTCCTGGACGTTGCCGGCGATATCGGCAAGTTCCACGCCGAGACCGCCGATGCGGTCGGCGAGCTGGTCAATCAGACGTTCGGCCAGCGTCCGGTTGGAGCCGGTGTCCAGTACTGCAAGTTGTGCAACGGACATGTTCGCGAGTTCTCCAGTCAGAGCCGTTCGCCGGCCCGCGCGGCATTCCCATTCCAAGTTTAAAAGGTGATTCGCGCGTCGGCGTCTTGCCTGAGGGTGCACCAAGGGCGCGAATTGTCATCGCTCCCTGATTTTTTTGTTGGAGCATGATCTTTCGGAAGACCGCACTTCTACGGATCGTGCTCTAGAGTTTGTAGGCCGTCCTGAATCCGCCCCAGTGCCGGCCCTGCACGCGGATCGGGACATCGATCTCGCGCATCATCACCGTATTCCCGTTCCCCATGTCGCGCGCATAGCTCTGAATAAGATACGAGCGCAGGTTGCGCGCGGCGGCGAGCCCGGCCGGATCGTTGAAGATGCGCCGGTTGCGACTGTTGGCTGTGTTCCAGGCGACATCGCCCGGTCGCTGCGGGTGCGAATAGATCTTGTTGTGCACCGGCAGGAAGCCGTTGCGGTCGACCATGGCGCAGAACGCCATGCGCGGCTCCTTTGCCAGAAAGGCTTCCTGGAACGGCGGCAGTGCCCGGTCGGCCCAGTCCAGATATTTCGTGCGGTATTGTTGCGGATTGGTGCCGGCAATCTCCGCATAATCGGTGTCGAAGAGGTCATCGATCTTGACGTCACCGCGCGCGACCGCCTGCTCGAAGATCTTCGTCAGCGCGCTACCCGCTTCCATGGCACGGGTGACGAACTCGGTGTTCTCCTCGTGGATCGACCACATCCGGTCTTCGATCTTCTCGGCTAGCTCCGCATTAGGACCGACGAATTGCGCGCGGGCGCCGGCCTTGGATTGCTCAATCACGCGCAGGCGGCAGGCGCCGACGCCTTCGAGCGCGCCCTCGATCACCGCGTGCAGCGCAAGCCGTGCCGCGTCCGCGCCGCCGATCAGCACCGCATCCATCGCGATCTCGTAGACCGGCATCACGCCGCGCGCGCTTTCGAATTTGAGGTGGCAGGGAAGCCGCTCGGTCTTGCGGCGATCGTCATGCTCACTCTGGCTGAGCAGGACCGCGCAGCGCGACTTCAGCTTCTGTGCGAACGTGGTGACGGCCTTGCCGGCGCTGGCGACGCTCTCGCCATGGGTCTCGGCGGCCTTGGTCGCGGCGTCGATCTCGGCCGCGCTCTCGCCGACCGAGACGATGAATTGCGACGCGCTGGCGGCGTTGCCGGAGACCTCGCTGGTGGTCGCGTTCTGCTCCGCGACCGCGCCGTCGACGGTCTCGAACACCGGACGGATCGCCTCGATCGCCTGCGAGATGCGGTGCACCGCATCCGCTGAGCTGGCCGCGTCCTTCTGCAGCGCGTCGATCTTCTTCGTGATCTCTTCCGTCGCACTCTGGGTCTGCACCGCCAGCGCCTTGACCTCGGTGGCGACGACTGCAAAGCCTTTCCCCGCCGCGCCGGCGCGTGCAGCCTCGATCGTCGAGTTGAGCGCGAGCAGCGTCGTCTGCCTCGCGATCTGCGCGATCAGGTTGACGACATTGCCGATCGCGGCCGAGGACTCGCGCAGGCGGTCGACATTGGCGCGGGCCTCCTGCGCCGCCGCGCTGGCCTCGTCGGCGAGCTTTCCGGCGGCGCGGACCTGCGCGCCGATTCCCTGCGCGGATTGGGTGAACTTGTCGGCGGCCTCGGCGAAGGTGGATGCGGTCGACTGGGCGGCGTTGGTGCGTCCGGTCAGCGCATCGGTGCGCGCGCGGATGGTGGCAAGCGTCGCGGCGGTAGCCTCCGCACCGCCGGCGACCGAATTGGCGGCACGTTCGAGCTGGCGAATCATGGCGCCGAGCTCGAGTTCCAGCAGCTCCAGGATTTCGCGGGCCGAATCGCCCTCGGCGGCCTGGGACGTTTCTTGGGGCGGCTCGGAACGCGCAGCTAACGCCTCGGCCTGCGGGGCTGCCACAGGCGCGGACATATCCGGCTCACGCTTGCGAAATAATGCGAACGCCATCAGGTCACTCTTGTCGGTGGACGAGCGGACGCTATTTTCGCAAGCCGAAATGAAGTCAGGGTTAACAATGCCTCACCGTAAGGCACGTGCCCTTACGATGTTACCTTTAATCTGAGAGAACCCTTTCATTCCGGTGGGTTGGCGGCCTATAAGGCCGCGCTTTCCCCCTGATTGGCGGACGACGCAAGAGACCATTCGAAGAGACCAGCATGGCCGGACATTCCCAATTCAAGAACATCATGCACCGCAAGGGGCGGCAGGATGCCCAGAAGTCGAAGCTCTTCGGCAAGCTGGCGCGGGAAATCACCGTCGCGGCCAAGCTGGGCACGCCCGACCCCAACATGAACCCGCGCCTGCGCGCCGCCGTGATCGCCGCGCGCCAGGAGAACATGCCGAAGGACAATATCGAGCGCGCCATCAAGAAGGCACTCGGCAGCGACGGCGAGAACTATGACGAGATCCGCTACGAGGGGTATGGCCCCGGTGGCGTCGCCGTCATCGTCGAGGCGCTGACCGACAACCGCAACCGCGCGGCCTCCGACATCCGCTCCTTCTTCACCAAGTCGGGCGGCAATCTCGGCGAAACCGGCTCGGTCTCCTTCATGTTCGACCGCACCGGCATCATCGAATATGACCGCAGCGTTGCCTCCGACGACGCGGTGCTCGACGCCGCGATCGAGGCCGGCGCCGACGACGTGATCTCGAGCGAGAGCGGCCACGAGATCTACGCCTCGACCGAGAGCTACCGCGACGTCGCCAAGGCGCTGGAAGCCAAGTTCGGCGAGCCGCGCAAGGCCGCGCTGATCTGGAAGCCGCAGAACACGGTCTCGGTCGATGACGAGACCGGCGAGAAACTGCTCAAGCTGATGGACCTGCTCAACGAGCATGACGACGTCCAGAACGTCTACGCCAATTTCGAGGTGTCGGACGCGCTGATGGCGAAGATGGGCGGCTGAGCCTCATTCTCCCTGTCGTCGCCCGGTCTTGACCGGGCGACCCAGTATTCCAGAGACGCCAGCGAGATACGGAGAAGCCGCGGCGTACTGGATACGCCGCCTTCGCGGGGTATGACGCCGTGGCGGGCAGCGCAGGGCACTCAACCACGAGAGACCATACTTCCCCTGTTACTTCCGTTCTGTTTCTGTTTCCCCCGCAGCAGTCAGCCGCTATCACTGGCCGATGACCGCGCTCCCGATTCGCCAGCCCGTCCGTATCATCGGCATCGACCCTGGCCTCCGCCGCACCGGCTGGGGCGTGATCGAGGCAGAGGGCAATCGTCTCATCTACGTCGCCTGTGGCTCGGTGGAACCGCCGGACGATTTGCCGCTGTCGAGCCGGCTGCTCGCGATCCATGAGGGGCTCGCGGCGGTCCTGTCCGATCACAAGCCGATGGAAGCCGCCGTCGAGCAGACTTTTGTGAACAAGGACGGCGTTGCGACGCTGAAACTCGGCCAGGCCCGCGGCGTCGCCATGCTGGCGCCCGCGATGTTCGGTATCACCGTCGCCGAATACGCGCCGAACCAGGTCAAGAAGACGGTGGTCGGCGCCGGTCACGCCGACAAGCACCAGATCGCGATAATGTTGAAGATATTGCTGCCGAAAGCCGAGCCGCCGTCCGCGGATGCCGCCGACGCGCTCGCCATCGCCATCACCCACGCCCATCACCGCCAGAGCACGGCGCTAAGGCTGAAGGTGGCGGGGCTATGATCGGCAAGCTCAAGGGTCTGATCGATTCCTACGGCGAGGATTTCGTCATCCTCGACGTCGGCGGTGTCGGCTATCAGGTGCATTGCTCGACGCGCACGCTGCAGCATTTGCCGTCACCGGGCGAGGCCGCCGTGCTGTCGATCGAGACCTATGTCCGCGAGGACCAGATCAAATTGTTCGGCTTCCGCACCGACCAGGAGCGCGAATGGTTCCGCCTGCTCCAGACCGTGCAGGGCGTCGGCGCCAAGGTCGCGCTCGCGGTGCTCGGCACGCTGCCGCCTTCCGATCTCGCCAACGCCATTGCGCTGCGCGACAAGGCCGCGGTGTCGCGCACGCCGGGCGTCGGCCCCAAGGTCGCCGAGCGCATCGTCACCGAATTGAAGGACAAGGCGCCGGCCTTTGCCAATGTCGATCCGCACGTCGTGCATCTCGCCGGCGCCGTCGACGACCAGCGCGCGCCGCGCCCGGTGGCGGACGCGATCTCCGCGCTGGTCAATCTCGGCTACGGCCAGCCGCAGGCTGCCGCTGCCATCGCAACGGCCTCGCGCAGCGCCGGTGAGCATGCCGAGACGGCGCAGCTCATTCGCCTCGGCTTGAAGGAGCTCGCGAAGTGAGCGACCCCAAGGCGTCCCGCATGGTCTCGTCCGAACGCCGCAGTGACGATGTCGGCGACACCGCACTGCGCCCGCAGTCGCTGTCCGACTTCGTCGGCCAGCAGCAGGCGCGCAAGAACCTCTCGATCTTCATCGAGGCGGCGCGCAAGCGCGGCGAGGCACTGGACCATGTGCTGTTTGTCGGTCCCCCTGGTCTCGGCAAGACCACGCTGGCGCAGATCGTGGCGAAGGAGCTCGGCGTCGGCTTTCGCGCCACATCAGGCCCCGTGATCGCCAAGGCCGGCGATCTCGCGGCGCTGCTGACCAATCTCGAAGAGCGCGACGTGCTCTTCATCGATGAAATTCATCGGTTGAGTCCCGCAGTGGAAGAAGTGCTCTATCCCGCGATGGAGGATTTTCAGCTCGACCTGATCATCGGCGAGGGCCCCGCGGCGCGCTCGGTCAAGATCGAGCTCTCGAAGTTCACGCTCGTCGGCGCCACCACGCGCGCTGGCCTTCTGACAAATCCCTTGCGCGACCGCTTCGGCATTCCGGTGCGGCTCAATTTCTATACGATCGAGGAATTGGAAAGCATCGTCACCCGCGGCGCGCGCGTGCTCAATGTCGGCATGAGCGCGGACGGCGCCAACGAGATCGCGCGCCGCGCCCGCGGCACGCCGCGCATCGCCGGCCGCCTCTTGCGCCGCGTGCGCGATTTCGCCTCGGCGGCGAATGCCGACGAGATCGACCGCAAGATCGCCGACCATGCGCTCAGCGCGCTCGAGGTTGACGCTGCAGGCCTGGACGCCATGGATCGCCGCTACCTCACGACCATCGCGCTGAACTATGGCGGCGGTCCGGTCGGCGTCGAGACGATGGCGGCGGCGCTGTCCGAGCCGCGCGACGCGATCGAGGACATCATCGAGCCCTATCTGATCCAGTGCGGCTATCTGCAGCGCACCCCGCGCGGCCGGCTGCTGACCTCGCATGCGTTCCGCCACCTCGGCCTCACTGAGCCCAACCGCGATCCGGCACAGTTTGGCCTGTTCGGCAGCGACCAGGCCGAGGACGACTGACTGCCACAGTCGGTGAACCCACCGGTTCCCACCTGTCACTAATGCGGACGCGCGGCGATCGGGGTCGCCGCTCGCGCACATTGGCAAGGGAGTGGGAAGGAATGGGGCTGACGGACAACGCGACATTGCTGGAGGCCATCGCGGCCGTGCCGCAACTGCGCACGCCCGACGAGACCGAGGCGTTTCTCGATCCGATGCCGCTCGGCGAACTGGCGTCGATGTGGTGCGCGCTGCAGCGCGTCAGCCGGCGCGACCAGGTCGGCAGTATCTGGGCCATCAAACTCTACTTCGATCATCTGCCGCATCGCAGGCCCCAAGGCGCGCTCGATCTCGTGCTGGAGGTTCTCAAGACGGAAGCCGACAAGCAGACGGTGATGCAGCTCAACGACAAGTTCCTGCTGGCGCTGTTCTACGCGCATGGCGCTGAGGTGATCGCGCGCATCGAGCAGGAGGCGGAGCGCAATGCGCGCCTGCGCTGGCTGCTCGGCGGCGTGCATTTCGCGCAAGATGATCCCGTGATGTCGCGTGTCGCAAAAATCGCCGACGAGCAAGCGTGGCGGGCCGATCACATCGCGCAGCGCACGCCGCGCGAGCCGCTCGACTGCGCCGGCATGACGCTTGCGGAATTAGCCCGCGCCTGGGTCGAGCAATATTCCAAATCCGAGCGTGACCAGGACGACAATCTGTTCGCGATGATGGATTTCGAGCGCGACCTGCGCGAGGACGATCCCGACCGGATGATCGACCTCATTCTCGAGATCCTGAGGATCGAGTCCAATCCCGTGCTGCTGTCGCTGCTCGCCGCCGGTCCGCTCGAGGACGTGATCAGCCTCGCCACGATCGACCGCATCGAGCGCGAGGCCTGCGTCAACACACGCTTTCGCGATCTGCTCGGCGGCGTCTGGTACTACCGCGCATCCGACGAGTTGAAGTCGCGGCTGGATGCCTTGGTCGGGCAGGAGCGCTGGTAATCTGTGCAGACGGTCTGCACGAGGATGCAGACGGTCTGCACAAGCGCATCCCAATTCCGCTCCAATCGGACCGCATCAAGGAGGGGCATCACGATCGGGGTTTCATGATCTCTCGGCGACATCTCATCCGTTCCATTGGCGGTCTGTCCGCCCTCGGCGTCTCGACCGCTGCCTATGGCGTCGGCGTCGAGCCGGTGATGCGGCTTCGCGTCACCCGCTATCATCCGGCCCCGCGGCAATGGCCGGCGGATTTTCTGCTGAAGATCGCCGCGATCGCCGACATTCACGCCTGCGATCCCTGGATGTCGCTGGAGCGGATCGAGGCCATCGTCGACCGCGCCAACGCTCTGAACGCCGATCTCATCGTGCTGCTTGGCGATTATGTCGCCGGTCTTCACCACGTCACACGCATCATTCCGTCGAACGAATGGGCCGCGGTGCTGGCGCGCCTCAAGGCGCCGCTCGGCGTCCACGCCGTCATGGGCAATCATGACTATTGGGAGGACAACACCGTGCAGCGGGCAGGGCGCGGGCCGACGGTCGCGCATCGTGCGCTGGAAGCGGCCGGCATTCCCGTCTACGAGAACGATGTGGTGCGCCTCACCAAGGACGGCAGACCGTTCTGGCTCGCCGGCCTTGGCGATCAGCTCGCTTACCTTCCGGCGCGACGCTTTCGGAGCATGGTGCGCTTCGGCGCCGACGACCTCTCTGCGACGCTCGCAAAGGTCACCGACGACGCGCCGGTGATCCTGCTCGCGCATGAGCCCAACATCGCGCCGCGCGTGCCTGCGCGCGTCGCGCTGCAACTGTCCGGCCACACCCATGGCGGCCAGGTTCGCCTGCTCGGGTGGTCGCCGGCAGTTCCGCCGCAGCATGGCCTGCGGCTCGCCTACGGCCACTTTCGGCTGAAATGCGACGTCATCGTCTCCGGCGGCCTCGGTTGCAGTATCATGCCCGTCCGCGTCGGTGTGCCGCCGGAAATCGTCGAGGTGACGCTGGGGCGGACAGCGTCGCTTCTGTCCTAGTCGCGCTTGCGCGGCCGGCCGTTTTTGCGCAAAACGGGCCGGTAGCGACAAGCGAAGAGGCTCGCGACGTGACAGCTCATCTCGACGGCGAGATCCGCGACGGCCGCCATCACATGCAGGTCCGCGTCTATTACGAGGATACGGATTTTTCCGGCATCGTCTATCACGCCAATTATCTGCGCTTCATGGAGCGCGGGCGCACCAATCATCTGCGGCTGATGGGCGCCGAGCAGCAGGCGCTGTTCGAACAGCCCGCGACGGAAGACGCCGGCTTTGCCTTCGTGGTGCGCTCGATGCATCTGGATTTCCTGAAACCGGCGCGGATGGACGACGTGCTCGACGTCGTGACCTGGCCGATCGCGGTGAAGGGCGCTTCCATCATGCTGGCGCAGGAGGTGCGGCGCGGCGAGGACGTGCTGGTCAAGGCGGAGGTGCGCGTCGCCTTCATCAGCGGCGGCCGGGCCCAGCCGATCCCGAAATCGATCCGCGCGCTGATGAAGGCCGATGTGATTTCGTGATCGGGCGATAGGCGATGGCCTCTCGACTCCGGCTGTTGCGGCGATAGATTTGGGCTTCCGATCAAACCGATGAGGCCGTCATGTCGCGCCCGCCGCTCCCGCCCTTCACGAGAGAAACCGCCGCGCAAAAAGCCCGCATGGCCGAAGACGCCTGGAATTCGCGCGATCCCGCGCGGGTCGCGCTCGCCTATACCGAGGACAGCCGCTGGCGCAATCGCTCCGAGGTCTTTCAGGGCCGTGAAGCCATCGTCGCGTTCCTCACCCGCAAATGGGAAAAGGAGCTCGACTATCGCCTGATCAAGGACCTCTGGGCCTTCGACGGCAACCGCATCGCCGTGCGCTTCCAGTACGAATGGCACGACGCGAGCGGCCAATGGTACCGCTCCTACGGCAACGAGCAATGGGAGTTCGACGAGCACGGCCTGATGAAGCGCCGCGAAGCCTCGATCAACGACATCGCGATTGCGGAGAAGGATCGCCGCTTCCACTGGCCGGCGCCGGGACCGCGGCCTCAGGATGTGCCGGGGCTGGGAAGCGATCCGTTTTGAGCTAGGTGCAGCTACGCCCTCTCCCACAACGGGAGAAGGAAGGGGCACTTGTCGCATTCTGCGCTGCGATCAGAAGAATAATGAGCAGCCTGTTGGAACGGCTCAGTTTCCAATTCGTTCCTCAAAATGCTTATCTGAGGAGGACGAAAAATGAGGACAATGATTGTTGCAGTTTCTGCTCTCGCCCTCATAGGGACCGCGCCGGTCGTGTTTGCGCAAGGTGCCTCGAGCACCGCACCGGGCCAGGAGATGCAAACCAAGGCGCCTAAGAAAGTCCACGCGCAACATAAGATGCACCACGCCATGGGTTCCAAGAAGAGCCATTCCGGTGCGTCCAGTGCTGCTCCTGGTCAAACCACCGGCATGAGCACGAAGCGCAACTACTGACGAGCCTCTCACGGTTGCCCAATAACTAGAGGCGCCTCGTAGACCAAGGCGTTTTCACCGCCGCGTCAGAAACCTTGTGATCGCGCCGCCGAGCTTTGCGCTGTCCAGCGGCTCGGCGAGCGAAGCTCTGGCCGTAGCCACGACAGCATCCGGTGCGTTGCCTTCGCGCAGCGTGCAGCAGACTTGGGCGAACGCCACGTCGAATTCGGGGTGCGGCTGCACCGATAGGGTCGTGCCGTTGGCGTAGAGCAGGCCGGCATGCGGCGCGAAGTCGCGAAGTCGGATGACATGATCGTGCGAGCGTCGCTGGGGGCTTCGATCACCTGGTCCTGGTGCGAGCAGGCGATCGCGAGCGCTTCGCCGTCGACGACGCCGTTGTCCGGCGTCACCTGATAGACGTGTCGGCCGATGCCCCAGCCCTTGTCCGATTTGCGCACCGTGCCGCCGAACGCCTGTGCGATCAGCTGATGGCCGAAGCAGACCCCGACCATCGGCGTTCTGTTGGCGTGGGCGGTGCGTACGAATTCCTCGAGCGGCGCGATCCAGTCGAGCCCGTCATAAACGCCGGCTGCCGCGCCGGTGATCAGGATCGCGTCCAGCTGGCGCGGATCGGGGAGAGCCTCGCCATCGGGGATGCTGACAATGTCGAAGGCGGCCGAGGGATCCGCGGCGCGGACCATGCGCGCGAACATGTCCGGAAACGAGCCATGATGTTCGCGATACTTTTTTGGGACGTGGCCGGTCTCGATGATGGTGATGCGTGCCATGTGCTACCTGCCGAAAGAGGACATCATAACAGTCCGCGCAAGCGGGCCCGTCAACCCGGCGCGGCTTCATGCGTGGGTTGTTCGTCGAGCACGGCAAGTGACTTGCGCACGGTCTCGACGAAATCCAGCGCCACCGGCGAGGGACTGCGCTGCGCGGGAAAGACGGCGGAGAACTCGAAGTCGATGCGCGGCAGGAAGGGGCGCACGACGATGCCGCGGGTGGAGAATTCCTGCGCCGTGAAGGGATCGCAGATCGCCACCCCAAGTCCCGACGACACCATGCCGCACATGATCTCCGAAAGCGTGGTCTCGACCCGCAGCACGCGGTGAACATCATGGCGGTGGAATATCTGGTCGATCAGATGCCGGCTGGCCGATCCCGCCGACAGCGACACGAATGTCTCGCCCTCGAAATCGCGCGGCTCCAGCACCTCTTTTTCGGCGAGGTGATGTCCGGTCGGCAGCACGGCGACGCGCGCCAGCGCCGGCAGCCGCAGGCTCGGCAGGCCGGAATGGGCGATCGGCACCTCCGCAAAGCCGATGTCGCACTGGTTGTTCAGCACCCAGTCGACCACGATCGGCGAGATCACGCCGAAGAAGGCGAGGTTGAGGTTGGGCCGCTCTTTCAGGAAATGCCCAGCGAGCCGCGGCAGATAGCCGTTCGACAGCGCCGGCAGCGCGGCGATACGGAGCGAGCCGGTGCGGCGGCCGCGGATCTCCTCGGCAGCCGCGGTGATGCGTTCGAGGCCGACGAAGGAGCGCTCGACCTCCGTGTAGAGCGCTGTCGCTGCCGCAGTCGGCACGAGGCCGGTGCCGCGCCGCTCGAACAACTCCATCTTCAGCAGCGCCTGGAAGTCACGCAGCAATCGGCTGACCGCCGGCTGCGTCACCGTCATCAGCTTGGCCGCCTCGGTGACGCTGCCGGTCAGCATCATCGCGCGGAAGGCTTCCACCTGCCGCGAATTGATCCGCGCCATCCCATATTCCATTCATAACATTTCGGCATGCAGAGGTTGCCATTATTCATTGGACGGTGGAAGGATAGCTCTGCGATCTTTTTCATCAGCGCTGCAGACAGCCCGTTTTTCCGGCAGATCGGAGCCAAAAGCCCCCGATTGCCGCCAAAACCCGGTGAGCGGGGGCCGGAGCCCTGCTGGAATCGGGATTTGCGCCGAGGGGAACGCGGACTGTGCTTTGGCCGTCTGATCGTCGACACGTCCCTCATCCCGGAATTGGAGATTGGTCCTTATGAAGACTCTCAGCCTTCTCACAGCGGTCAGCATCGCGGCGCTCGCCGCGGCCCCGTCGGTCGCCTCGGCCCAGCAAAAGACGCTTTATGTCGCCGGCTATGGCGGCTCGTTCGAGAAGACGATCCGCGACGAGGTGATCCCCAATTTCGAGAAGGAGAACGGCGTCAAGGTCGAATACGTCGCCGGCAACTCCACCGACACGCTGGCCAAGCTCCAGGCGCAGAAGGGCAACCAGCAGATCGACGTCGCCATCGTCGACGATGGTCCGATGTATCAGGCGATCCAGCTCGGCTTCTGCGGCAAGCTCGACGGCCTGCCGGCCGATCTCTACGACACCGCGCGCTTCAAGGACGATCGCGCCGTGGCGATCGGCATCGTCGCCACCGGACTGATGTACAACACCAAGGCCTTCGCCGAGAAAGGCTGGGCGCCGCCGACCTCCTGGAACGATCTGAAGGACCCGAAATACGCCAGGCAGCTCGTCATCCCGCCGATCAACAACACCTATGGTCTCGAAGCGCTGGTGATGCTGTCGAAGATGAACGGCGGCGGCGAGTCCAATGTCGAGTCCGGCTTCAAGATCTTCAAGACCGACATCAATCCGAACGTGCTGGCCTATGAGCCGTCGCCTGGCAAGATGACCGAGTTGTTCCA
Source organism: Bradyrhizobium sp. Cp5.3 (assembly GCF_000426265.1). Lineage (NCBI taxonomy): Bacteria > Pseudomonadati > Pseudomonadota > Alphaproteobacteria > Hyphomicrobiales > Nitrobacteraceae > Bradyrhizobium > Bradyrhizobium sp. Cp5.3. Next base: position 14,652 of record NZ_AUFA01000019.1, on the reverse strand, counting down.
GTCCGGCCAGGCCGTCATCGCGGTGTGGGGCACGGGCCGCGTGCAGAGCTTTGCCAACACCGGCTTCCCCGTCGATTTCGTCTACCCGAAGGAGGGCGCGGCAACTCTGCTGACGACAGCGTGTCCGATCACCAAGCCCAACGCCTCGCCGCTCGCGGTGAGCTTCGTCAAGATGCTGCTAGATCCGAAGGTCCAGCTCGTGATGCTGAAGGATTACGGCTACGGCCCGGTGCTGAAATCGCTCAAAGTGCCGCCGGAACTCGGCAAGATGGCGCCGATCGGCGAGCGCGCGGCAAAGCTCTACAATCCGGACTGGACCGTCATCAACGAGAAGCGCGAGGAATGGACCAAGCGCTGGAATCGCGAGGTCGAGCGCTGATCTGATCGCCTCCACCGGAGAAAGCCATGGCCTATCTCGAGCTCGATCGGGTCGCCAAGCAGTTCGGCGCGATGACTGTCGTCGACGACTTCAGTCTCGCGGTCGGCAAGGGAGAGTTCATCTCCTTCCTTGGCCCCTCCGGCTGCGGCAAGACCACGACCCTGCAGATGATCGCGGGCTTCCTCGATCCCACCCGCGGCGCGATCCGCCTGGAGGGCAAGGATCTGACCGCGATCCATCCGGCCAAGCGCGGGCTCGGCATCGTGTTCCAGAGCTACGCGCTGTTTCCGCACATGACCGCGGCGGAGAACGTCGCCTTTGGTCTGGAGATGCGGAACGTGCCGCGCAGCGAGCGGGCCGAGCGCGTCCGTACCGCGCTCGCGATGGTCGGCCTTGCCGGCTATGAAGACCGCCATCCGCGCCGCATGTCCGGTGGACAGCAGCAGCGCGTGGCGCTGGCCCGCGCGCTGGTGATCAAGCCGAGCGTGCTGCTGCTCGATGAGCCGCTCTCGAACCTCGATGCCAAGCTGCGCGAGGAGATGCAGATCGAACTGCGCCAGATCCAGCGCACGATCGGCACCACCACGATCCTGGTCACCCATGACCAGAACGAGGCGATGTCGCTGTCCGACCGCATCGTGGTGATGAGCCAGGGCCGCATCGAGCAGATCGGCACGCCGCAGGAGACCTATGAGCGGCCGGCCTCGGCCTTCGTCTCGCAGTTTCTCGGCAAGACCAACGACTTTGCTGCGACGATCGATCGGACCAGCGCGCCCGCGCGGCTGACCGCAGGCTCCTGGACCGTACCGGCACCGGCCGGGCTAAGCGGCCCGGTGACCGTCAGCGTTCGTCCTGAACGGGTCGGCTTCGGCGATGTCGGTCTCTCCGCGAAGATCGTTACCCGCATCTTCCAGGGTAATCACTGGCTGTTCCAGTGCGATAGCGAATGCGGCCCTGCGATCGTGATCCGCCAGAACGACGGTCAGGTGCAGCCGTCCGAAGGAGAGGCGGTTCGTCTTGCGTGGCGTCCGGAAGACATGAGCGTGCGCGCTGGAGCGGCCGCATGAGTGCGGTCGCCGACACGGCGCCGCAGACCGCCGCAAAGGAGCGCGGCGCTCGCGCGCCCTGGGCGCTGACGGCGCCCGCCTTGATGCTGTTCGTCGGCGTATTGCTGATCCCGCTGGCGATGACCGTGCTGCTGTCGTTCCACGATTGGGGCCAGTACAAGGGCATCGAGCCGGTCTTCATCCTGAAGAACTGGCATGAGATCGCGACCGACCCCTATTACGCCGAGATGTTCTGGCGCACGTTCCGCATCGCGATCCTGACCACGCTGCTCACCGCAGTGTTCGGTGCGCCCGAAGCCTACATCCTCAACCGCATGAGCGGGCGCTGGAAGAGCTTCTTCCTCCTCGTCATCCTCGGACCGCTGCTGATTTCGGTGGTGGCGCGCACGCTCGGCTGGGCGCTGCTGTTCGGCGGCAACAATGGGCTCGTCAACAAGCTCCTGATGTCGCTCGGGGTGATCCGCGCACCCATTCCCTTCATGTTCACCGAGACCGGCATGGTCGTCGCGCTCGCCCATGTGATGATGCCGTTCATGGTGCTGTCGGTGTGGGCGGCTCTCCAGCGGCTCGACCCGCAGATCGAGAACGCCGCGATGTCGCTCGGCGCCGGCCCCGTGACCATCATCCGCCGCATCATCATGCCGCAGATCATGCCGGGCGTGCTGTCGGGCGCGATCATCGTGTTCTCGCTGTCGGCCAGCGCCTTTGCCACGCCCGCGATCATCGGCGGCCGCCGGCTCAAGGTCGCGGCGACGCTTGCCTATGACGAGTTCCTCAACACGCTGAACTGGCCGCTCGGCGCGGCGGTGGCCACACTCCTGCTGGTCGCGCTGGTGCTGATTGTCGTCGGCAGCAATGCGCTGATCGAGCGGCGCTACGCCGAGGTGTTCCGATGAGACGGAATGGCCCGCTCGCGCTGATCTTCCACACCATCTTCGTCACCGTTATGGTGGCACCGATCCTGGTGGTCTGCCTCGTCGCCTTCACGCCCGAGGGCTATCTGTCGCTGCCGACCAACGGCTTCTCGCTGCGCTGGTTCAGGACGATTGCGAATTATCCCGAATTCGTCCACGCCTTCTGGATCAGCCTTGGCCTCGGTGCGCTGTCCTCGTTCGTGGCGCTGTTGTTCGCGGTGCCGGCGGCGCTCGCGATCGCGCGCTACAGGTTTCGCGGCCGTGATGCGCTTGCGGCGCTGTTCCTGTCGCCGCTGATGATTCCGCATGTCGTGCTCGGCATCGCATTCCTGCGGCTCTTCACCTCGGTCGGGCTCAGCGGCAGCTTTGCGGCGCTGATCATCGCGCATGTCATCATCGTGTTTCCGTTCGCGCTACGGCTGACGCTCGCGGCCGCGACCGGCATGGACCTCTCGGTCGAGATGGCGGCGGTCTCGCTCGGCGCCAATGGCTGGACGCTGTTCCGCCGCGTGACGCTGCCGCTGATTCTGCCCGGCGTCATCAGCGGCTGGGCGCTCGCCTTCATCCAGTCCTTCGACGATCTCACTATGACCGTCTTTCTCGCCGCGCCTGGCACCGAGACGTTGCCGGTGCGCATGTTCCTCTATATCCAGGACAACATCGATCCGCTGGTGACGTCAGTCTCGGCCTGCGTGATCGCAATCACCATGACCGCCCTCATTCTGCTCGACCGCTTCTACGGGCTCGACCGCGTGCTCGCCGGCAAGGGCGATACGGGACGATAGGAGAACCCATGTCTAAAGCGTTTTCAAGCGAAGTGGACGCCGGTTCGCGTGAAGAAAACGCGTCAAAACGAAAGTCTGACTACGACGTCGCCGTCGTCGGCGGCGGATTGCTCGGCTCCGCCATCGCCTGGGGCCTCGGCCGGCTCGGCAAGACCGTTGCCGTGCTGGACGAAGGCGACATCACCAAGCGCGCTTCGCGCGCCAACTTTGCGCTGGTCTGGGTGCAGAGCAAAGGGCTCGGCATGCCGGCTTATACGGTTTGGACCGTGCGGGCATCTGGAGCCTGGGGCCGCCTCGCTTCGGAGTTGAAGCAGCAGACCGGCCTCGACGTCTCTCTTCAGCAGAATGGCGGCTTCCATCTCACCCTCGGCGAGGATGAATTCGGCCAGCGTACCGAGCTGGTCAAGCGCATGCATAACCAGGTCGGCGCGGCCGACTACAAGATGGAGATGATGCCGGCGTCCGAGGTGAAGAAGGCCTTGCCGCTGATCGGTCCGGAGGTTTCCGGCGGCAGCTATTGTCCGCTCGATGGTCACGTCAATTCGCTGCGCACGTTCCGCGCTTTCCATACCGGCTTCAAGGCGTTCGGCATCGACTATTTTCCGGAGCGTCCGGTCTCGGCGATCACGAAGAGCGGCGGCGAATTTCGGCTGGCGACACCGAAGGGCGAGCTTCGCGCCGTCAAGGTCGTGCTTGCGGCCGGCAATGCCAACCAGACGCTCGCGCCGATGGTCGGTCTCTACGCGCCGATGGGCCCGACCCGCGGTCAGATCGTCGTGACCGAGCGCACCGTGCCGTTCCTGCCGCATCCGCTGACCACGATCCGCCAGACCGACGAGGGCACGGTGATGATCGGCGACAGCAAGGAGGACGAGCTCGACGATCGCGCGCTGAAGCATTCGATCAGCGCGGTGATGGCCGATCGCGCGCAGCGCACGTTCCCGCATCTGGCGCGGCTCAACGTGGTCAGGAGCTGGGCCGGCATTCGCGTCATGCCGCAGGACGGCTTTCCGATCTACGACCAGTCGGAGACCCATCCCGGCGCCTTCGTCGCCTGCTGCCATTCCGGCGTGACGCTCGCATCCAACCACGCCTTCGAGATCGCGCGCATGGTTGCACAGGGCGCGCTCGAGCCGGAGCTGGTCGGCGCGTTCTCGGCCAGCCGCTTCGGCGGAGCGGGCGCGGCCAACAACGGTGGCTACTAGAGATTCCAAGAGGCATCCCATGTTCAAACGATCCGAACAGGACAAGCGACCGCCCGTGCAGATCTTCGTCGACGGCGTTGCCGTCGCGGCGCGGCAGGGGGACACCGTTTCCGCTGCGCTGCTCGCGTCGGGGCGCGACGTGCGCCGCTCGACCGCGGTGAGCGGAGCGCCGCGGCTGCCCTACTGCATGATGGGCGTGTGCTTCGACTGCCTCGTCACCATCGACGGCGTCGGCAACCGGCAGGGCTGTCTGGTGCCGGTCGCCGAGGGCATGCAGATCGAGATCCAGAAGGGCAAGCGGGAGATCGGAAAATGACCACGACACCTTCCCGCGAAAACTATGATGTCGTGGTGATCGGAGCCGGGCCCGCCGGCCTCGCCGCCGCTGCGATATCTGCCGAGGCCGGCCTGTCGACACTGCTGCTCGACGAGAATATCGGCCCTGGCGGCCAGGTGTTTCGCGCCATCGCGTCAACACCGGTGACCGCGCGCGAGCAGCTCGGCGCCGACTATTGGGTGGGTGCCGATCTCGTGCAGGCGCTGCGCGCGGGCAATACGGAAGTTATTCAGCGCGCCACGGTCTGGAGCCTCGATCGCAATCTCGAGATCGGCGTCTCCATCGGCGGCGGGTCCTCTTTCGTCAAGGCGAGGCGCGTGATCCTCGCGACCGGCGCGCTGGAGCGGCCGTTCCCGATTCCCGGCTGGACGCTGCCGGGCGTGATGACCGCAGGCGCGGCCCAGACGATGCTGAAATCGTCGGCGCTGGTTCCGGACGGCCGCACGGTGATCGCGGGGCAGGGGCCGCTGCTCTGGCTGCTCGCCGCGCAGATTTTGCGCCTTGGCGGCCGCATCGACCGGATCCTCGACACCACGGAGCGCGGCAATTATTTCGCCGCGCTGCCGCACGCCTTCGCCTTCCTGACCTCGCCCTATTTCGCCAAGGGCCTCGCCATGATGCGCGAGGTGCGGGCCAAGGTGCAGGTCGTCTCCGGCGTCGCCGAGCTTGCGGCGGTCGGCGACGGCCAGCTTGCAAGCGTGAGCTATGTCGCCGGCGGCAAGCGCGAGACCATTCCTGCGGACCTCTTGCTGCTGCACCAGGGCGTCGTGCCCAACGTCAATCTCGCGATGGCGGCCGGCGTCGAGCATCGCTGGAACGAGCTGCAACTCTGCTGGTCGCCGGTGCTCGATGCGAGCGGCAATTCGTCGATCGAAGGCATCGCGATCGCCGGCGATGGCGCCGGCATCGGCGGTGCGACCGCGGCCGTGGTGCGCGGCCGCATCGCGGCGCGCGCTGCTGTGGAGGCGCTGGCCCCTGTGGCCGCCGCGAAGCTTCCGCCGATGGCGACGCTGCGTGCCGAGCTCGCCAAGGCCGAGCGCGGCCGCGCCTTCCTCGACACGCTGTTCCGCCCGTCGCCGCAGTTCCGCATTCCCTCGGGCGATACCATCGTCTGCCGCTGCGAAGAGGTGACGGCGAAGGACATTCTCGACGCGGTTGCAATCGGTGCGACCGGGCCCAATCAGCTCAAGGCCTACCGCCGCACCGGCATGGGGCCGTGCCAAGGCCGGCTCTGCGGCCTCACCGTCACCGAGCTGATGGCGCAGGCGCGGGCTAAGAGCCCGCAGGAGATCGGCTATTACCGGCTGCGCGCGCCGGTCAAGCCGATCACGCTCGCCGAGCTCGCCGCCGTTCCGAAGAGCGAGGACGACGTCAAGGCAGTTGTGCGCGGATGACGAAAACAGTGGATGCAATCGTCGTCGGCGGCGGCATCCACGGATGCTCGACCGCGCTGCATCTGTGCCTCGCCGGCCTGAAGCCGGTGCTGATCGAGAAGGACTATGCCGGCCGGCACGCCTCGGGCGTCAATGCCGGCGGCGTGCGCCAGCTCGCGCGGCACATTCACGAGATCCCGCTGTCGATCCGCTCGATGGTGATATGGGAGAAGATCACTGAGCTCGTCGACGATGATTGCAGCTTTGAGAGCCACGGCCAGGTTCTGGTCGCGGAGAACGAGGACGAGCTCGCGGTCTGCCGCGCGCGCGTCGCCGAACTGAATGCGCTCGGCTTCACCCATGAAGAGCTGATCGACGCGGCCGAGCTGCGTCGGCTGGTGCCTGCCGTGGCCGACACCTGTCCCGGCGGCGTCGTGTCGCGCCGCGACGGCGCCGCCAATCCGGCGCAGACGACGACGGCGTTCCGGCGCAAGGCGGAGCAGCTTGGCGCGACCGTGCGCGAAGGCGTCGCCGCCACCAACATCCGGCAGAGTGATGGCCTCTGGCACGTCGATGTCGCCAGCGAGAGCTTTGCCGCGCCGGTGCTGGTCAATGCCGCCGGCGCCTGGGCAGGGAAGATCGCGGCCGCGCTCGGCGAGCCCGTTCCGGTCGAGACCGTGGCACCAATGCTGATGATCACCTCGCGCGTGCCGCACTTCATCGATCCCGTCGTGATCCTGCGCGGCCGCAAACTCTCCTTCAAGCAGTTCAAGAACGGCACCGTGCTGATCGGAGGCGGACATCTGGCAACGCCCTACCAGGACCGTAATGAGACCGTGCTGGACTGGAAGAGGCTCGCCGTCAGCGCCCGCACCGTATTCGAGCTGTTTCCGGTGATGCGCAGCGCGACAATCGTGCGCGCCTGGGCCGGCATCGAGGCGAAGATGAAGGACGACCTTCCCGTGTTCGGGGCTAGCAGTCGCCACAAAGGTCTCTATCACCAGTTCGGCTTCTCGCTGCACGGCTTCCAGCTCGGCCCCGGCGCCGGCGCCGTGATGGCGGAGTTGATCGTCAATGGGGGCACCCAGACCCGCGTCGGCGATCTCGGCATCGACCGCTTCCATCCTTCCACGCTCTAAGAAGAGGACATCATGAGCATCACCCGCAGCATCCGCACGCCCATCATGCACCGCGCGGTCGAAGCCAACGGCTTCGTCTTCGTCGGCGGCACCATCGCCGACGACACCTCCGTCTCGATGGGCGAGCAGACCCGCAACATCCTCGGCAAGATCGCGGGCTATCTGAAAGAGGCCGGCACCGACACCTCGCGCGTCGTCTGCGCCTCGATCTTCGTCACCGATCTCTCCAGGAAGAGGGAGATGGACGTGGCCTGGACCGAGTTCTTCGGCGACGATCTGCCGACGCGCGCAACCGTCGGCGTCGCCGATCTCGGTGGCGGCGCTCTCATCGAGGTCGTGGTGACCGCGCTGAAGGGTTGACGAGACCGCAAGGGCGGCACTCACCAAGACTGCGTGCGCCACGCGGCGCGGCAGCGCTCTCCGCAACATTCCTCAAAAGCCCGACACCCTGCCCCCAGCGCGTCGGGCGGAAAAATCTAGTATGATTAGGTGATCACAACGCGTCAGTTGTGACGCGCATCTCACCAATTTTCTACTCCGGGAAACTACCGCGGTGGAAACCCCGGCGCGTGTGTTCGTGTTTGCGCAGCTTGCGCCTCACGCGCTGCCGCCCGGCTCCAGCGCCTCGCCCATCTCCAGCGGGTGGGCCATGGTCTCGTGCAGCGCCTCGCGGTCGAGCTCGCCTTCGGAGATGCTGATGACGACGCAGGCGACGCCGTTGCCGATCAGATTGGTCAGCGCGCGGCACTCGCTCATGAACTTGTCGATGCCGACCAGGATCGCGATCGACTGGATCGGGATATCAGGCACGATCGAGAGCGTGGCGGCGAGCGTGATGAATCCGGCGCCGGTCACGCCCGAGGCGCCTTTCGAGGTGATCATGGCGATGCCGAGGATGCCGAGCTCCTGCCAGATCGTCAGATGGGTGTTGGTCGCCTGCGCCAGGAACAGCGTCGCCAGTGTCATGTAGATGTTGGTGCCGTCGAGGTTGAAGCTGTAGCCGGTCGGGATGACGAGGCCGACCACCGAGCGCGATGCGCCGAGATGCTCCATCTTCTGGATCATCTGCGGCAGCACCGTCTCCGAGGAGGAAGTGCCGAGCACGATCAGAAGCTCGTCCTTGATGTAGGCGATGAAGCGCAGGATCGAGAAGCCGGCGAGCCTTGCGATCGCGCCGAGCACGATCAGCACGAACAGCATGCTGGTGAGATAGAACGTGCCGATCAGGGCGGCGAGGTTGAGCAGCGAGCCGAGGCCGTAGGCGCCGACGGTGAACGCCATCGCGCCGAAGGCGCCGATCGGCGCCACGCGCACGATGATGCGGATGATGCCGAAGAACATCTTTGCGGCCTTGTCGACCGCCTCCGCAATCGGCTCGCCGGCCTTGCCGAGGAAAGCGATGGCGAAGCCGGAGAGGATCGAGATCAGGAGCACCTGCAACAGGTCGCCGCGCGCGACCGCGCCAAAATAGCTGTCGGGGATGATCGCCATCAGATGGGCGACGATGCCCTCTTCCTTCGCCTTGGTGACGTAGGTCGCCACCGATTTCGGATCGATCGTGGCCGGATCGATGTTGAAGCCGTGCCCGGGTTGGAGCACCTCGCCGACGAGCAGGCCGACCGCGAGCGCAACGGTGGAGACGGTCTCGAAATAGATCAGCGCCTTCAGCCCGACCCGGCCGACGCGCTTGAGGTCACCCATCGAGGAGATGCCGTGCACGACGGTGCAGAAGATCACCGGCGCGATCATCATCTTGATCAGCGCGATGAAGCCGTCACCGAGCGGCTTCAGTGCCTTGCCGAGATCGGGGTAGAAGTAGCCGATCAGCACGCCGAGCACGATCGCGATCAGGACCTGGACATAGAGGACCTTGTACCAGGGCTGGTGACGGCGATGGACGGCTGGCTGGATCGCAACTTGTGTCATATTGTGTGCCCCGCAACGCGTCGATCGTGCATGATCGACATCTTGTGATGGTCACCCCAGAAGCGACAATCACATTTTTGTCGGTTCGCACGAAGATTGATCGCTGCACTGCACTTGAGACGCACCTTGGGGGGAACATGTCGACTGCAATGGGCTCCGAAGAGCAAGCGCGAAGCTATTTTCCGCGCTGGAAACTGAAGACCTCCGGCGTGATCATGCCGGAGGAGCGTCTGCCATGGGGCCAGACGATCGTCTCCGGCCTCCAGCACGGCGTCGCGATGTCGGGCGGAACGATCATCGCGCCGCTGCTGATGGGGTTCGATCCCAATGTTGCGCTCCTGTTCTCCGGGATCGGCACGCTGATCTTCTTCGCTGTGGTCGCCGGACGCGTGCCGAGCTATCTCGGCTCCAGCTTCGCCTTCATCGCCGTCGTCATCGCCGCCACCGGCTATTCCGGGCACGGGCCGAACCCGAACCTGTCCGTCGCGCTCGGCGGCATTATCGGGGCCGGCGTGCTCTATGGCGTAATCGCACTGATTGTCATGTGGTCCGGGGTCGGCTGGATCGAGCGGCTGATGCCGCCGGTCGTGACCGGCGCCGTGGTCGCCGCCATCGGCCTCAACCTCGCGCCCGTTGCCACCAAGGCGGTGAGCGCCAGCGCGTTCGATACCTGGATCGGGATTGTGACCGTGCTGATCATCGGCGTGATCGCGGTGTCGGCGCCGGGGCTTTGGCGGCGTCTGCCGATCATCCTCGGCGCGATCGGCGGATATCTGTTGTACTGGCTCTGCGCAAATGGCCTTGGCCTCGGCAAGCCGATCGACTTCACCCAGCTCTCGGCCGCGCCGTGGATTGGATTACCGAATTTCACGGCGCCGAGCTTTCATGCCGATGCGATCTTCCTGATCGCGCCGGTCGCGATCATCCTCGTCGCCGAGAACCTCGGTCACATCAAGGCCATCGGTGCGATGACGGGTCGCAGCCTCGACGACTACCTCGGCCGCGCGCTCCTTGGCGACAGCCTCGCCACGATCGTGTCAGCCTGCGGCGGCGGCACCGGCGTCACCACCTATGCCGAGAACATCGGAGTCATGGCGGCGACGAAGGTCTATTCGACGCTCTTGTTTGCCTTTGCCGCCACGGTGTCGATCCTGCTCGGCTTCTCGCCGAAGTTCGGCGCGCTCATCCTCTCGATCCCCGGACCCGTGATCGGCGGGCTCTCGATCGTGCTGTTCGGATTGATCGCCGCGATGGCAGGCCGGATCTGGGTCGAGAACAAGGTCGACTTCGCAAATCCCGCCAATTTGATTACCGTCGCCGTGGCGCTGACGGCAGGCGCCGGCGATCTCACGCTCAAATTCGGCGCGTTCACGATGGGCGGGATCGGCACTGCGACCTTCGGCGCCATCATCCTCTATCAGATCCTGACCGGGCCGCTCGCGCGCACGGAATGAATCCCAGGGATGCGCCGCGGCGATGGAACAAAATTCCTGTTCCGTCGATGACGAGACGTACCGGAGAAAACTCATGCCACATACCGATCGCTCATCCCAACTTCCCTCCCGCCTCGTCGGTCAATATGCGCTGGTGACCGGCGCCTCTCAGGGCATCGGGCGCGCGGTCGCCATCCGGCTCGCCCAGGAAGGCGCGACCGTCGCCATCAACTATTACGATCATGCCGGGAGGGCGGAGGAGACGCTGGCGCTCGCGCGGACGGCCTCGAGCGAGCGCGGCCATGCCAAGCTCGATCATGTCGTCGTCAAGGCCAATGTCGGCAATGATCAGGACATCGCCGCGATGTTCGAGACGATCTTGGCACGCTGGAAGCGCCTCGACTGCCTCGTCAACAATGCCGGCTTCCAGATGGAGTCGCCAAGCGAGGCGCTCGACGTCGAAACCTATCGCCGCATCATCGATGTCAATCTGAACGGCGCCGTGCTCTGCGCGCAGAAGGCACTCGCCCATTTCGTCGCGCGCGGCGGAGGCGGCACCATCATCAACTGCTCGAGCGTCCACCAGATCATCCCGAAGCCCGGCTATCTCGCCTATTCGATCAGCAAGGGCGGCATGGCCAACCTCACGCGCACGCTGGCGCTCGAATTCGCGGGCCGCGGCATTCGCGTCAACGCGGTCGGGCCCGGCGCAATCGACACGCCGATCAACGCGGCCTGGACCGGCGATCCCGAAAAGCGCGGCGTCGTCACCAGCCACATCCCGCTCGGGCGGGTGGGGACGCCGGAAGAGATCGCCGCCGTCTTCGCCTTCCTCGCCTCGGACGAGTCCAGCTACATCACCGGGCAGACCATCTATGCCTGCGGAGGCCTGACGCTGTTTCCCGAATTCCGCGAGAACTGGGCGAGCTAATGCGTGTCGTGGTAAACCCGCGCGCCGCAGTCAGGGCGCGTATGAGGTCCGCTACGCCTCCGATAGCGGCGCAATAGCGGACCTCACCGGAGGTCAGCGTCGGGCCTGGAGCTGAAGTCTCCCGTGGGGCCGCAACCTTGTGGCGGTCAATCCGGTAACCCGGCTCGCCGCAAGGATCCGTCCTCGAGAAATCTAAGTCGTAAGTTGCAATCAAACATCGTGGGGGCCGAACCTCTTGCGCCCCAGTGTCACTGGCATATGTTGCGACTGCCAACCCCGAGAATATTCAAAAAGATCGGGAGGACTGCATGAAATTCCGTCCGCTTCACGACCGCGTCGTGGTTAAGCGCATCGAAGCTGAGGAGAAAACCACTGGCGGCATCATCATTCCCGACACGGCAAAGGAGAAGCCCTCCCAGGGGGAAGTCATCGCGGTTGGCCCTGGCGGCCGCGATGAGAGCGGCAAGCTGATCCCGATCGACGTCCAGGTCGGCGACCGCGTGCTGTTCGGTAAGTGGTCGGGCACCGAGGTCAAAATCGACGGCCAAGAGCTGTTGATCATGAAGGAGAGCGACATCATGGGCGTTCTCACCGATACCTCAACCAAGAAAAAAGGCGCTTAACCCGCACGCACGCTTCTCATCCTGAAGAGCCGGCGCAGCCGGCATCTAAGGGTGAGGTTAAGACCCAACTCATCTCGTTCTTCGAGGCGCCCCGCTTCAAGAGCACGCACCTCAGGACGAGGAACAGATATCAACTAAGGGGAAACAGACATGTCAGCCAAAGAACTCAAATTCGGCGTCGACGCCCGCGACCGGATGCTGCGCGGCGTCGACATTCTCGCCAATGCGGTCAGGGTGACGCTCGGGCCCAAGGGCCGCAACGTCGTGCTCGACAAATCGTTCGGCGCTCCCCGCATCACCAAGGACGGCGTCGCCGTCGCCAAGGAGATCGAGCTCGAGGACAAGTTCGAGAACATGGGCGCCCAGATGGTGCGCGAGGTCGCCTCCAAGTCCGCTGACGCGGCCGGCGACGGCACCACCACCGCGACTGTGCTCGCGGCTGCGATCGTCCGTGAAGGCGCCAAGTCGGTTTCAGCCGGCATGAACCCAATGGACCTCAAGCGCGGTATAGACCTCGCGGTCGAAGCTGTGGTGGCCGACATCGAGAAGAACTCGAAGAAGGTCACCTCGAACGAGGAGATCGCCCAGGTCGGCACGATTTCGGCCAATGGCGATGCCGAGATCGGCAAGTTCCTTGCGGACGCCATGAAGAAGGTCGGCAACGAGGGCGTGATTACGGTCGAAGAAGCGAAATCGCTACAGACCGAGCTCGACGTCGTCGAGGGAATGCAGTTCGACCGCGGCTATATCTCGCCTTACTTCGTCACCAACGCGGATAAGATGCGAGCTGAGATGGAAGACGCCTACATCCTCATCAACGAGAAGAAGCTCTCCTCGCTGAACGAGCTGCTCCCGCTGCTCGAGGCCGTGGTGCAGAGCGGCAAGCCGCTCGTCATCGTCGCGGAAGACGTCGAAGGTGAAGCGCTCGCGACGCTGGTGGTGAACCGCCTGCGTGGCGGGTTGAAAGTCGCTGCCGTCAAGGCGCCGGGCTTCGGTGACCGCCGCAAGGCCATGCTACAGGACATCGCGATCCTGACCGGCGGCCAGGCGATCTCGGAAGACCTGGGCATCAAGCTCGAGAACGTCACGCTCAACATGCTCGGCCGCGCCAAGAAGGTGATAGTCGACAAGGAGAACACCACGATCGTCAACGGCGCCGGCAAGAAGGCCGACATCGAGGCGCGCGTGGCCCAGATCAAGGCGCAGATCGAGGAGACCACCTCGGACTACGACCGCGAGAAGCTGCAGGAGCGTCAGGCCAAGCTCGCGGGCGGCGTCGCGGTAATCCGCGTCGGCGGCGCGACCGAGGTCGAGGTGAAGGAGCGCAAGGATCGCGTTGATGACGCGATGCATGCGACCCGCGCGGCGGTCGAGGAAGGCATCCTGCCGGGCGGCGGCGTCGCCCTACTCCGTGCCTCCGAGCATCTCAAGGGCATCCGAACCAAAAACGACGACCAGAAGACCGGCGTCGAGATCGTGCGCAAGGCGCTGTCCTGGCCGGCCCGCCAGATCGCGATAAATGCGGGCGAGGATGGCTCGGTCGTGGTCGGTAAGGTCCTGGAGAAGGAACAGTACGGCTACGGCTTCGACGCGCAGACCGGCGAATATGGCAACCTCGTCTCCAAGGGCATCATCGACCCGGCCAAGGTCGTGCGTGTGGCTATCCAGAATGCAGCTTCGATTGCGGCGCTCCTGATCACCACCGAGGCCATGGTCGCCGAGCTGCCGAAGAAGGCCGCTGCCGGCCCGGCCATGCCTCCGGGCGGCGGCATGGGTGGCATGGACTTCTAAGCCACCCATTGCGCGCCCAAAAGTACAAGGAAGGCTCGGTGTTGCTGCCGGGCCTTTCTGCGTTAGTTAAGTGTGCTCGATGACTACAGCTGCATGGAAATGGACCACTCTCAAGAGATCAAGGGGAGACACACTGAGCGATTCGCCGATCGCCTTTTTGCCGAGCGCGGCCGCCGCTATGGCCGCGCGGCAATGATCCATTGAGCTTCGTCGGCTTCCGCGCCGCCATGCGCAGCTAAAGGCTGGTAGAGCCCGCCCGGGCCGATGTGTCGCCGGGCAGCGGAGCCTTTCCTACTAGCGGGCATCGAGCCGTCGTGCTCTACCGCGACAGCGGTTTAGTGCAATATATGCTTCGCGACCCCAATACTTTTGCGACACGGCAGCGGAAAGTTCACTGAAGGAGCGACTTCTGGTGTGGGTCTTGGTTGTGTGGAAATGGATAGCTCGGAAGCGGCCGTAGTCGACAATCGTTGCAGGCCGCCGATGTTTTCGCGTCGGATCGTCCAATAGCCGGCTGAGGTGGTTATAGCGACGCGCGGTGGCGCTTTTGGACGCACTTCCGCGCGTTCAGGTGGCGCGGATTGCTGCAATCAGGCTCGGTTTGCCGACGATGTTCATCACCCGAGTGAGGTTATAGGCCAGGACGTGCAAAGCCATCTCGGCGGCGACGTTCCGTAGGCGCTTCATCAAGAAGTGGGTTGCACCCATACGGGCCTTGATCGTGCCAAAGGGATGCTCGACCGTCTCGC
>NZ_AUFA01000018.1:0-148118 GCF_000426265.1 Bradyrhizobium sp. Cp5.3 | reverse complement strand
GAGACGGTCGAGCATCCCTTTGGCACGATCAAGGCCCGTATGGGTGCAACCCACTTCTTGATGAAGCGCCTACGGAACGTCGCCGCCGAGATGGCTTTGCACGTCCTGGCCTATAACCTCACTCGGGTGATGAACATCGTCGGCAAACCGAGCCTGATTGCAGCAATCCGCGCCACCTGAACGCGCGGAAGTGCGTCCAAAAGCGCCACCGCGCGTCGCTATAACCACCTCAGCCGGCTATTGGACGATCCGACGCGAAAACATCGGCGGCCTGCAACGATTGTCGACTACGGCCGCTTCCGAGCTATCCATTTCCACACAACCAAGACCCTTCCGCGACATCCAGCGATGTCCGCTATTGCGCCGCTATTGGCAGAGAAACGGACATCGACGCGCCGGAGCCGGGCACCCCGATCCAAGTAGGATGCGGTCTTGCCTATTCGTCGTCTTCGTCCTCGTCGTCATCCTCGTCTTCGTCGTCCTCTTCCTCGTCGGGGTCTTCTTCCACCTGCACGAGCGTGGCCAGCGGCAATGTCTCGCGGAACAGATCGCCTTCCATGCCCATCCAGAGGCAGAGCACTTCGTCCTCCTTGATCTCCGCAACGGTCAGCGGCTGGCCGCCGGATTTCAGCATCACGACATCGCCGGCTTTCAATTCCATGGATTGTCCTTTCGAGTTGAACCGGACGCGAGGCTAGCAATTTGTCATGACACCCGGAAAACGGGCGAGCGGCAGCGCCATCACATGAGACATGTGGGACTGCCGATCGTGCTCGGCCTGCATGGTTCGAGACGCCCGCTGTGCGGGCTCCTCACCATGAGGTTATTGCCGCAAAACGCAAAACCTCATCCTGAGGGCCCGCCAAAGGCGGGTGTCTCGAAGGATGGGCCGCAGGTGAGCTGACTACTAAGGCCTTCCATCGCAGCCACCGCGAGGATGCCATCATCTTCCTGTTTTGCCCGACGTGTCAAAGCCGTTTCGTAAAATCCGCAGCCCCTTGAATTTGCAGCAGCCACCTACTGTGCATGGGGTTGTTTTCGCTATTTTGTCTTCGCCCCGGGCTACGCCGGGTCCGGCAACAGCTCGCTCAGCGAGCGGATGATGCGGTCGGGCTTGACGGTCGAGCCTTCCGGCAGGCCGTCGCCGTGCACGTCCATCCAGATCCCGTAGATGCCGAGGCGCTGCGGCGTCACGACTTCCCATTCCAGGTTGTCGCCGATCATCCATGTATCCTTGGCGGTGACGCCGAGCGCGTCCATTGCGTGCAGATAGGCGCGCTCCTCGGGCTTGCCGAAACCGTGCTCGCCCTCGATCTGGATGTGATGGAAACGGTGCGCCAGCTCGAAGCGTTCGACCTTGGCGCGCTGCATGTCGGCGGCGCCGTTGGTCACCAGCGCGAGCTTGATGCCGAATGCCTTCAGCCGGTCGATGGCCTCATGCGCGCCGGGGAAGACGAACATCTCCTCCTCGCGATAGGCGGTGAAACGGTCGGCAATGCGAATTGCTAGATCGTCGGGCAGGGCGCGGTGACCGGCGGCCGCCAGCGCGGCAAAGCCGCCCTTGACCGTCAGATGTCGGGCCTCGGCGAGCTTGAGCCGCCAGGCGGCTTCCGCATTGGCCCAGAAGTTTCGCGCGAAGGACAAGACGGCGGCCGCGACCTCTTGCGGCGGAAGCGGCGCAAGCTCCGCGGCGAACTCGGCGGCGATCGTGTTCCAGGCGATCTCGGGCCGGCCATAGGCCGACAGGATGGTGTCATCCATGTCGATCAGCATGGCGCGGGGCAGCGGCTTCATCGCGGTCATGGCCACTTCACCTCCGGCGGCAGCGACGACAGGATCGAATCCACGTTGCCGCCGGTCTTGAGCCCGAAGATGGTGCCGCGGTCGTAGAGCAGATTGAACTCGACATAGCGCCCGCGGCGGATCAGCTGCTCCTCGCGATCTGCAGCGGTCCAGCTGGTCGCGAAATTGCGCCGCACGATGTCAGGATAGATTTTCAGGAAAGCGCGACCGACGTCCTGGGTGAAGGCGAGGTCGGCGTCCCAGTCGCCGCTGTCGTGCCAGTCGTAGAAGATGCCGCCGATGCCGCGCGCTTCCTTCCGGTGCGGCAGATAGAAATACTCGTCGCACCACTTCTTGTACTTGTCGTAGTCGGCGACGCCGTTCGGTCCGCTGCAGGCGTCCTTCATCGCGGCGTGGAAGGCGATGGTGTCCGCATCGTCCTGCGTGCGCCGGCGGTCGAGCACGGGCGTGAGGTCGGCGCCGCCGCCGAACCAGGCCTTGGTGGTGACGACGAAGCGCGTGTTCATGTGTACCGCCGGCACGTGCGGATTGCGCATGTGCGCGATCAGGGAGATGCCGGAGGCCCAGAAGCGCGGATCCTCGGCCGCGCCCGGGATCTGCGCGCGGAGTTCGGGGGCGAACTCGCCGTGGACGGTCGAGCAGTGCACGCCGACCTTCTCGAACAGACGGCCGTACATCATCGACATCACGCCGCCGCCGCCGGGCGCGCCGCTGTGGTCGGTGCGCTGCCACGGCGTGCGTTCGAAGTGGCCGGCGTTGCCGGGATAGAGCGCCTTGGGCGCATCGTCTTCCAATCGCTCGAAGCTTTCGCAGATGTCGTCGCGCAAGCGTTCGAACCAGTTGCGCGCGCGGGCCTTGCGATCCTCAATCGAGTTCGGGTCAATCGCAGATGTCATGTCGTCAGCCTTGCGGACCGTAATAGGTGCAGCTCTCGTTGCAGCTGTCACGGTGAATGCTGACGCGGGTCAGCCCCTCGATGTGCTGGAGGCGCTCCCAGACGAAGCGCGAGAGGTTTTCCAGCGTCGGCACGCCAATCGCATCGATCTTGTTGAGGAACTTGTGGTCCAGCGTCAGCCGCACGTCCTCGATCGCGCGCTGGACGAGGCCGAGATCGACTACCATGCCGGTCACCGGATCGGGCGTGCCGCGCAGGCTCACCTCGGCACGGAAGGAGTGGCCGTGGATTTCTTCGCTTGCCGCACCGAAGGTCGTTCCCGACAGCGAATGCGCTGCCTCGAAGCGGAAGGATTTCGTCAATTCCCACATCTGTTCGCAGACCAATCCTATCTGATGCCGAGTGACTTGTGCGTCTGTACGCTGAGGCGCCATTGCGGATGACGCAGGCAATAGTCGATGGCGCGTGCCGTGTTCTCGGCGACCTCGGGCCCATCCATCGGCTGCAGCGAGAAGCGCTCGAAGGCGAGGCCTTCGAAGGCTTCCGGCGCTGCGAGCGGCTGGGGATAGACCAGCTTCAATTCGTGACCCTGCCGCAGCACCAGCTCGCTGCCGCCCTTGGGGCTGACGCAGATCCAGTCGAGCCCCTCGGGCGGTGCGATCGTGCCGTTGGTCTCCACGCCGATCTCGAAGCCGCGGGCATGGAGCGCCTCGATCAGGGCGTCATCCAGCTGCAGCAGCGGCTCGCCTCCGGTCAGCACCACGTAGCGGTTGTGGCCTGCGCCGGTCCACTGCGCGGCGATGGTGTCGGCGAGTTCCGCTGATGTCGCGTAGCGTCCGCCGAGCGTGCCGTCGGTGCCGACGAAATCCGTGTCGCAGAATTTACACACGGCGTCCGCGCGATCGGCCTCGCGGCCGCTCCAGAGGTTGCAGCCGGCAAAGCGGCAGAACACGGAGGCGCGTCCCGCATGGGCGCCTTCGCCTTGCAGGGTCAGGAAGATCTCCTTGACCGCGTAACTCAACTTAACTCTCCTCAAAATATCAAACCTGCGGGTTCCGCACCTGCCGCAGCGCTTCGCCTGCGGCCATCGCCGCGGTCATCGCCACATTGAGCGACCGCAGCCCGGGCGTGATCGGGATCACCAGCCGCGCATCCGCGGCCTCGACCACTGCGTCGGTGACGCCGGCGCTCTCGCGCCCGAATAGCAGGATGTCCGACGTCTGGTAACGGAAATCGAGATAGTTCGTGGCGCCCTTGGTGGTGAAGAGCAAGAGGCGGTAGCCCTGTGCCGCGCGCCAGGCCGAGAATTTCGACCAGGAGTCGTGCCGGGTCACGCTGACATGATCGAGATAGTCCATTCCCGCCCGGCGGAACAAGCGGTCCGAGACAGGAAAACCGGCGGGCTCGATGATGTGGGCCGCCATCCCCAGGCAGGCGCAGAGCCTGAGAATCGTACCCGTGTTCTGGGCGATGTCGGGTTGGAAAAGCGCTATCTGCATGGGGTCCAGCGGGTCGGTTGCGGGCCGGAAATGTCTCAATAAAACATCGCTCGCCCGGGAATTCGTGCATTGCACGCTTCCGCGCCGATAGCGGGCTTGCGCTCGCCCGGCAAGGGTGCCAATAGAACGATTCTGGACTGCTGTTTCACCCGTTTCGGCGTGGGCAAGCAATGTTCTGCCGCCGCGGGGGGCCGCGGGCGCCGGCAGCCTGTTCTGGGGACCTTTGGGCGCCCCCTGGAGCGGTTCCACCGGTCGCATAAGAAGAAAGGGTTGGAATCGTGACGACAGCGTCTTCGGCGGACCATCCGACACGCCGTGATTTCTTATTCGTTGCAACGGGGGCATTCGCAGCGGTAGGGGGCGCGGCAGCGCTTTGGCCGTTCATTTCCCAGATGAATCCGGACGCCTCGACGATCGCCGCCGGCGCGCCGATCGAGGTCGATCTCAGCCCGATCGCCGAGGGCCAGGACATCAAGGTGTTCTGGCGCGGCAAGCCGATCTACATCAGCCACCGCACCAAGAAGCAGATTGAGGAAGCGCGCGCCGTACCCGTGGCGAGCCTGCCCGATCCGCAGAGCGACGAGGCCCGGGTCAAGGCCGGCCACGACCAGTGGCTGGTCGTGATCGGCATCTGCACTCATCTCGGCTGTATCCCGATCGCCCATGAGGGCAATTACGACGGCTTCTTCTGCCCGTGCCACGGTTCGCAGTACGACACGTCCGGCCGTATCCGCCAAGGGCCCGCGCCCGCCAACCTTGCGGTGCCGCCCTACCAGTTCGTCTCCGACACCAAAATTCAGATCGGCTGAGCTTTGGGCCATCGCCCGAAGCTTCGCGCCGTCACGTCGTTTTATTTCCTCAGGATCGCATCATGAGCGGACCATCCGACTACCAGCCGAGCAATCCGGCACTGCAGTGGATCGAGCGGCGCCTGCCGATCTTTGGTCTCATGCACTCGTCATTCGTCGCCTATCCCACCCCGCGTAACCTGAACTACTGGTGGACCTTCGGCGCCATCCTCTCCTTCATGCTCGGGATGCAGATCCTCACCGGCGTGATCCTGGCGATGCACTACACGCCGTACGCCGATCTGGCCTTCAAGTCGGTCGAGCTGATCGTGCGCGACGTCAATTACGGCTGGCTGCTGCGCAACATGCATGCCGTCGGCGCGTCGATGTTCTTCTTTGCCGTCTATGTCCACATGTTCCGCGGCCTTTACTACGGGTCGTACAAGGAGCCGCGTGAGGTGCTGTGGATCCTCGGCGTCATCATCTACCTCCTGATGATGGCGACCGGCTTCATGGGCTACGTGCTGCCGTGGGGCCAGATGAGCTTCTGGGGCGCCACCGTCATCACCAACCTGTTCTCGGCCATTCCCTATGTCGGCGAGAGCATCGTGACGTTGCTGTGGGGCGGCTACTCGGTCGGCAACCCGACGCTGAACCGCTTCTTCTCGCTGCACTATCTGCTGCCGTTCCTGATCGCGGGCGTCGTCGTGCTCCACGTCTGGGCACTGCATGTCGCCGGTCAGAACAATCCTGACGGCGTCGAGCCGAAGTCGGAAAAGGACACGGTGCCGTTCACGCCGCATGCGACCATCAAGGACATGTTCGGCGTGTCCTGCTTCCTGATCCTCTATGCCTGGTTCATCTTCTACATGCCGAACTATCTCGGCGACGCCGACAACTACATCCCGGCGAACCCGGGCGTGACGCCGCCGCACATCGTGCCGGAATGGTATTACCTGCCGTTCTACGCGATCCTGCGCTCGATCCCGAACAAGCTGGCGGGCGTGATCGCGATGTTCTCGGCGATCCTCATCCTGTGCTTCCTGCCCTGGCTCGACAGCGCCAGGACCAGGTCCTCGAAGTACCGTCCGCTCGCCAAGCAGTTCTTCTGGATCTTCGTCGTGGTCTGCGTGCTGCTCGGCTATCTCGGTGCGCAGCCGCCGGAGGGCATCTACGTGATCGCCGGCCGGGTCCTGACGGTCTGCTACTTCGCCTACTTCCTGATCGTGCTGCCGCTGCTCTCGCGCATCGAGACGCCGCGGCCGGTGCCGAACTCGATCTCGGAGTCGGTGCTTGCGAGGGGCGGCAAGGTCGCGGCCTCCGTCGCGGTCGCGCTCGTCGCCGCCGGCGCGCTGTTCCTCGGCACCCTGCAGGACGCCCGGGCCAACGAAGGCAGCAACAAGCCGCCGGGTAACAAGTGGTCGTTCGCCGGTCCCTTCGGCACGTTCGACCGCGGCGCGCTGCAGCGCGGGCTGAAGGTCTACAAGGAGGTCTGCGCCAACTGCCACGGCCTGTCCTACATCGCCTTCCGCAACCTCTCGGAAGCCGGTGGTCCAGGGTACTCGGTCGCCCAGGCGGCGGCGTTTGCCTCGGAGTACAAGATCAAGGACGGTCCGAACGATGCCGGCGACATGTTCGAGCGCCCCGGTCGTCCCGCCGACTACTTCCCCTCGCCATTCCCGAACGAGCAGGCCGCTCGTGTGGCGAACGGCGGTGCGGCGCCGCCGGATCTGTCGCTGATCACCAAGGCGCGCTCCTATGAGCGCGGCTTCCCCTGGTTCATCTTCGACTTCTTCACCCAGTACCAGGAGCAGGGTCCGGACTACGTCGCCGCGGTGCTTCAGGGCTTCGAGGAGAAGGTCCCGGAGGGTGTGACCATCCCGGAGGGGTCCTACTACAACAAGTACTTCCCCGGCCACGCCATCAAGATGCCGAAGCCGCTCAGCGACGGGCAGGTGACCTATGACGACGGCTCGCCGACCACGGTCGCGCAGTACGCCAAGGACGTCACCACCTTCCTGATGTGGGCTGCCGAGCCGCACATGGAGGCGCGCAAGCGCCTCGGCCTCCAGGTGTTCGTGTTCCTGATCCTGTTCGCGGGCCTGATGTACTTCACCAAGAAGAAGGTCTGGGCCGACTCGCACTGAGCGGCGGAGACGAGAAATGAAAAGGCCCCCGCGAGGGGGCTTTTTTTTGGCTCAGTTCACCATCATTCCGGGGCGATGCGTCAGCATCGAGCCCGGAATCCATTCGTCCGCCAACGCAGCGGCCCGATGGATTCTCCGATGCGCAATTTCGCATCATAGCTCGCGCGATCGCGCGCCCCGGAATGACGGGAGTGTGGATTGCGTCGCGCCCGCCCACCAGCCAAAATACCGCCAACCGCCCCCAGAACATCGTCGGAGGACAACATGGGAACCGTCATCACCTTCAAGCGCCCGGACGGCAAGGACGCATCGGGGTATCTCGCCAACGCGGCGCGCGGCAATGCGCCGGGCGTGGTCGTGATCCAGGAGTGGTGGGGGCTGTCGGACCAGATCAAGGGCCTGTGCGACCGCTTCGCGCTGGCCGGCTTCGACGCGCTGGCGCCCGATCTCTACAAGGGCAAGGTCGTGCCGTATCACGATACGGAGAGCGCCAACAAGGAGATGAACTCGCTCGACTTCATGGACGCCACCACGCAGACCGTGCGCGGCGCCACGCAATATCTGTCCCGCAACGGCGCCAAGGTCGGCCTGACCGGCTTCTGCCTCGGCGGCGCGGTGACCATCATCGGTGCCACCAAGATCCCGGAGCTTGCGGCCGGCGTCGTGTTCTACGGCATTCCGCCGGAGCAGGCGGCCAAGCCCGCCGACGTCAAGATCCCGCTCCAGGCCCACTTCGCCAACAAGGACGACTGGTGCACGCCGCAGGTGGTGGATGCCTTCGAAAAGGGCATGAAGTCCGCCGGCAAGTCGCTGGAGCTGTTTCGCTATGACGCCGAGCACGCCTTCGTCAACGAGCAGCGCCAGGCCGTGCACGACCGCGAAGCCGCCGAGCTCGCCTGGGGCCGCGCCACGGAGTTTTTCCGCAAGCATCTGGGGTGAGCGCAGCTGCGATCGGACCAGGCACCGAGAGGGCATGTCGATCTCGTCTTTCACGCACCGCGTGCTCGGCCTGCTCGTTCGGTCGATGGCCGCTGCCGGCGGGGCCCTTGTGCTGACGACGGCTCAGGCGCCGGCAGAGCAAGCGTTTGTGACGCTGGACGGCGATCTCAAGAAAGAGGCCTGGTGGGCCATCGCCGATTTTCACCCGTTCACGACCGAGGTTCGCGGCATACCCGCGAACCAGATTCGAAAGAGTTGGTGCAAGGCCACTGAATTTCGCAAGGACCTGATCCCGAAGGAACTGCGGCTCGAGGGCAGTGCCGATGTGATGAAGGCGGCCAGGATGTCGTTTGCGATCGAAGGCCGTTTCGACGGCACGGCCAAGCAAGTTGCCGTGGTCGGCGTCTTTCAGGAATGCGCCGGTCCAAAAGGCAGGTTCTTCCTGATCCTCGATCAACCCGCCGGTGGGACGCCCAGGATCCGCTTTGTCGATACCGTGCGGACAAACCGTCAGTTCGGCGCGCTTCAGAAAGGGCAGGGCGGCAGCATCGTCGCCTGGGAGTGCATGGATTGTGACGGGAGTTCTGTCCTGAAATGGGATCGGAAGAAGCGCAAATTCGGCTGGGTGCCTCAGCCCGAAGAACAGTAGCAACGGGCGGCTTTTGGGCGCTTCAGTCCGAAATGGTCCGGCCCTCCGGCCCTTGACGCCGCTCCCGCACCATGATGTTAGTTCCCCCATGAGCACCGCCGTCCGCCCATCCCGTCGTTGGTGGCGCACCTCCTAAGAGGTGGCCGGTGCGATTTCTTTTCCCAAAATCGTCGAAGGTCGCCAACGCAGTGCGGCGGCCTGATCGTTTGTCCTGTGTGGCGTTCCCCCGGCAAGTCTCGTAAGAGGAGCCCAAGAGGATCACATGAACAGGACAGTCTTTGCCCTCCCGGCCAGAAGCGAATACGCGACCCGCGCCGGTCTCGCGGTCACGCGCGTGGTGGAGCAGTTCACCGGCGGCGCGAGCAAGCTCGACGATCTCATCAACCTGCTCGACCGCCGCCGTGGCGTCGTGCTGTCCTCGGGCACGACCGTGCCGGGCCGCTACGAGAGCTTTGACCTCGGCTTCTCCGACCCGCCGCTCAAGCTCGAGACGGTCGGCTTCAACTTCACGCTGGAGGCGCTGAATGCGCGCGGGCAGGTGCTGATCGCCTTCCTCGGCGACGTCCTGCGCGAACCCTGCGTGGTGATCTCCGAGAAAAGCGCTTCGCGCCTGTCCGGCCACATCATCCGCGGCGATGCGCCGGTCGAGGAAGACCAGCGCACGCGGCGTGCCAGCGTGATGTCGCTGGTGCGGGATCTCATCGCTGCCTTCTCCGCCAATGAAGATGGCCTGCTCGGCCTGTTCGGCGCCTTCGCCTACGACCTCGTCTTCCAGATCGAGGACCTCGTGCAGAAGCGCGCGCGCGAGCAGGACCAGCGCGACATCGTGCTCTATGTTCCGGATCGCCTGCTCGCCTATGACCGCGCCACTGGCCGCGGCGTCGTCCTGACCTATGATTTCGCGTGGAAGGGCAAGTCCACCGAAGGCCTGCCGCGGGAGACCGCCGAGAGCCCTTACCTGAAGACGCCGCGCCAGGGCTTCGCCGATCATGCGCCCGGCGAATATCAGGCGACGGTCGAGACCGCGCGCGCGGCCTTTGCGCGCGGCGATCTGTTCGAGGCGGTGCCGGGACAGCTCTTCGCCGAGCCCTGCGAGCGTTCGCCGGCCGAAGTCTTCCAGCGCCTCTGCGTCATCAACCCGTCGCCCTACGGCGCGCTGATGAATCTCGGCGACGGCGAATTCCTGGTGTCGGCCTCGCCGGAAATGTTCGTGCGCTCCGACGGGCGCCGCGTCGAGACCTGCCCGATCTCGGGCACGATCGCGCGCGGCACCGATGCGATCGGCGACGCCGAGCAGATCCGCCAGCTCCTGAACTCGGAAAAGGACGAGTTCGAGCTCAACATGTGCACCGACGTCGACCGCAACGACAAGGCGCGCGTCTGCGTCCCCGGCACGATCAAGGTGTTGGCGCGCCGCCAGATCGAGACCTATTCAAAGCTGTTCCACACCGTCGATCATGTCGAGGGCATGCTGCGCCCCGGCTTCGATGCGCTGGATGCGTTCCTCACCCACGCCTGGGCCGTGACGGTGACCGGCGCGCCAAAGCTCTGGGCTATGCAGTTCGTCGAGGATCACGAGCGCTCGCCGCGGCGCTGGTATGCCGGCGCGATCGGCGCGGTGAATTTCGACGGCAGCATCAACACCGGCCTCACCATCCGCACCATCCGCATGAAGGATGGTCTCGCCGAGGTGCGCGTCGGCGCCACCTGCCTGTTCGACTCCGATCCGGCCGCGGAAGATCGCGAATGCCAGGTCAAGGCGGCGGCGCTGTTCCAGGCGCTGCGCGGTGATCCGCCAAAGCCGCTGTCGAGCTTCGCGCCCGACGCGACCGGCTCGGGCAAGCAGGTGCTGCTGATCGACCATGACGACAGTTTCGTGCACATGCTCGCCGACTATTTCCGCCAGGTCGGCGCCAGCGTCACCGTCGTGCGCTATGTGCACGCGCTCGACATGCTCAAGCAGAAGAAATGGGATCTGCTGGTGCTGTCGCCGGGACCGGGACGGCCCGAGGATTTCGGGATCAAGAAGACGATCGACGCGGCGCTGGAGAAGAAGCTGCCGGTGTTCGGCGTCTGCCTCGGCGTGCAGGCAATTGGCGAATATTTTGGCGGGGAGCTTGGGCAACTGGCGCATCCCGCCCATGGCCGGCCCTCGCGGGTGCAGGTGCGCGGCGGCAGGTTGATGCGCAATCTGCCGAACGAAATCGTCATCGGCCGCTATCATTCGCTCTTTGTCGAGCGCGACAGCATGCCGGACGTCCTGAACGTGACCGCGAGCACCGAGGACGGCGTCGCCATGGCGCTGGAGCACAAGACGCTGCCGGTCGCCGGCGTGCAATTCCACCCGGAATCGCTGATGTCGCTGGGCGGCGAGGTGGGCTTGCGCATCGTCGAGAACGCATTCCGGCTGGATGCGGGGACGAATTGAGTGCAGTCATTGCGAGGAGCGGAGCAACGAAGCAATCCAGCCTGTCTCAGCGGGGAAGGTCTGGATTGCTTCGCTTCGCTCGCAATGACAGAATAAAGCCTAAAGCGAGACATCAATGACTTTTGACCACGATCTGAAGGCCAGCGTCCGCACGATCCCCGACTATCCCAAGCCCGGGATCATGTTCCGCGACATCACCACGCTGCTCGCCGACGCGCGCGCCTTCCGCCGCGCAGTCGACCAGCTCGTGCACCCCTGGGCCGGCAACAAGATCGACAAGGTCGCCGGCATGGAGGCGCGCGGCTT
This sequence comes from Bradyrhizobium sp. Cp5.3, assembly GCF_000426265.1. Lineage (NCBI taxonomy): Bacteria > Pseudomonadati > Pseudomonadota > Alphaproteobacteria > Hyphomicrobiales > Nitrobacteraceae > Bradyrhizobium > Bradyrhizobium sp. Cp5.3. Next base: position 136,664 of record NZ_AUFA01000018.1, on the reverse strand, counting down.
CATCCTCGGCGGCGCGGTAGCGCACCAGCTTTCCGCCGGCTTCGTGCCGATCCGGAAAAAAGGCAAGCTGCCGCACACCACCGTGCGCATCGCCTATTCGCTGGAGTACGGCATCGACGAGATGGAGATGCATGTCGATGCGGTCGCGCCCGGCGAGCGCGTGATCCTGGTCGACGATCTCATTGCCACCGGCGGCACCGCAGAGGGCGCGGTGAAGCTGCTGCGGCAGATCGGCGCCAACGTGATCGCCGCCTGCTTCATCATCGACCTGCCCGAGCTCGGCGGCGCCGCCAAGCTGCGCGCCATGGACGTCCCGGTCCGCACCCTGATGACGTTCGAGGGGCACTAAGCGACCTCGGTTCGGTTGGCTAGTATTGCCCGGGTAAAATAATCCTAGGACTGCTGCAGGATCAGGCTGAGCTCGAGCTCGCGGAAGGCGAGGTAGTTCCGCCGGATCCACTGGTGCAGCTCGGTCGATGTGTCCTTCTCCTGGCGCAAATAGCCGGTGAAGGAGAAGTTCAGCCGGTCGATATAGGTCTTCAGGAAGCCGGGCAGGGCGGCCAGGCGGAACAGCCGGCCGCCTTCCATCGCAGGCGGCAGCTCGCCGCGCACGACGTATTCGTTGTCCACCGTGATCAGGTTTATCCGCGGGATCTGTCCGCGCAGCATGTCGTGCGCGCGGGCCGAGACGCGGTCGGTGTCGGCGACGAACAGGATCATGGGCGCGACGTGCCGGCGCGCGGCCTCCTTCAACAGGCCGATCTCGTCGGTCATCTTGAAGAACTCGTCGAAGGCGTGGAAGCCGAGGTCGATCACCTTGGCGAGGCCGTCATCGACGATGACGCGGTCCATGAGCTGCATCTTGCCGTAGGTGTCGACCACGTCGGCGGTCTCGGTGACCCGCGGCAGATAGTCGAGCAGCGACGGTTCCTTCAGATTGACGTCGAAGGCTGCGACGTCGCCGTTCTTGAGCAGCAGGAATTCGGTCAGCAGACGTGCCAACAGCGTCTTGCCGACCTGCGGGCGGGGCGAGCAGATGATGTAGACGGGCGTGGCGGACATCGACAGCTATATCAGGCTAGACTGGCGCCCAATCCAGCCGCATCCGCAGCTCGCCCGCAACTATTTTTCGCTGCTGCGGGCCGCGGGCTTGGAGCCGACGATGTCGGTCAGCCGGATGCGGTCGAACTCGCTCCAGACGTTCGCCAGCCAGTGCCGGACATAGCCGCGCAGCACGAAGGAATAGTTCGCGGCCTCGTCGTTCATCCCCTTGTTGGCAACGAATTTCAGGAACGGAACGGACGAAACTTCGACCTGCTCATAGGCCATTTCGTTGAGCTTGGGGATGGTCAGCTCGGTCGCGTCCTTGATGCGGTGGAAGTAGGAATTGTAGGTCGACTGGTCCCACTGGAAGAACTGGGTGTCGTTGATGAAGTTCTTGACCAGGAAATATTTTGCGCCGGTCATGAAGCCCGCGGTCTCGGCGATTTCGTCCAGCGAGGCGATCGAGGGGCCGAGGATGTGGAACACGGCGAAGGTGATCTGGCCGGCCTTGGCGGCGTCCAGGAAACCGATGTCGCGCAGCGAGGCCAGTGCCGGCGAAAGCAGGCCGGCGCGGACGTCGATCACGGTCACCGACGGGCTCGCCGCATTGAGCGTGTCGAAGATCTTCATCTGATCGGCCGTCGTCATCATGTCGACGATCTCGGTAATCTCCGGGTGGAAGCGCTTCAGCGTTCCGCGCGGCGACTCCGTGTCGAACGCGCGCGTCGGCACGTTGTTGGCGGAAAAATAATCGAGCAAGGTGCGCGATACCGTGGTCTTGCCGACCCCGCCCTTGTCCGCGCCCACCACAACCACTGCCGGCTTTGCCATTGCTGTCCCCTAACGCGCGCCCGCCGATCGCTGGTTGCGATCGGCCGGGTCCCAAATCGACTTTCCAAAGTCTGCTGTTGGGCGCGAACATGGCAGAAACAAGGGAGAATTCAATTCCTTGCCGCTCCAATGCGGCAATTCCCGGGGGTTTTTCCCAATTGCCATGAAACCCGCGGCGCTCCCGCAGCAAGTCACGCGCTCAATGACGGCCCCAGGGACCCATGGGAGTCCCCACCGGATTGCCGAGCACGGTTCCGAAGGGGCTCCGCGCGGGGCCGGGAGGATCGGCCGGCTGGCCGGGTTCGTTCCATGGGCCTGTGGGGACGGGCGGCGGGGTGCCCTGCTGGTCGGCTTGGGTCTCGGGGTCTTGGGTCTCGGGGTTTTGGGCCTCGGGCTCTTCGGCCTCGCCGGCGGGCGTCGGCAGCGGGCCGGGATCATGGCCGCCGGCAAACTTGACCAGGGCGTCGACCCGGGACTTGACCGAGGGGTGGGTCGCGAACAGGTCGGCAAACCCCTCGCGGGGATTGTCGACGCAGAGCTCCATCACGGCCGAGGTCGCGCCCGGCAATTCGCCGCGGCCCTCGATCTTCCGCAGCGCCGAGATCATGGCGTCGGGATTTTTCGTCAGCTCCACCGAGCCGGCGTCGGCAAGAAACTCGCGCGAGCGCGACAGCGCGAGCTTGACCACCTGCGACATCAGCCACGCCACCACGATCAGCACCACCGCGATGACGATGACGATCACCGCGCCGCCGCCGGAGCTCTTGCTGTCGCTGCTCGAGGAGGATGAGCGCGACGAGGAGGACGACGAGCCCGACGACCACGAGCCGCCCGAGCCGGAACTCCAGTTGAAGCTCGTGAACAGGCGGAAGAACAACTCGCCGAAGAAGCCGACCACGCCGGCGATGATGACAGCGACGACCATGAGCTGCACGTCGCCGTTCTTGATGTGGGTCAGCTCGTGCCCCAGCACGGCCTCGATCTCCTGATCGTCCAGCGCTTTCAAGAGGCCCGTGGTGACGGTGACCGCATATTGCCGCGGGTTGAGGCCGGTCGCGAATGCGTTCAATGCCGGGCTCTCCATGATCTTCAGCTTCGGCATGGTGATGCCGCGCGAGATGCAGAGATTTTCGAGGAGATTGTAGAGCCGCGGTTCCTCCTGCCGGGTGACGTCGTGGCCGCCAGTCACCGCATCGATCATCGACTGGTGGAAGAAATAGGCGATCACGATCCAGACGATCACCGCGATGGTTGCGACGGGCGAGGCGACGATCAGATCGTGGAAGGCGCGGCTCAGATAGTAAGCGACGGTTTCGTTACTGTCGATGACGACTTCAGCGACCAGCGCGCCGGCATAGACCAGCACGTAGACCAGCATGAACAGGCCGGCGAGCAGCACCATCGAACGAAACTTGTTCGAGGCGATATGCGTGTAGAGACCATACGCGGCCATGGCTGTTTCCGTTAGCTCCTGTCATTCCAGGGTACGCGAACGACGCGAACCCGGAACCTGGAGCTTAGTGTCTCGGTCGTCATTCCGGGTTCGCGTCTTCGACGCGCCCACATTGCGCACTTGCGCAATGTGGAATGATGAAGGTGAGAAAACTCCAGTCGCGCGCGCCAATCAGAACTTCACCTGCGGCGTCGCCTCGACCTCGGTGCGGCTCGCGCCGAGATCGAAGAAATCCTTGCGCGTGAAGCCGAACATGCCGGCGAACAGCGCGGCGGGCATCTGCTGGATGCCGGTGTTGTATTCCTGGACCGCATTGTTGAAGAAGCGGCGGCTCGCCGCGATCTTGTTCTCGAGGTCGGAGAGCTCGCTGGCGAGCTGCTGGAAATTGGCATTGGCCTTGAGGTCGGGATAGGCCTCCGACAGCGCGATCAGCCGGCCGAGCGCGCCGGAGAGCTGGTTCTCGGCCGCGGAGACTTGCGCCGGGCCCTGCGCCGACATCGCCGAGTTGCGCGCCTTGATGACGTCGTCGAGCGTGCCGCGCTCATGCGCGGCGTAGCCCTTCACCGTCTCGACCAGATTCGGGATCAAATCGTGGCGCTGCTTGAGCTGCACGTCGATGTCGGCAAAGGCCTGGCTGACGCGCTGGCTCAGCGCCACCAGCCGGTTGTAGGCGCCGAAGGCGAACAGCACGAGGACGACGATAACGCCGAGAACGATCCAGCCGGTCGACATGGAGAACTCCTGAAGGGGATTGAAGGCGGGCAGGGTAAACCAAAATGGCGCCGGACGGCAGGCCGGCGCGCAAGGGAGGCAAAGGGAGGTAAGACTTGGTCGGATGTGGACCCATCCGAGTTCAAGGCAAAAGCGCCGAACGGGGTTAACTTTCGGACATGACGGCGTCGCCCCAGCGCCAACGCCGGGCGTCCGCATAGGCGGCCTTGTCGCGCCGCGGGACCTTTGTCAGTGCGACACCGCCCTCGGTGCAGAGCTTTGCCGTGATCTCGGCCTTGCCGACATCAGGCGGCGCCAGTATGCGCGAGGCGCGCGCCACGGGCGGTGTGCGGGTCAGGGCGACGTAGATGAACCGCTCGTCCTCGAACGGCACCTCGGCGCCCTTGATCTGCCGGTGTGCCTGGGAGCGCGGCAGGCGCTGGGAGAAATGGCACCAGTCGGGCGCTGTCAGTGGACACGGCTTCTCGTGCGGGCAGGGAGCCGCGACAGAGCCGCCGGCCGCGATCAGCTGCTGGCGCAACGCGAGGATGCGCGCATAGCCCGCCGGCGTGCCGGGCTCGATCACGATCAGCGCATGGCGCGCTTTCGCCCACATCGCCTCGGTGAGCGCGCGCTGGTCGCTCTCACCGAGCTCGCCCACGATGTAGCTCGCAATCACGATGTCGGCGGATGAGACCTCGGCGAGGTTGGTGCCGGCATCGCCGGGCAGATAGCGGCAATCCGCCAGTCGTACGCTGTCGCGGGCGAGCTCGAGCGCGAGCCGGCTCAGCGTCGCGTTGGCATCGAGCAGGGTGAAGGCTTGCAGTGATGGAAAGGCCTCCGCGGCGGCCCAGCTCGCGGTGCCCGGGCCTGCGCCAACGTCGAGCAGGGTTTCCGGAGCCAAGTCCGGCGCGATCTCGGTCAGCGCGTTCAGGCTCGCAGCTACGGCAGCATAGGTGGCCGGCATCCGCGCCAGGGCATAGGCGAGCGCATCGGCTTCGGACTTGATCGTGCCCGAGCCGCCGCCGGCGCGATAGGTGCTGGAGATCTGCGACGACCGCCGCGCCGCATCGGTGCGGGAAAAGCCCTGGAGCTTGCCGTCGAGCGCGGCCTTGAGTTCGGGGGGAAGCGTCGGTGAAATCATCTTCCATCGTCACGCCCCGCGCAGGCGGGGCATCCAGTACTCCGAGAGAGCGGACGTCGATCGAGGAGCCGCGGCGTACTGGATCATCCGCCTTCGCGGATGATGACGTCAATCCGTGTGGCGCGAGATTCTCAGGTGCGCAATTGCGCACCATAGTTCTCGCGGAGCCTGTCATCGGGCCGCGCTTCGCGCGGGCCCGGTGGCGAGCCCGGAATGACCGTCAATATCCTCACGCCACGTTCTGGTCAAGGATCTCCACCGCCTCTTGCAGGCTCACAGACACGAGCTGCGAGACGCCGCGCTCGGCCATGGTGACGCCGAACAGCCGGTTCATCCGCGCCATCGTGATCGGATTGTGCGTGATGATGATGAAGCGCGTATCGGTCGAGCCGGTCATCTCGTGCAGGAGGTTGCAGTAGCGCTCGACGTTGTGGTCGTCGAGCGGTGCGTCGACTTCGTCCAGCACGCAGATCGGCGAGGGGTTGGTGAGGAACACGGCGAAGATCAGCGCCATGGCGGTCAGCGCCTGCTCGCCGCCCGAGAGCAGCGACAGCGTCTGCGGCTTCTTGCCCGGCGGCTTTGCGATGATCTCGAGGCCGGCCTCCAGCGGGTCGTCGCTCTCGATCAGGTGCAGCGCCGCCTCGCCGCCGCCGAACAGCTCGACGAAGAGGCGCTTGAAGTGGTTGTTGACGACCTCGAACGAGGTCAGCAGCCGCTCGCGCGCTTCCTTGTTGAGGCTCTGGATGCCCTGGCGGAGACGTTTGATGGCTTCGACGAGGTCGTCGCGCTCGGTGACGAGGCCGGTGTGCTGGCCCTCGACTTCGCGCAGCTCTTCCTCGGCGCGCAGGTTCACCGCACCCAGGCGCTCGCGGTCGCGGCGCATCTTTTCGAGATCCTCCTCGATCTCGTGCAGCGGCGGCAGTTCGGCGCCGGGCTCGATCTCGGCAAGGCCCGCGACCGCCTGCGGCTCGACCTCGAGCATGTCGCGGATTTCGCGCTCGATGTCCTCAAGCCGGCGCCGCGCGCCTTCCATGCGCTCCTCGGCGCGCGCGGTCGCCTCGCGTGAGCTCGACAGCGCCTCGAGCGTCAATTTCGCGACACGATCGGTCTCCGCCATCGCGGTTTCCGCGCTGGCGAGCGCGTCGGCGGCGATGCGACGATCGCTCTCGGCGTATTCGATCTCGGTGATCAGCGCGCTGCGCTTCTCCGCGAACACGGCCGGCGCGTTTTCGAGCTCGCTGCGCTCGATCGAGACCTCGGTGATGCGGGCCTGGATGGTGTCGATGTGGGAGGCCGCGCCCTCCTTGCGGTTCTGCCACTCGGTGCGCTCGGCGAGGATCGCCTGCACGCGGCGGTCGGCGAGCTCGGCCTCGCGCGCCAGCGCCTGCGCCTCGGCGCGGACCTGGGCCGCCATGCGGCGATGGCCTTCGATGTCGCTGCGGACCGCGGCGAGCTGGGTCTCGGTGTCCTCGCTCGACGGCAGCTCGGTGATCGCGGCCGCGGCATATTCATGCGCGGCCTCGGCCTCGGCGCGGTCGGCGGCGAGACGGCTGTGTGCTTCCGACAGCGTCGCCTTGCGCGCGGCGTGACGGCTGATCTCGCGCTCGGCCGTGGCATGGCGCTCGCGTGCGGCGTTCAGCTCGCGCTGCGCGGCGCGCCAGGCTTCGCGCGAAGCACCTTCGGTGCTGGCGGCCATCTGCAGTTCGGCCTCGGCATTCTCGAGCGCCTGACGCTTGATCTGGGCGTCGATGCGGGCTTGCTCGAGCTCGTTCTCGATGTCGACGAGACGCGCGCGCTCGGCGAGACGCCGCGCGGCCCCGGTCGGCGCGTGAGCTGCTGCGACAAAGCCGTCCCAACGCCAGACGTCGCCTTCGGGCGAGACCAGCCGCTGGCCGGTCTTGAGCTGCGAGACCAGCTCGGCGCCGCGCTCGCGCGGCACCACGCCGATCTGCGCCAGACGGCGCGCCAGCTCGGCCGGCGCCTGCACGTGGTCGGCGAGCGGAACGACGCCGTCGGGCAGCGCCGGATCGCCTTCGGTGACGCCGGCATTGGTCCAGCGCATCGGCGCCGACGGATCGACCGGCGCGTCGAGATCATCGCCGAGCGCGGCGCCGATCGCCTTTTCAAAACCCTTGTCGACGGTGATGCCGTCGATGATCGGCGGCCACAGATTCTTGGTCTCGCCGTTGACGATCTTGGAGATCGTGCGCGCCTCGGTCTCGAGCCGTTGCACGCGCTTGTCGGCCTCATTCAGCGGCGAGCGCGAGGATTCCAGCGTCTGGCGCGCCGCGACGTGTGAAGCTTCGCTCGCCTGCGCCGCGGCTTCCGAAGCCGCAAGCGTCTGTTCCGCGTTCTCGACCGCTGCGGTCAGCTCGTCGAGATCGCCGAACCCGCCGGTCTCCGCCGCGAGCTTCTGCTCTTCCGCCGCGACATTCGCGATCTCCTGGTCGAGCCGGGCGAGCTTGTCGCGGTGGGTGCGGACGTTGGCCTCGAGCTGGTTGCGCTTGGCAGTGAGGTCGGCGAGCGAGGTGGTGAGCTCGGAGAAGCGCTGCTCGACTTCGGCGAGCGTCGCCTCGGCTTCGGAGACGCGCTCATCGACGCCGGAGCGCTTCTCGACGCGCGATTTGATCTCTTCCTTCAGCTCGGCATCTTCGGTGTCGAGCCGCTGCAGCGCGACGTCGGCGTCCATGGTCTGCTGCTGGGCGCGGGAGATGTCGCCTTCGAATTGCGCGAGGCGCCGCTCGAGCTCGGCGACGCGCTCCTTGGCGCGCTCTTCCTCGCGGTCGAGCAGTTCGCGGGCATTGGTCAGCCGCTGCAGCCCGGCTGCGGCGCGCGCTTCCGCGTCGCGCAGCGCCGGCATCTCGGCGGCGCGGATCGCCTGGATGCGGGCGGCTTCCGCCTGATGCTGGGTGCGCTCCGCCATCTCGCGGACCGCGAGATCATGGGTATGGCCGGAATCGTTGACCTCGGCATGGGCGCCGATCCAGCGCAGATGGAACAGCGTGGCCTCGGACTTGCGGACCTTCGCGGCGACCTCGCGATAGCGCACGGCCTGGCGGGCCTGCTTCTTCAGGCCTTCCATCTGGCCGGAGAGCTGGCCGATCACGTCCTCGACGCGGGTGAGGTTGGTTTCGGCCGCCTTCAGCCGCAGCTCGGCCTCGTGGCGGCGGGCGTGCAGGCCGGCGACGCCGGCGGCGTCTTCCAGCACGCGGCGGCGCTGCTCGGGCTTGGCCTGGATGATCTCGCCGATCTTGCCCTGGTGGACGAGGGCGGGCGAGCGCGCGCCGGTGGCGGCGTCTGCAAACAGGATCTGCACGTCGCGGGCGCGCACGTCGCGGCCGTTGATGCGATAGACCGAACCCGCCTCGCGCTCGATGCGGCGGGAGATTTCCAGAAGCTGGCTGTCGTTCATCGCCGCCGGTGCGGTGCGATCGGCATTGTCGATCGTCATCGTCACTTCGGCGTGGTTGCGCGCCGGGCGGTTGCCGGAGCCTGCGAAGATCACCGCGTCCATGTCGGCGGCGCGCAGCGATTTGTGCGAGGTCTCGCCCATCGCCCAGCGCAGCGCTTCGACGAGGTTCGACTTGCCGCAGCCGTTGGGTCCGACCACGCCGGTCAGGCCGGCCTCGATCACGAAGTCGGTGGGCTCAACGAAGGACTTGAAGCCATGAAGGCGCAGGCGGGTGATCTTCATAAACACGCATCTCTGTTGACAGGGTGCGAATCTCCCTGCCGGGACAATACCATAGAAGGCAATGTCGCTGTCTGAACGAGTCGCTCAAGGCGGCTCATGCGGCTGGACAATGGCCGTGCCGCGTCGCGAGGGCAACCTGCGAAACCCGCTTTTCCCAAGGGATTTGTGACGGGAATGATAGGGCTAGCGGCGCGCGAATCAGGCTTCGCGCGCGCGAATCAGCTTTCAAATCAGCTCTTGAGCAGCGAGTTGATCTTCTTCGCGAATTCCTCGAACGAGGCTTCGCCCTTGATCTTCTCACCGTTGATGAAGAACGTCGGCGTGGAATCGACCTTCAGCACATCGCTCGCATATTTCTGGTCGGCGGCGATCTTGTCGAGCAACGCCTGGTCCTTCAGGCAGGCCTCGACCTGCTGCTGGGTGAGGCCGGCCTGCTTGCCGATCCGGGCCAAGGTCTCCGTGGTGTTCTTCATCACCCAGTCGCTCTGCTGGCGGAACAGCATGTCGGTCACCGCGAAATATTTCGACGCGTCGCCGTTGGCGATGCAGCGCGACAGCATCGAGCCGGCGGCGGCTTTGATGTCGAGCGGGAACTCGCGGAAGATGTAACGAACCTTGCCGGTGTCGATGTATTCCTTCTTGATCTTCGGAAACACCTGCTCGTTGAAGGCGGCGCAGTGCGGGCAGGTCATCGAGGCGAATTCGGTGATGGTGACGGCGGCGTCCGCCGGGCCCAGCGCCATGTCGGGCAGCGACACCGGCTTGGCCACATCGGCGGCGGTCTGCGCCATTGCTTCAGGGATCATGGCCTCTGAGATGAACCGCAGCGGCGAGAGCCCGGCGAGCGCGGCAAGCCCGGTCAGCGACAGCATCGTGGTGAAGGCGCGGCGGGTGATGATCAAGGTCGGCTCCCGGATTGGCGTGGTCTCGCCCGAGGTTCCTTATCTCAGGCGGCCTGTCGCTAGCTTGAAACGTCGTTTGAGGCAATGGCGAGCCGCAAGGACGGGTCCAGATTGCACGCGCAATAAGGCTCAATTTCGCTTGATTGCGGCCCCCAGGCGCGCCAGCGCTGTCTTCAATTGTTCATCTTCGATGTCGGCGAGGCTTTCCGCCACCTTGGCCACGGCTTTCGGGTCCGGCGGGCCGGGCCGCACCGGGCGCCGGGCCCGCGACAGGGGAGCCTGGCGGAAGGCGAGCTTGCCGACCGCGCTCCAGCCGAAGAAGCGGTTGACCCGTTCCAGGATGACGTCGGCGGAGTGTTGGATTTCCAGCGCCATCGGTCCCTCGACCCGCAGCACCAGCGTCGCCGGCTCCTGCGGCTGGCCCTCAACGGGCCGCGGCCATTGCATCTTGAGCGGCTCGGCATGGGCCGCGATCTCCGCCCCGGCAATCTGCGCCCAGCGCGTCACCAGCTCGCGCGCGGCAAAGCCCTGCTTGGCATAGGCCTCGGCAAAGACGTCGTTGAGGAGGATCGAGAGCGGCTTTGCGCTGATGGGGCCGGGCTTGGACATGAGGGCCTTATAGCACTCCGGAGCGCAGGCCACAGGCTTCGCGAAGAAAGACGTGGATGCCCGCGACAAGCGCGGGCATGACGTGGAGAGATCGGCGCGAGCCGGTTACAGTGACAGCATGAGCCCCAAAGTTGCCCTGAAGGCGAAGTCGGAACCGGTTGAACCGGAACGTTTGGCGCGCCCGCTGGCGCTGCTCGCCTGGTACGACCGCCACCGCCGCAGGCTCCCTTGGCGCGCGGCGCCCGGCGAGACGGCGGATCCCTATCGCGTCTGGCTGTCGGAGATCATGCTGCAGCAGACCACGGTGAAGGCCGTCGGGCCCTATTTCGAAAAATTCGTCGTGCGCTGGCCGGACGTCACGGCGCTCGGGCGGGCTTCGCTCGACGACGTGCTGCGGATGTGGGCGGGGCTCGGCTATTATTCACGCGCACGCAATCTCTACGCCTGCGCGGTCGAGGTGACGCGCGAGCATGGCGGCGTGTTTCCCGACACCGAGGACGGCCTGCGCGCGCTGCCGGGGATCGGGCCCTACACGGCGGCCGCGATTGCCGCGATCGCCTTCGATCGCCGCACCATGCCGGTCGACGGCAATATCGAGCGGGTGGTGTCGCGGCTCTTTGCAGTTGAAGAAGAGCTCCCGCAGGCAAAGCCAAAGATCCAGCAATTGGCGGCGATGTTGCTCGCCGACTCACGCGCCGGCGACGAGAAGTCTCGCGCCGGCGACAGCGCGCAGGCGCTGATGGATCTCGGCGCTTCGATCTGCACGCCGAAGAAGCCGGCCTGCTCGTTATGTCCGTTCACCGACGGCTGCGTGGCGCGCACGCAAGGCACGCAGGACACATTCCCGCGCAAGGCGCCGAAGAAAAGCGGGACGCTGCGGCGGGGCGCCGCCTTCGTCGTCAGGCGCGGCGACGAGCTCCTCGTCCGCACCCGGCCTGAGAAGGGATTGCTCGGCGGGATGACCGAGGTGCCGGGTTCGGATTGGCGCGCCGGCCAGGACGACAAGCTGGCGAAAGAGCAGGCGCCGGAGCTGAAGGGGCTTTCGCGCTGGCAGCGCAGGCTGGGCGTCGTCACCCACGTCTTCACGCATTTTCCGCTGGAGCTCGTGGTCTACACCGCCCGGGTCGACGCCCGCACGCGCGCGCCAGACGGCATGCGCTGGGTGCCGGTCGCCACCCTCGCCGACGAAGCGCTGCCCAACGTCATGCGCAAGGTGATCGCGCACGCATTGGACGGCTAGCTATCCTGCTGACACCAGGCTGTCAGCAGGCCTGCGTTATTAGCGAGCGGCACCGGAGGCTTCGCATGGTCAAGACCGCGCTCGATAATTTTCCCAGACCGCCCTGCGCCGACCTGTTGGGTTGGCGTCTGCTCGATGCTCGTCCGCAAGACGGCTGGATCAGGCTTGCCTTCGAGGGCAGACCTGAGTTCTGCAATCCTGCCGGCTTCATCCAGGGCGGCATGCTCTCGGCCATGCTCGACGACACCATGGGCCCGGCGGTGCTCGTGATGAGCGAGGGCCGGCTCTACACCGCCACCGTCAGCATGACCGTGAACTTCCTCAGCCCGGCCAAGCCCGGGACGATCATCGGCGAGGCGACCGTGACGCAGCTCGGCAAGACCATCGCCTTCGTCGAGGCCAAGCTGATGGCCGAGGACGGCACCGTGCTCGCGACGGCAACCGCAAGCGAGCGGCTGCTCGAGGCGGCAAGGGTGGTGCTGTAGGTCTCGCCCTACACTCCACCTTCCTTTGAGGGGGACGAGACGAATGACCGAGCAGCAATTCAGAGAGCACGAAGTGCGGCTCGCGCGCTATCGGCTCTTGGAGCGAGAAGTTACTGATCCGCTGGCGCTTGGTCGCGAGTATCGGTCGGTCGCGGGCCTTGCGGACTGGAGATCCTGGCACGCCATCGCGCTTCAAAGGTGTCAAAGTCCCTCAGTGCCAGCGCTTGTGCATCCAATGGATTGCCGGGTTTGCTAGGCGCTATGACCGCGCCTGCAGCGTCTCCACGAGATTCGGTTTCGGGGGACTCTGAAGGCCACTCCAGCAATGATTTCGAAAGCATGGGCTTGCCCACGTACCAGCATTTTCGTCCGTCGATGAGACGATAGGACCACCACTCCCCTTGCGGATTTTGCGGCATTGCAGCGCGGCATTGTTGCTTGGCATGCACGCTCGTCATTTCGAGCAACGAGAGCGCAGCAGTGCAAATGATCAAAGCAAACGATGGAAGCGGTTTGCTCATGGGCGCGCTCAACTGCCGTGTTGCTGCAATCGACTTACAGCAACGATCAAGGCGGGGCGTTCGAGAACTTCCACCAACTTCTCAAGGATATGCGCATTATCCTTGGGCCAGGGCTGAAGGTATTCTTCCAATATGAGTTGCGCTTCGCTTATCGCTTGCAGGGCCAATTGCTGATCAGTCATCGCTGCTTACTCATCAATCAAATGTGGCGAAGAGATTAGAAGAAAGTAATCAAGTCAGCTTTTAGGAATATCCCCGCTGTTCTCTTTCACTTTTTGTTTCAAGTTCGGGGCCGCGGTGGCACGCTGCCTCGATCAGTGTGTGCAGACAGCCAAGCGCAGGCCGCCGCCTCGATCTTCCTTATCCTGGCCAAGCATTACGATCTTGAGCACGTCATCCGGCAATGGCCGTTGCAGCGCTTTCGCGTCATCCCGTGGTGCGCGCATCCGGCGTCAGTGCCTCTCCAGAAGCCTCAGACACCCGCGCGCTTCGCGTCTGCGCTGACGATCGGCGGCTTGGCGTTCAGCGCCTCGACCTGGAAGCCGGCAACGCGCTTGTAGTTCGCGGCGATGTCCTCCAGCTCCTGCTGCGACAGCACATCAGTGACGACGCTGTAGCCCTCCGGCGCGCGCTCCTCGACGAGCTGCATCACCTGCTCGGGGCCGTTCTTGCGGTTGAGCAGGACGAGGTCGGTGGTCGCCGGCCGGCGCTCGGCTTCATAGGCAAGCAGCGCAGCCTGCGTCGGCCCATGCGCCAAAATCTCGCGGGTGATGACGCGGGCATCGAGGATCGCCTGCGAGGCGCCGTTCGATCCGATCGGATACATCGGATGGGCGGCATCGCCCATCAGCGTGACGCGGCCAAATGTCCATTGCGACACCGGATCGCGATCGACCAGCGGATATTCGTAGGCGTGCGGGCAGTTTCGGATCAGGCCGGGCACGTCGAGCCAGTCGAACTGCCAGCTCTCGAACCAGGGCAAGAACTCTTCCAGTCGCGCGGTGCGGTTATAGTCCTCGCGCCGCCACTGATAGGTCGGCGGCATGTGGCGCTCGGCGACCCAGTTGATCTGATGGTTGCCGGACGCGTCCGGCTGCTTGCTGATGGGGTAGCAGACGAATTTCAGGATCTCATGGCCCGCCATGATCATGGTGCGGCCGGTGAGGAAGGCCTTGGCCGGTGTCACGCCGCGCCAGAGGATGCGGCCGTTCCAGATCGGCGGTCCTTCCTGTGGGTAGAGCTTTTCTCGCACGGCGGAATGGATGCCGTCGGCGGCGATCAGGATCGCGCCTTCGTAAGTGCCTGCGGCCTTGCCGGTCGCCTTGTCGATGAAGTCGGCACGCACGCCAGCGGCGGTCTCGCTCCAGCCGGTCAGATGATGGCTGGTGAGGATGTTGTCGCGGCCGAGCCGTTCGACTGCGGTGTCGAGCAGGAGTTGCTGCAGGATGCCGCGATGGATCGAGAATTGCGGCCATCTGTAGCCGGCCTCCAATCCGCGCGGCTCGCTCCAGATCGGCTTGCCGTGCTTGGAGAAGTAGGCGAGCTCGCGGGTGCGCACGCCGCTGGCATCGAGCTTGTCCATAAGCCCGAGCTCGATCAGCTCGCGCACGGCATGCGGCAGCACGTTGATGCCGACGCCGAGCGGGCGCAGCTCGGCCACGCTCTCGAACACTTTTGCGGGAACGCCGATCTGGTGCAGGCTGAGCGCAAGCGTCAGCCCGCCGATGCCGCCACCGGCGATGAGTACGGTCATGACAAAACCCCTCCGATTGGCGGCGTCTTCGCACGGTGAGGCGGCCGTGGGCAACTGCGAAGAGAGCCCTATGGACGGCGCTGCATGCGGCCGTTAACGTCCGGCTTTCCCCCACGAGGTCCGACATGTTCAAGCTCTACTACGCCCCCGGCACCTGCGCGCTCGCCACCTATATCGCCCTGGAAGAGGCCGGGGCCGACTACACGGCCGAACGGCTGAACTTCAAGGCCAACCAGCAGAACAGCCCGGACTATCTCGCGATCAACCCGAAGGCCCGCGTGCCGGCGCTGGTGACCGATCGCGGCGTGCTGACCGAGACGCCGGCGATGCTCGCCTACATCGCGCAAAGCTTTCCTAAGGCCAGGCTCGCACCGTTCGACGATCCCTTCGCATTCGCGCAGGCGCAGTCGTTCAACTCCTATCTCTGCTCCACCGTGCACGTGGCCCACGCCCACAAGATGCGCGGCGCGCGCTGGGCGACGGAAGAGAGCTCGTTCGTCGATATGAAGCAGATGATCCCGAAGACCATGGGCGCCTGCTTCTCGCTGATTGAGCAGAAGATGTTCAAAGGGCCGTGGGTGATGGGCGAGCAGTACACGATCTGCGATCCCTATCTCTACACGCTCTCGCTCTGGCTCGAAGGCGACAGCGTCGACATCAACGCGACGCCGAAGGTCGCGGATCATTTCAAGCGCATGTCCGACCGCCCCGCGGTACGCAAGGTGATGGACGCGCAGAAGGCGTGAAGTGCTGGATCGTAGGGTGGGTTAGCGAAGCGTAACCCACCAGCTTTCGTTTCCGCAGCGATAGACAGTGGACTTGTAGGGTGGGCAAAGGCGCGGAGCGCCGTGCCCACCACCTTTTCCTTGTCGCTTCGGCGTAGGAGCACGGTGGGCACGCTTCGCTTTGCCCACCCTACGAGCTCTTTCGATCCAACTCCCGTCCCGTCTCCAGCATCAGCCGTCTCAGCCAGATCGAGCCGGGGTCCATCTGCGCGCGGGTCGGATAGAACATGAACTGCTCGTCGATGCCGGGATCGAGCGGCGGCGTCACGCTGACGAGGCCGAGCTGCTTCGACAGCGCCGCGATCAGCCGGCGCGGGACGAAGGCGACGAGATCGGTGCGGGCGGCGACGTGCAGCGCCTCGAGATAGCCCGAGACGACGAGCGCGATGTGCCGCTCGATGCCCTTGGCGCGCAGCCAGGTGTCGATCAGGTCCTCAGCCTGGCCGCGGATGATCACGCCGACATGGCGCGCGGCGAGGAAGGCCTCCCGCCGTTTCAGCTTCGCAGCCATGGGATGGCCGCGCCGCACCGCCAGCGCATCGCTGTCGGTGTAGAGCAATTGCCGGTGGAAGCCCTTGAAGGCGTTGCCGATCGAGATCACGAGATCGATGGTGCGGGCGAATTCGGCGTGGAAGATCGCCGGGCCCCGCCACGGCACGACGTCGATGCGGACGTTGGGCGCAAGCCGCGTGACCTTCTCCATCAGAGGCGGCATCAGCAGCTCGACTGCGAGATCCGGCATCATCAGGCGGAACTGCCGCTCGCTGCGGGCGGCGTCGAAGTCGTCGGGCACAAAGAGCCCGCGCACCTGGTCGAGCGCCTGCGCCAGCGGCGCGCGCAGCGCCTGGGCTCGCGGTGTCAGCTCCATGCGCGCACCGGTGCGCACCAGCAGCGGATCGCCAAAAATGTCGCGCAGCCGCTGCAGCGCGTGGCTGGTCGCCGGCTGCGACAGGCCAATCCGTAACGCGGCGCGGCTGACATTGGCCTCGCGCAGCAGCGCGTCGAGCGCGATCAGGAGATTGAGGTCAAGCGAATTAAAATTCATAATGTGAATAGATATCATATTCGCTATCGATTTGAAGAATTTCGATATCGCGCCGATGATCTCCGTGTTCTTACCAACGGAGATGCCGCCATGAGCGCCGCAACCAACAAGAAACTGATGCAGGACATTTTCGCCGCCGCCGCGAACCCCGATCCGGCCGCGCGCGACCGTGCGCTGTTCACCGCCAGCCTCGCCGACGACGCCCGATGGGTCGTGACCGGACAATATTCCTGGTCGCGCGCCTTCGCAGGGAAAGAGTCGATCCTGAACGACCTGCACGGCCACGTCCGCTCGCGCCTCGCCGACCGGACGCGCACGATCGCCCATCGCTTCATCGCCGAGGGCGATGTCGTGGTGGTGGAGGCCAAGGGCGACAACGTCACCCGCGAGGGTGCGCGCTACGACAACGACTACTGCCTCGTGTTCCGGCTGGAGGACGGTAAGATCAAGGAGATCCGAGAGTATTGCGACTCGGTCCTGACCGAGAAGGCGCTGGGCCCGTTTCCGCAAGCCGCCGTGAGGACGCCGAACTGAGCCGCTTGAGGCGCTTGCCGAACAGACTGCGAAAGCCACCGGCGAGATCGCCCAGCAGGTCTCGGGCATCCAGGCGGCGACGGAAGAATCGGTCGGCTCGATCAGGGAGATCAGCGGCACCATCGAGCGGCTGTCGGAGATCTCGTCGACGGTTGCCGCCGCGGTGGAAGAGCAGGGCGCCGCCACGCAGGAAATCTCCCGCAACGTCCAGCAGGCCGCTCACGGCACGCAGCGGGTCTCGACCAACATCGGTGACGTGCAGCGCGGCGCCTCCGAGACCGGCTCGGCCTCCTCGCAAGTGCTGTCGGCGGCGCGCTCGCTGTCGGCCGACAGCAGTCGTTTGAAGCTCGAGGTCAGCAAGTTCCTGAACTCGGTGCACGCGGCCTGATCGGCCTGACATCTCGAAAGCGGACACCTCAAAAGCAAAGGTCCACGCGCGTGCGCGTGGACCTGAAACGATCGGCGTGGCGTAATCAGGCCACCTTGGTCGTCATGTGCTTGAACATGTTGCGGCGGGCTTCGTCGTCCATCTCGGCCTTGAAGGTGAACTTGTCCTTCAGCGCGATCGCGCGCGCAGCAGCGGGGCGCGCCGAAATCTCGTCGACCAGCCGTTTGACGTTCGGATACTTCGTCGGCGCGTCCTCGCCGAGCACGAAGGCGGCCATGCGCGCCCAGCCCCAGAGCGCCATGTCGACGACGGAGTAGGCATCGCCGACCATGTACCGGTTCCTGGCGAGATGATCGTCCAGGATCTGGTAGTGGCGGTGACCTTCGAACTGGTAGCGGTTATGCGCGTAGTCCTGGCCCTTGGGCGAGAAGTGCTTGAAGTGCACCGCCTGACCCGAATAAGGCCCGAGGCCGGTGGCAACGAACATCAGCCATGACAGCGTCTGGCCGCGGACGGCGGGGGCCGGCAGGAACTTGCCGGTCTTCTCGGCGAGATAGAGCAGGATGGCGTTGCTATCGAACACGATCGTGCCGTTGTCGTCGATCGCCGGCACCTTGGCGTTCGGGTTGATCTTCAGATAGTCCGGCGTGAACTGCTCGCCCTTGCGGGTGTCGACGGCGACCGGCTCGAACGGCAGCCCGGACTCCTCCAGAAACAGCGCGACCTTGGTCGGGTTCGGTGATCCGTTGAAATAGAACTTGAGCATCAGCATCTCCCTGTCTCTGTTGCCGAGAGCGAACGCAGCGTCATTGCCGCTAGGCGGCCCTCTCTTGCCCGAACCCTGAGCGGAAGCACAACCGGCGAGTTTGCCGGGCGGCGTCTGCGCCGTGCGCAGATCAGCCGGCGTAGAGGAAGCCGATCACCGCCGCGATGATGAGGATGAGCCCCATGGCCTCCACCTGCAGCGCCAGCCGCGTCGCCTCATGCATGCTGGAGGCTTGCGCGGCGCGCTCCGGTCCCCGCGCATAGCCGTGTACGACGACGTCGTGTTGAAAAGTGTCATGGGCCTCATTGCCGCAGGCGAGCCCGGCGCAGATCAGCAGCACGCCGAACAAAGCGAGCCCGAAAAATCCCAACAGCCCGATCAGCAGCATCGGAAACATGCCGGCGAGGAAGATCGGCAGCAATGGCAGAAGCAGCAAACTCTCGGACTGACGTCGCATGGGGATCGACCGATCGAGACGAGAACTGATCGGGTGATCCTAGTCCTGTGCGCGTCGACCTTCAACGGCTTCGTCATTCCGGGGCGCGCCTCTTGGCGCGAGCCCGGAATGACGAACGAGAGGGAATCTATTCCGCCGCCATGCCGGCGCGGATCTCGGCGCGCAGTTCGTCGATCAGCTTGAGGCCCTTCTTGGTCTCGACGTGCCAATAGGTCCAGCCATTGCAGGCGGCCGAGCCCTGCGCCACGGCGCCGATGCGGTGGATCGAGCCGACCTTGTCCCCGAGCATGATGGCGCCGTCGGCGCGCACGAGTGCGCCGAGCTTCTTCTTGGCGTCGAACAGTTTCGTGCCGGGCATGATCATGCCGCGCTCGATCAGCTCGGAGAACGCGACCCGCGGCGCCTCGCGCGCGGTCATGAACGGAGCGAGGCTCTCTTCGGGGAGCGGTTCGACCGCAGCGATGCGGGCTTCCGCAGCCTTGGCGTAGACCTTGTCGCGCTCGAAGCCGATATAGGAGCGGCCAAGGCGCTTGGCGACCGCCCCCGTGGTGCCGGTGCCGTTGAAGGGATCGATCACGAGATCGCCGGGTTTTGACGACGACAGCAGCACGCGCGCGAGCAGGCCTTCCGGCTTCTGCGTCGGGTGCACCTTCTTGCCGTCGGCGCCCTTGAGGCGCTCCTCGCCGGTGCAGAGCGGGATCAGCCAGTCGGAACGCGCCTGCACGTCCTCGTTCGCCGCCTTCAGCGCTTCGTAGTTGAACGTGTAGCCCTTGGCCTTCTCGTCGCGCGCGGCCCAGATCATGGTCTCATGCGCGTTGGTGAAACGGCGGCCGCGGAAATTCGGCATCGGGTTCGACTTGCGCCAGACGATGTCGTTCAGGAGCCAGAAGCCGAGGTCCTGCATGATAGCGCCGACGCGGAAGATGTTGTGATAGGAGCCGATCACCCAGATCGTCGCCGACGGCTTCATCGCGCGGCGGGCGGCAAGCAGCCATGCGCGAGTGAAATCGTCGTAGGCGGAAAACGAATCGAACTTGTCCCAGTCGTCGTTGACGGCGTCGACGTGGGACTCGTCGGGACGCTTGAGATCGCCCTTGAGCTGGAGATTGTAGGGCGGATCGGCGAACACGAGGTCGACCGAACCAGCCTGAAGCTTCGACATCTCGGCGACGCAATCACCGACGATGATGCTGTGCGAAGCGGACTCAAAATTTGTGCGGGGCGCCCTTGCAGACGCCCCGCGACGCGACTCTACCATGACTCAAGAACTCTGACTCAGGCGACGCTGTCGGCGACGCGGGACCAAACAACCGACTGGCCGTTACATTGACGGCGCAAAGTAAAAATCGACTTAATCCGCTACTTTTCTGAGCAGGTGCCGCATCGCAGCTCGCGCGCTGCGTGTTGTGCGCAATCGCTGTGTTTTACGGTATATTTCGCATATGCCGCCGCGCGGCGGCCGCGGCACCTGCAAATTTCTCTCGGAAAAAATTGCGCGCGGGCAGGAAAAAATTGCTGGCGCCGGCACGCTGTCGCACTAGGCAATTTTTGCCGACCGGGATATTGATTAACGCAACGGAAATTTTACCTGTGTGGCGCGTTGAGCTTTCGCACCTTTGCGTGCACACGAAATGCCATCAGGGACCCTCAAGGGAAGGCCGCCATGCGTTACGATGACTTCCGCCGCAGCGACGACATCGAGGATCGTCGCGACGAGGGTGGTGGTGGATTTGGCGGCGGCGGAGGCGGCGGGTTCGGCCTGCCCATGGGCGGCGGCGGGCTCGGCATCGGCACCATCATCGTGCTTGGCCTGATCGGCTATGCCTTCGGCATCGATCCCCGCATCCTGATCGGCGGCGCCGAGATACTCACCGGCGGCAATCAGGCGCCGACCTACCAGACCGATCGCCAGTCGACCTCCGCCAAGCGCGGCGCGCCGACCGACGAGATGGGCAGCATGATCTCCGGCATCCTCGGCGAGATCGACGACCGCTGGAGCGAGATCTTCCAGGCCAGCGGCCAGTCCTACACCGGTCCGAAGATCGTGCTGTTCCGCAACGCCACCAATGGCGGGCGCTGCGGCATGGCGCAGTCGGCGATGGGCCCGTTCTATTGCCCGCCGGATCGCACCATTTTTCTCGACACCGGCTTCTTCCGCGAGGTCGAGACACGCTTCCGCGGCTGCTCGGGCAAGTCGGCGTGCAATTTCACCACCGCCTACATCATCGCTCATGAGGCCGGCCATCACATCCAGAACCTGCTCGGCATCATTCCGCGCGTGACGCGGCTGCAGCAGCAGGCCGGCTCCAAGGCCGAGGCCAACGCGCTCCAGGTCAAGGTGGAGCTGCAGGCCGACTGTCTGTCTGGCGTCTGGGTCAACCGCGAGGCCAAGAAGCGTCCGAACTTCCTGGAACCCGGCGACATCGACGCCGCGCTGACCACGGCGAGCGCGATCGGCGACGACACGCTGCAACGCCAGGCGACGGGCCGCGTCGTGCCCGATTCCTTCACCCACGGCTCGGCCGAGCAGCGCAAGCGCTGGTTCATGACCGGCTATCAGCGCGGCACGGTGGACGCCTGCAACACGTTCGGCAGCGGGTCGCTGTAACCGGTTGTGGCGTCATCCTGAGGCGCTCGCCCCTTCGGCGAGCCGTAGAGGATGACGAAACCCCGGCCCATCCTTCGAGGCGCGCTTGCGCGCGCACCTCAGGATGACGTCGGAGGATGGGCAAGGAGGTATGAAGTCGTGGCTTCCATCGACGAGTCAAAGCAATTCATCGCGCTCAACATCGCGGTGCTCACCGTCTCCGACACGCGCTCGCTCGCCGACGACAAATCCGGCCAGACGCTCGCTGACCGGATCCTTGGGGCCGGCCATCATCTCGCCGCGCGCGAGATCGTCACCGACGACGTCGAGTCGATCCGAGCCGTGATCCGGCGCTGGATCGCGGATGCCGGCGTCGACGTCGTCATTACCACCGGCGGCACCGGTTTCACGGGACGCGACGTGACGCCGGAGGCGGTCGAGCCCTTGTTCGAGAAGCGCATGGACGGCTTCTCGATCGCGTTCCACATGATGAGCCACGCCAAGATCGGCACGTCGACGATCCAGAGCCGCGCCACCGCGGGCGTTGCAGGCGCGACCTACATCTTCTGCCTGCCCGGCTCGCCCGGCGCCTGCCGCGACGGCTGGGACGGCATCCTCGCCGCCCAGCTCGACTACCGCACGCGCCCCTGCAACTTCGTCGAGATCATGCCACGGCTGGATGAGCACTTGCGAAGGCCGAAGGCGCAAGGCGCGACGGTTTAATCGCGATCACAGCTGCGACTTTACCCTCTCCCCTTCTTGTGGGAGAGGGTGGCTCGCCGCGTAGCGGCGAGACGGGTGAGGGGTCTCTCTCCATACGGAGCAATGTGGAGAGAGACCCCTCACCCCATTGAATTCGTGTCTTCCAGCGTCGCTGCCCTCTCCCACAAGAGAGGGCACAATAATGCGCAGCGTACGCTGTTGCGCGTCGTGGATTATCTGTCGTCGCTCCGTGCGAAGCGACACCACATCGCGCGCCAGAGGTCGCGCCACGCATCGCGCTGCAGCCGGCAGCCGCGGCGCTTGTAGAGGTCGACCAACTCGGCGGTGACGCGGCGCGAGGCTTCGTGCCGCCCGTGCATCAGAGGTCGCGCTCCCAGGTCTCGCCGATCAAATTCTGGCCGAAGCTGCGATGCGGCTCGGTTCCGACCAGCTTGAAGCCGGCGTCCTGATAGATTTTGCGCGCGGCAACCAGAATGCTCTGCGTCCACAGCGTCATCCGCCGATAGCCGCAGGCGCGTGCGAAGGAGATGCATTCGGCCACCAGCCGCTGGCCGAGGCCCTGTCCGCGCGCGGCGGGATCGAGCAGCAGCAGGCGCAGCTTGGCGACGTCGTCGCTTGCCTTCACCAGAAACACCGAGCCCACGGGACGGCCCTCGATGTCGGCGATCCAGCAGCGCTCGCGCGAGGCGTCGTAGGTGGTCATGTACTTGGCGACGATCTCGGCCACCAACGCCTCGAAGCCGGAATCGAAGCCGTATTCGCCGGCATAGAACGCGCCATGGCTCTGCACCACCCAGCCCATGTCGCCGGGGCGTGGTTCGCGCAGGGTGGCGCGCGGCGCCGGCGTGCGGGGCATCGCGAGCAGCTGCTCGATCATCTCCATCGAGCCGGTCAGCCGTCGGCGGTCCTCGCCGGAGAGGGGCCGCAGCATCGCGGCAACATCCTCCTGCGACATGCGCTCGAGTCTGGCGAAGGCCTGTCGGCCCTTCGCGGTCAGGCTCAGCTGGTACTGCCGGCGGTCGGTGGGAAGCGGCTTGCGCGCGATCAGGCCGCTCTCGTCAAAATTCTGTACGATGCGGCTGAGATAGCCGGCATCGAGCCCGAGCGCGGTGCCGATCTCCTTGGCCGGTTGCTCGCCGCCATGGGCGAGCTCGTAGAGCACACGCGCTTCGCTCAGCGAGAACGGGCTCTTCAGGAGCTGCTGGTCGAGCACGCCGAGCTTGTGGGTGTAGAAGCGGTTGAACGCGCGAACCGCCTGAACCTGGTTGTCGGAGACCTCGATGGTCGAATGCGTCGGGCTTGCGGTCATGGGGCACCTCGATACTTGCCATTGTCAATTAATTATTTGACTTTAGCAAGTATCTTCGTGGCTCACCCCACCATGACGATCCGGCTGCGTAGCAGCGTCCGGGAGGAGCGGCCAAGCCGCCGCAACAGGCGCGCCTCGGAACGGCGGGCCTCGGGCGGATAGCCGCCGAGCCGGTCGTAATGATCGCGCGCGATCAAAAGCCCCTGGTCGCCGAACGGGCCGATGAACTTTCGCGCCACCGCGCGAAGCATGTCGCGCGGTCTGGTATCGGAGTAGGGCGAGCGGGAATGGCGGAACACGGCGGCCCGGTCGCGGCCGCTGGCTGAAACGGTCTGGATGAACTGGGTGGTCTCCTCGATCCAGCCGGTTTCCAGCACGGCGCCCGCGTGCAGGAACATCAGCCAGGGCGAGCGGGCCTGGCGCGCGCCGGCGGCAAGCGCCGCCCCTTGCGAGGATCCCTCGAAACCGATGAAGCGGCAGCCTGCGACGTCAGCCACGCGCTCGATGACACCATTACGGGTGCCGTCGACCAGCAGAACTTCGCGGATGATGCCGGCGGCGGCACCGGGCACCAGCGCGGCCAGCGTAGCGACCGCCGTCTGTTCGACACCTTCGGTCGGAATGATGACGCTCAGCATGATTGAGGCTTCGTTGGCTCAAATTTCGGAAGAAACTTGCCTTGTTATGATGGTGTCATAAACATGCTGCGCTGCCGAGCGCAACTTTTTGAAGGGGCGTCGGCGTTCGATGGTAAACTCGAATGGCCCATCGCATCCCAATGTTTCGCATCCAGGCCGACAGCTTTGCCGAATGTTTCGGCAAATGCGCGCCATGACGGGAGGAAACCGGACATCGCTGCAGTGATTGTCGAGCGTGGGCCGATCGGAGGCGCCGATGCCGGATCGGCCGTTCAGCCGGGAAAGCGTGCAACCATGGAAAAAGGTGACATCATCTGTCCGAAATGTGGAGCCGGTTTTCGCCGGATTACGCTATCATCCCTGACCGGAGAAGCCGGTGAATTCCGCTGCTCCATCTGCGATCATCTGCTCGAGGTTTTCGATGGATCCCGGGCCGTCGTGTATCGCCTCACCGTGGCCCCAAGCAGGACACTTGCGTGAACGCTGATCAACTCACTGTTGGCCCGACGGCGGTATCGCCGAAGCAGGACGCCGCGCCCGCGCCGAACTTGCGGATCCGCGCGGTGATGCTGGGTGACCGCATCAATGCCGCGGGCCTCGAGCTTGGGCCGCTGGTCTCCTCGATGCCCGCCGCCTTCCGCGTCCATGCGGGTCTTGCCGTGATCTTCCGCTACGGTGTCGTCGTGCTGATCGGATTGCTCCCGTCGGAGGAGAAGGTTCTCATCGACAATCTGAAGCCGCGCGTGATCGGCGAGCTCAGCCCCTATGAGGAAGAGACCGCGCAGGCGCAGCTCTGCCACGACGAAGAGGCGATCCAGCCCGGCGGGCCGATCTGTCTCGCAAAATTCTCCGACGACCGCCTGCTCCTGATTGCGGACGCGCTCGCCAAGAGCACGTCGCTGGCCCGCGACGAGCGGCGCGTCGCTGCGGTCTTCGACGTGATCGAGCCCCTCGCGCGGAAGCTCGCCGAGCAGGGCCGCACGCCGCCCGAGCGCAAGGGTATCCTGCAGCTGATCGGCAATGCGCTCCTGGTCCAGCAGCGCGTCGCCGGCCGTGTTGCCGTTGCCGAGAAGCCCGACGTGCTCTGGGAGAAGCCGGAGCTCGACCGGCTCTATTCCCGTCTCGAAGACGAGTACGAGCTGAAGGAGCGCCTCGATACGCTCGAGCGCAAGCTCACGGCGGTGTCGGCGACGGCCAACGCGCTGACCGACATCATCGACACGCAGCGTTCGCTGCGCCTCGAGGTGGCGGTGGTGGTGCTGATCGTGATCGAGGTCGTGATCGGCTGCATCCAGATCCTGTCCGGAACTCACTGAGTCTTGGCGACGCGCGGGCGCCGGTCGTGTCGGCCGGCCTGCGATTGCCACCTGGCGATCTCGGCAAGCTGGGCTTCGGGCCGTGTCTCGACCGTCTCACAGCGCCCGAGATAAAGCTGTCCGGTGTCGCCTTCGATCGTGACCCATTCGCCTTCGGAGAGCACAGCGTCGGCGAGCTGCGCGCGCCTCGCGATCGGATCGATACTCAACTCACGGCAACCCACCAGGCAGGGCTTGCCCATCTGCCGGGCCACCAGCGCGGCATGGGAGGTGCGTGCGCCGACCGCCGTGACGATGCCGGCCGCCAGGGCGAAGCCCGCGACGTCGGCGGTGCTGGTATCGGGACGCAGCAGGATGACAGGCTCCCCCGCTGCCGACAGGCGCTGGGCGCTTTCGGAATCGAAGGCCGCGCGTCCGATACCTATGCCGCCGGAGGCTCCGATGGCGGTTGCCGCAGGTTTGCCGGCGGACACGAGCCTGGTTTCGGCGAGCGCAGCCAGATCGATCTCCGCGATCCGTTCCGCGGCATCGCCCTCGCTGATCAGGCCTTCATGCACGAGGTCGATCGCGATCCTGACCGCGGCGCGCGGCGTGCGCTTGGCCGTCCGCGTCTGGAGGATCCAGAGCCTGCCGTCCTCGACCGTGAATTCGACATCCTGGACGTCGGTGAACTCGCGCTCGAGCCGTTTCAGAACATCGCCAAGCTCGACTTCGATCGTCGGCAGCTCGCGCGCAATCGCATCGGCCGTGTCGGGCACGCGGCGCCCGGAGACGACATCTTCGCCCTGCGCATCGAGCACGAGGTCGATCATCGGACGTTGCGCTCCCGTCGAGGGATCGCGTGAGAAGGCCACGCCGGCACCGGACGCAAGCCCGCCATTGCCGAAGACCATCGTCTGCACGGTCACGGCGGTGCCTTCGAGTGCTTCGAGATTCTGCAGGCTTCGATAGGTCTGCGCGCGCTCGCTCATCCAGGACCGATAGACGGCCTCGGCCGCGGCCTCGAGCTGCGCGAAGGCGTCATCGAGCCAGCCGTCGGCGCGGTCCTCGACCAGCGTCTGTTCGTCGGTGGCAAGCCGCTCCAGCGCTTCACTGTCGAGCTCGCGATCGTTGCCGGCGCATTCGGCTGCAACGAGTTCGGAGATGCGTGCAGCAAATGCAGCCTGATCGAGCTCGAGCACGGTCTCGCCAAAGCTTTCCAGGAAACGGCGCCGGCAATCCCACGCAAGCCGCGGCCGGCCGGTCGCACGGATCAGGCCGTGCACGGCGTTCGAAGTACAGCCGACATTGAGAACGGTGTCGAGCATGCCGGGCATCGACCGCGCCGCACCCGAACGCACGGACACCAGGAGCGGCTGCCTGCGGTCGCCGAAGCGCTTTCCGGTGGCACCCTCCAGGAATGCGATTCCTTCCTTGAGGCCGTCGCGCAGATGCTGCTTGGCCTGGGCACGGCCGGCGATGATGTCGGCGCAGAGCTTGACCGGCAACACGAAGGCGGGCGGTACGGGCAGGCCCAGCGCCGCCATCCGGGCGAGGTTCGCGGCCTTGGCGCCGATCTCGTCGGCGGGCCGCAATTCGGTGGCCTCAGCGCCGATACGCACGATATGCATGGTGGCCCCCTAAGCAGCGAGATCGATCATGATGTGACGGCGCAACAGATGGCCGAAGGCGGCGAAGCGGTCGGTGGCGCGCTCGACGGCGCGCGCGAGCTCGATCACCGAAAGGGACGTCGCGACGTCGAAGCCGCCGCAAAAGACCAGCGCGGTCGTCGCACGCTCGCGGCTGTCGGCGGCGTGTTCGGCATCGATCAGGCGGGTCACGGCGGAGAGCGCATCCTCGGAATCGACCCGGCGTCCCTCCGGCACGTCTATTGCGGCGGCGACGCCTCTGGCGGCCATCTCGGTCGCGGTCCTGGCCACCGCGCAAAGCCCGGCCAACGACGCCAGCAGGGACGGATCCGTCCGGTCCGGCATCAGCGAGGCAATGAAGGCGGCCTGCTCGAGCTCGTCGATCGCCTCCTCGGCACGGTCGATCAATTGTCCGATCAAGGGGCGGGCATTGAGGCGGTCGACCTCCTTGCGGCTCTCGAGCGCGATACGGTCGGCCTTCTGCTCGATCGTGCTACAGCGTTGCGCCAGCAGCTTGCTGTCGGCAGGCTGGCCGGCCCGGAGGGCGGCGATATGGCGCGCGATTGCCGCGACGAGATCATGGGCGAGGCCAATCTGTCGCAGCACCGCCGCAAGGAGGGCTCCGTCCACGCGGTCCAGGTGCCGCACCAGGTCGGCTTCGATCTGGTCGCGTACCGTCCGGACCGAGCGGCCGGCAAGCAGCGCCTCGGTGGAGACGCGAAGCGCCACCTTGAGGAAATCGATCGCGGCGGCGCGACCCAGCGCCTGGTCGAGGCGCTCGCCGAAGCCGATCCTGGAAGGGGCGGCATTGCGGACCGCAGAGCCCAGAAGCTCGTTGCCGCCGAGTTCGAGGAAGCCGCGATGGCCGATGCGGTGACGCGCAGCCCATTCCAGGATCCGCGTCGCATCGTCTTTGGCGACCCAGGTCCGCAACAGTTTGCGTGCCTTGTTCCAATCGATCAGGAAAACCAGCGCGGCGCCGACGGCCGCGAGGAATTCGTTGCGTTCGGTAACGTGCGCGGCGCGGTACTGGCCGGTGACGAGATAGAAGGAATTGTCTTCGCCCAGACCCGCGGCGCTGTGACGATCGAGCCCGCTCCATGTCGCGTCGAACTTGTCGAAGAGCGAGATGAAGAACTTCGCCCGCGCCAGATGCACGTCGGTGTAGGTAACCGTCACGGCGTCCCTCTTCACCGTGATCACGACCACATGCGCGTCCGTGGTCCCGATGTCGTTCTGGATCAGCAGCCGGCCGCCGGCGCGCGTCGCCATGGTGTCGAGGCCGGGATGATTGAATTTGAGACCGCGTGTTGCGTTCAGGCCTTTCATGAAGGCCGCAACCGCGCCACGGTCTTCGCTGTGCAGGCCGAAGGCATGGGCGCCGTCGAGTACTTCCTCCGAGCAGCTCGCCGCAAGTCTGTTGAGCTGCTTGTGCAGATCCATGACCAGCCGGTGCAGGCTGTCGCCGGTTTCGGCCACCCCGGTCAGACGCGCGATGCGGGAGATCTCGATCTCGCTGGCGGCCTCGAGCAGGCCCGCGGTCCGGATCGCGTCGAGCCGTGCATTCGCCTTTTCGCCTTCACCGCTTGCGCCGGCCTCGACGGCACGGATCATTGTGACCGCGTCGTCCTGAATTTCCTTCATCAGCTTCGAAAGGTTCGGGGCCGCGAGCCGGCCCTGTCCGATCAGATGGGCGCCGCCGATCAGCGTCGCGATGGCGGCAGGCGCAACGCCTGCATTCTGGCTTTCGAGAGCCAGGTCGCCGGCGGGCTGTCCGGGCTCCTGCGCATGACGGGTTGCCGCTTGTAGCGCGCTCATCCGCACCTTGATGCGGTCGTTGGCGGCCAGCCCTTCCGCCACCAGCGACGGCAGCAGAATGGCGCCCTGTCCGAGCTCTTCAATGATATGGGTTTTCATGGTCGGTCCGCACAGCGTTCGATGCGCTCTTATGCGCCGAACCGGCGCTGGCATTGTTGCGCTAGATCATTCATGAAATCGTCACATGATCGCGAGCTCGTGCAGCACCGCCGCGCAATGCCGCGCGATGGTCAGTTCTTCGCTGGTCGGGATGACGAAGATGTCGACGATGCTGTCGCGGCTGTTGATGCGCTCATGGGCCTCGCCATTCGCACGCGGGTCGATGCGTGCGCCGAGCCAGGCGAGCCGCGCAGAGATCTCGCTGCGTATCTCGCTGCTGTGCTCGCCGATGCCGCCGGTGAAGACCAGGCGATCCAGCCCCTGGAGCGTGCTCGCCATCATCGCAACCTGCTGCGCAACGCGGAAGGTGAAGAGATCGATCGCCTCACTTGCGGCGGCCTCGCCGCTTGCGAGCAGCGTGCGCATGTCCGCGGAGATCCCGGAGACGCCGAGCAGGCCGGACTCCTGGTAGAGCAGGCGCTGCGCGGCATCGCTCGGCATCTTCTCGTGATCGAGCAGATAGAGCAGGACACCGGGATCGATCGTGCCGCAGCGCGTGCCCATCATCAGCCCGTCGAGCGGCGTCAATCCCATCGTGGTGTCGACGCTACGGCCATCACGGAGCGCGCAAAGGCTCGCGCCGTTGCCGAGATGCGCGATGACGGTGCGCCCTGCCGCGGGCTGTGGTGCGATCTCGGCAAGGCGGCCTGCGACGTATTCGAACGAGAGGCCGTGAAAGCCGTAGCGCCGCAGGCCGCGCTCTTCATAGCGTCTCGGAATGGCGAAGCGGCTCGCCGGTGGTGCGAGGCCGTGGTGAAAGGCGGTATCGAAGCAGGCGATCTGCGTCAGGTCGGGTCGTATCGTCCTGACGATACGGACCGGCGCGAGGCAGCGCGGCTGATGCAGTGGCGCAAGGGGCGTCAGCGCCTCCAGCCTCGCGTAGACGTCTTCCGTCAGTTCGACGGGGCCGGAGTAATCCGGCCCGCCATGAACGATGCGGTGCCCTATCGCGCGCACGTGGCGTTCGCCGAAATGGTCGTCGATGAAGGCGAGCACGTCTGCGAGCAAACGATCGCCATCGGTATCCGATGTCGCCCTCTGCTGTTCCAATAGGTTCTGGCCCGATGGGCTCTTCACCACGAGCCGCGGCTTGGCTTCGTGCTCATCGAGCAAGCCCTTGCAGAGCAGGGCAGGTTCGGCCGCCGAGATGTCGAACAGGCCGAACTTGATGCTCGACGAGCCGGCGTTGAGAACGAGGACGGCGTCGAACGACGACATGATGTCAGTCCGTCTTGCCCGGCCAGACCCAGTCGCAGATCTCCGGCATGTCCTCGCCATGCTCGCGCACATAACGCGAATGCCTGATCAGCGCGTCGCGGAATTGCTGTTTTACCTGCGCGGCTTTGGTCGCAAAGCCCGGCGCGCGCTCGATCGCCTCGATCGCGAGGTGATAGCGATCGAGCTGGTTGAGCACGACCATGTCGAACGGCGTCGTCGTGGTGCCTTCCTCGGCGAAGCCGCGCACATGCATTCCGGCATGATTGGTGCGGTTATAGGTCAGGCGATGGATCAGATAGGGATAGCCGTGATAGGCGAAGATCACCGGCTTGTCGCGGGTGAACAGGCTGTCGAAGTCGCGGTCGGACAGGCCGTGCGGATGCTGCCCCTTCGGTTGCAGCGTCATCAGGTCGACGACGTTGACGACGCGGATTTTCAAGTCCGGCAGCGCCTTGCGCAGCAGGTCCACGGCGGCGAGCGTCTCCAGCGTCGGCACGTCGCCGGCGCAGGCCATCACCACGTCGGGCTCCTCGCCCGCGTCTTCCGTCCCCGCCCATGTCCAGATGCCGATGCCGGCGTCGCAGTGAGTGGCGGCTTCCTGCATCGAGAGCCATTGCGGCGCTGGCTGCTTGCCGGCGACGATCACGTTGATGCGATCATAAGTGCGCAGGCAGTGATCGGCGATCCACAGAAGCGTGTTGGCGTCCGGCGGGAAATAGACGCGGACGATGTCGGCCTTCTTGTTGGTGACGAGATCGACGAAGCCGGGATCCTGGTGGCTGAAGCCGTTATGGTCCTGCCGCCAGACATGCGAGGTCAGGAGGTAGTTGAGGGAGGCGATCGGGCGCCGCCACGGCAGCTCGCGCGAGACCTTCAGCCATTTGGCGTGCTGGTTGAACATGGAATCCACGATGTGGATGAAGGCCTCATAGCAGGAGAAGAAGCCGTGGCGTCCGGTGAGCAAATAGCCTTCGAGCCAGCCCTGACAGAGATGCTCGCTCAGGACCTCCATGACGCGGCCGTCCTGCGCGAGATTGACGTCGTAGGGCTCGATTGTTTCCATCCACACCCGTTCCGTGGCCTCGAACACCGCATCGAGCCGGTTTGACGCGGTCTCGTCCGGTCCCATGATGCGGAAGTTGCGCGCGTCCGCATTGAGGCGGATGACGTCGCGCAGGAATTTTCCGAGCTCGCGCGTCGCTTCCGCGGTGATGCCGCCGGGTTGCGTCACCTCGACCGCGAAGCCGCGATAGTCCGGCAGCTTCAGCTCTTTCTTCAGCAGCCCGCCATTGGCGTGCGGATTGGCGCCCATGCGGCGGTCGCTTTCAGGCGCAAGCGCCTGAAGCTCGCCGATCAGCTTGCCGTTCGCATCGAACAGTTTTTCGGGCTCGTAGCTGCGCATCCAGTCTTCGAGCACCTTCAGATGCGCGGGATTTTCCCGGCAACTCGCGACCGGCACCTGATGCGCGCGCCAAAAGCCTTCGACCTTCTTGCCATCGACCTCCTTGGGGCCGGTCCAGCCCTTCGGGCTGCGCAGCACGATCATCGGCCAGCGCGGCCGCTCAATCGCCTTCCGCCCGTCGCGGGCGTGCTGCTGGATCGAGCGGATGCTGGCGAGCGCGACGTCGAGCGCATCCGCCATGATCCGGTGCATGAGCTTGGGATCGTCGCCCTCGACGAACAGGGGCTCGTGGCCAAACCCGCGGAACAGCTCGCGGATTTCCTCGTCGCGCATCCGCCCGAGCACAGTCGGGTTGGCGATCTTGTAGCCGTTGAGATGGAGGATCGGCAGCACCGCGCCGTCATGGACCGGGTTCAGGAACTTGTTCGAATGCCAGGACGCCGCGAGCGGGCCGGTCTCGGCTTCGCCGTCACCGACGACGCAGGCAACGATCAGGTCGGGATTGTCGAGCGCGGCGCCATAGGCGTGCACCAGCGCGTAGCCCAGTTCGCCGCCCTCATGGATCGAGCCCGGCGTTTCCGGCGCCGCGTGGCTCGGGATGCCGCCGGGAAAGGAGAACTGCCGGAAAAGCCTGCGCAATCCGTCCGCGTTGCGCCCGATGTTTGGATAGATTTCGCTGTATGTGCCTTCGAGATAGGTGTTGGCCACCATGCCCGGCCCGCCATGGCCGGGACCGCAGACATAGAGGACGTTGAGGTCCAGCGCGCGGATGACGCGATTGAGATGGGCGTAGATGAAGTTCAGCCCTGGCGTCGTGCCCCAATGGCCGAGCAGGCGCGGCTTGATGTGCTCGGGCCGCAAGGGCTCGCGCAGCAGCGGATTGTCCAGAAGGTAGATTTGCCCGACGGATAAATAGTTTGCGGCGCGCCAGTAACGGTCGAGGAGGTCGAGGTCGCCGGTGGCGGCGCCTCTTTGTTGTCTGTCTGTCATGTTTGCCGACCCTTCACGCAGCGATCGTCACCAACCTCGTTGGCGCGTGATCGATCCCTGGTTGTTATCAAACGGGATCGCACCGGCAGCCCCTTGCGCGATGTCAAAATCCGGCGCGCAAAGTTTGGGCGGCTACTTTGCATGGGGTTGTTTTGCGGATTTTTGCTCTTGTTCTTGATTTGTTCCTTTTGCGTGCTATCTTGGCTCCATGAGTCGAGCATCCCTTCATGCCCTCAGGCACCCGCCGGTCACGGCGCCCTCCGAGCCGGCGGGTGCGCCTTCCGATTTCCCCGAGCTTTCGGTCGCCATCGACCGCGAGCGGAGGCGAGGGCGGGGCGCGCAATCCAACGCCAGTGGCCGCTACGAGGCCGAGGCGCGCGTCGCCTTTGACGACGGCTGGCAGAGCCTGGACGACCTGCCGCCGTTCAAGACCACGGTTGCGGTCGACACCTCACGCAAGGTGATTACCCGCAACGACTCCCCCGATATCGGTTTCGACCGTTCGATCAATCCCTATCGCGGCTGTGAGCATGGCTGCGTCTACTGCTTCGCGCGGCCGACGCACGCCTATCTCGGCCTGTCGCCGGGGCTCGACTTCGAGTCCAAGTTGTTCGCCAAGCCCGAGGCGCCGGCGCTGCTGGAGAAGGAGCTCGCCGCACCCGGTTACGAGCCGCGGATGATCGCGATCGGCACCAACACCGATCCCTATCAGCCGATCGAGCGCGAGCGCAAAATCATGCGTGGCATTTTGGAGGTGCTGGAGCGCGCCGGGCATCCCGTCGGCATCGTCACCAAGTCGGCGCTGGTCGCCCGCGACATCGACATTCTCGCGCGGATGGCAAAGCGCAACCTCGCCAAGGTCGCGATCTCGGTCACGACGCTCGATCCCAAGCTCGCGCGCACCATGGAGCCGCGGGCGTCCACGCCGCCGAAGCGGCTGGAGGCGCTGAAGCAGCTCTCGGATGCCGGCATTCCGACCACCGTCATGGTCGCGCCCGTGATCCCCGCGCTGAACGATTCGGAGATCGAGCGCATTCTGGATGCCGCCGCGCATGCCGGCGTCAAGGAAGCATCCTACGTGCTGCTCCGGCTGCCGCTCGAGGTGCGCGATCTCTTCCGCGAATGGCTGATGGCGAACTATCCGGACCGCTATCGCCATGTCTTCACCCTGATCCGCGACATGCGCGGCGGTCGCGACTACGACGCGAAATGGGGCGAGCGGATGAAGGGCACCGGCCCGATGGCCTGGACCATCGGCCGCCGCTTCGAGATCGCCTGCGACAAGCTCGGGCTCAACAAGCGGCGCTCGAAGCTGACGACGGATCACTTTGCGAGGCCGAAGCAGAACGGCGAGCAGCTGAGCTTGTTCTGAGTGGCGAAAGCCAACGAGGCGTGTCATGAGTAAGGAATTACCTGCCCCGGTGTCGCGGCTCACCGTCATCACGCTCGGCGTGAGCGACATCCGCGCCAGCATCGCGTTCTACGAAGCGCTCGGCTTTGCTCGCCGGCTGAAGGCGACCGGCGAGGCAGTCGCCTTCTTCGACACCGGCGGCCCGGTGCTTGGCCTGTTTCCCTGGGATCAGCTCGCGGCGGACGCCACATTGCCGGACAGGCCGAGGCCACTTGCCTTTCGCGGCATGACGCTCGCCTGGAACTGCCGGACGCGCGAGGAGGTCGATGCCGTGCTGGCATTTGCCGCCAGCAAGGGAGCGGCTCTGCTGAAGGCCGCGCATGAGACCGACTATGGCGGCTATTCCGGCTACTTCGCCGATCCCGACGGCCATCCCTGGGAAGTGGTGGTCGCGCCCGGGATTGAGGTCGGCGACGATCGGCGGGTGCATCTGGCCGAGTGAACCGGCGCACCTGAATAACGGGAATTGTCTGGGGTTCCCTGTTGCGCAGGCCGGACCGCTTGCGCACGATCCCGGCCATGATTCGGGACAAATCCGCCAAGCCGGCCAAGGACGCGCCAAAGAAGGACGCCGCCAGGAAGGCTGCGGCGAAGACGACAAAAGCTTCGGCCGGCAAGGCCGAGCCCGCCAAGAGCGCAGGAAAGAAGGGCATCATCGCGATCGCGCCGCCGAGCTTTCGCCGCGAGCGGGCGCTGATCAAGCGCGGTGTCTGGCCGGTGGCGGGCTGCGACGAGGCCGGCCGCGGGCCGCTTGCTGGCCCGGTGGTGGCGGCGGCCGTGATCCTCGATCCCGACCGCATCCCGCGCGGCATCGACGATTCCAAGCGGCTGACCGCGGAAGAGCGCGAAAGACTGTTCGACAAGATCTGCGCGACCGCGCAGGTCTCGGTCGCCGTCGCTTCGCCCTCGCGGATCGACCGCGACAACATCCTGCGCGCCTCGCTGTGGGCGCTGAAGCGCGCGGTGGTGGCGTTGCCTGAGGCGCCCCGCCATGTCTTCGTCGACGGCCGCGATCGGCTCGATACGACTTGCGACTGCGAGGCTGTGATCGGCGGCGACGGCAGTGTCCTGTCGATCGCCGCGGCCTCGATCGTCGCCAAGGTGACGCGGGACCGGCTGATGTGCGCGCTGGCGCAGGACTGCCCGGGCTACGGTTTCGAGCAGCACAAGGGCTACGCCGTGCCGGAGCATCTCGAGGCGCTCGACCGCCTCGGCCCCTCCGTCCACCATCGCACCTTCTTCGCCCCCGTCGTCGCCGCCCGCGCCAAGCACATGCCCTGGACGGTCGAGCCGGTGCCGGACCTGTTCTCTGTGACGGAGGTTGAGGTGCAGGTGGAAACTCAAATCGACATCGAGGCGTCAGCGAACCTCTAGAACGCCGGGGCGCACTTTCTTCGCCTCTTCCCGCTTGCGGGGAGAGGCCGGAAATCAAGCGCAACTTGAATTCCGGGTGAGGGGGAGCATCCGCGAGTCTCTTTGTCACCGTCCTTGCGGACGCAGCCCCTCACCCCAGCCCTCTCCCCGTAAGAACGGGGAGAGGGAGAAGAGACTCAGTTGCCACGACGCACAGCGCGCTTTATCAAATCAGGTGAGAGCGAATAGGGCCGGCTTGGACGGGTTGGCTGCACCTTCGGACGTTGCATGCGGTTTACCTCCCTCGTCATCGAGCTCATTCGCGCCCGGCCGCGGCTGATCGTGTGGATCGTGGTGCTGTTGCAGGCCGCGATGTGGCTGGTCGTGGCGCTCGTGTTCTACCGCAGCCCGCCCGGCAGCCTCGCAACCCTGCTGGCCTTCGGCCGCGAGTACCAGGTCGGTACTGATCTCGGCCCGCCCTTGCCGATCTGGCTCGCCGACATCGCCTATCGCATGGCCGGCAACCACATGTTCGGCGTCTACGTCCTGGGCGAGCTCTGCGAGATCGCGACCTTCATCGCGCTTTATCACCTCGCACGAGCCGTGGTCGGCAGTCAGCAGGCGGTGCTCGCCGTGCTGCTGACCATGACGGTGCTGGCCTTCTCCTCGCCCGCGCTCGATTTCGGTCCGCTGGTGCTGGCGCGGCCGCTCTGGACGCTGCTGCTGCTGCATTCCTGGCAGATCATCGGCCAGCGCCGCGGCAATGCCTGGTTCGCCTGGTCGATCGAGGCTGGGCTGTTGCTGCTGACGACGCCCGCAGCGATCTTTCTGCTCGCGCTGCTCGTCGTCTTCGCGGTCGCGACCGTCGGCGGCCGCAGGACGCTGCGCGCGCTCGACCCTCTGTTTGCGATCGTGGTCGTCGCCGTGCTGGCGCTGCCCTATGCCGTCTGGCTGATGCGCGCCGAGACCCTGGCCCTGCCGCCTATGCCGCAAGCCTCGGAGCTGAACGCCCGCGCGCTCAATGCAGCCTGGCTGCTCGGTGGGCTCGTGCTCGGAGCGGCCGCGATTCCGGCGCTGGCCTTCCTGAACACCGGCTGGTTCGCGGGAAAGACCGAAGAGCCGCCGATCATCTACCGGCCGCCGGTCCCGCCGCTGGCGCGCAACTTCGTCTACTTCTTCGCGCTCGCGCCCGCGCTCGGCGCGGTGCTGATCGCCGGCCTGTTCGGCCTCGACGGTGTCGTCGGCGGCGCCGGTGTCGTGCTGGTAATGGCGGGACTTGCCGTGGTCGTGGCGGCCGGCGACCTGATTGCGATGCGGCGCGCGCGGATGCTGCGTAGGGTTTGGGCCGCGGCCGTCGTGGCGCCGGCGGCGGGCGTCGTGCTCGCCGTGCTGGCCATGCCCTGGACCGGCACCGGTGAGATCGCGACCTCGATGCCGGCGCGCGCGATCTCCGACTTCTTCGACGACAGCTTTGCCCGGCGCACCAATCATCGCCTGCGTGCGGTCGCCGGCGAGACGCAGCTTGCGAGCCTGATCGCGCTGCATTCCGGCCGGCCGCATCTCTTCATCGATGCCGATCCTGCGCGCACGCCGTGGATGAATTCAGCGAAATTCAGCGAGACCGGCGGCGTCGTGGTCTGGCGCGCTTCCGACACCGCCGGCACGCCGCCGCCCGACATCCTCAAGCGCTTTCCCGGCATCGTGCCCGAGGTGCCGCGCGCCTTCGAGTGGCTCGTGACCGGACGCCAGCAGCTCCTGCGCATCGGCTGGGCCATCGTGCGGCCGAAGGGAATGTAAGTCATTCCGGGGCTCGCGAAGCGAAAGCCCGGAATCCATCGAGCGGCAGAGTTGGTGATGAATGGATTCCGGGTTCGCGGCTTCGCCGCGCCCCGGAATGACGACGTATGTGGTTACGCCGAACCGTTCCCCAGCACCTTCGCGATCGCGCGCAGATCCTGCCAGGCCAGCCGCTTGTAAGACGGCGAGCGGAGCAGATAGGCCGGGTGGAAGGTCGGCAGCGCGCGGATGGTGCGCGCGCCCGTGTCGTAGTCGAACCAGCGCCCGCGGGTGCGCATGATGCCCTCGCGCGTTGACAGCAGCGTCTGTGTCGAAGGATTGCCGAGCGTCACCAGCACGTCGGGATTCACCAGCTCGATCTGGCGCTGGATGAAGGGCAGGCAGATCTGCGTCTCCTGCGGCGTCGGCGTGCGGTTGCCGGGCGGCCGCCATGGAATCACGTTGGCGATATAGGCCTTGCTGCGGTCGAGCCCGATCGCGCCGATCATGCGGTCGAGCAGTTTTCCGCTTCGGCCGACGAAGGGCAGGCCTTCGATGTCCTCGTCGCGCCCCGGCGCTTCGCCGACGAACATGATACGCGCCTGCGGATTGCCGTCGGCGAACACCAGCCGCGTCGCGGTGTGTTTGAGCGCGCAGCCCTCGAAGCTCTGCATCAGCTCGCGCAGCGCTTCCAGCGTCGGCGCTGTGCGCGCGGCCTCGCGCGCCGAGGCAATTGCAACGTCGGGGGCAGGCGCCACCTCGCCGCGCATGACGGCCGGCGCCGCGACCGGCCGCGGCGCCTCTGCCAGCGGGGCCACGCGCGGGGCCGGCGGCGGGGCGTCCACTTCCGCCAGACGGTCAATTGGCTCCTCCGCGAGCGCACAGTCGACACCGGCCTCCAGATAGAAGGCTAGTAGCTCGCGGACGGTGGGGGTAGGTTCGGGGATCATCTGGAAGGTCTGACTTTTATATCAGTTTGGAGCGCCTTGCATCCCAGCGGAACGCATTTCCGCTGTTGTCCTACCCGGAAAAATCGGAAACAAGGGGGCGCAAATGACAAGGAACCGTCTCAAGGGCTGAGATCAGATGAGCACCGAAGAACTTCCCCCGCGCGAATCCATGGAATTCGACGTCGTCATCGTCGGCGCCGGCCCCTCGGGCCTGGCGGCCGCGATCCGGCTGAAGCAGCTCAACGCCGATCTCAACGTCGTCGTGGTGGAGAAGGGCTCCGAGGTCGGCGCGCACATCCTCTCCGGCGCCGTGATCGATCCCGAGGGCCTCGACAAGCTAATTCCCGACTGGCGGAATGATCCCGATTGCCCGCTGAAGACGCAGGTCAAGGACGACCGCTTCTACTGGATGACCGGCGGCGGCGCGATCAAGCTGCCGAACTTCATCATGCCGCCGCTGATGGACAACCATCATTGCTATATCGGCTCGCTCGGCAATGTCTGCCGCTGGCTGGCGCGGAAAGCGGAAGCGCTCGGCGTCGAGATCTATCCGGGCTTTGCGGCTGCCGAAGTGCTCTATGACGACGAGGGCAAGGTGCGCGGCATCGCCACCGGCGACATGGGCATCGGCCGGGACGGAAAGCCGAAGGACTCCTTTACCCGTGGCATGGAATTGCTCGGCAAATACACGCTGTTCGCGGAAGGCGCGCGCGGCAGCCTGACCAAGCAGCTGATCGCGAAGTTCGCGCTCGATGCCAAGAGCGAGCCGCCGAAATTCGGCATTGGTCTGAAAGAAGTCTGGCAGATCGACCCTGCCAAGCACCAGAAGGGGATGATCCAGCATTCCTTCGGCTGGCCGCTCGACATGAAGACCGGCGGCGGCTCGTTCCTCTATCACTACGACGACAACCTCGTCGCCGTCGGCTTCGTCGTGCACCTGAACTACGACGATCCGTATCTGTCGCCGTTCGACGAGTTCCAACGCTTCAAGACTCATCCCGCGATCCGCGGCACCTTCGAAGGCGCCAAGCGGCTCGCCTATGGCGCGCGCGCCATCACCGAGGGCGGTTACCAGTCGGTACCGAAGCTCAGCTTCCCCGGCGGCGCGCTGATCGGCTGCGCGGCCGGCTTCGTCAACGTTCCCCGCATCAAGGGCGTGCACAATGCGATGGGCACCGGCATGCTCGCCGCCGAGCATGTCGCGGCCGCGCTCGCTGCGGACCGCGCCAATGACGAACTCGTCGAATACGAGAACGCCTGGCGTTCCTCGTCGGTCGGCAAGGACCTGTTCCTGGTCCGCAACGTCAAGCCGCTGTGGTCGAAGTTCGGCACCGTGCTCGGCGTCGCGCTCGGCGGCTTCGACATGTGGTGCAACACGCTGTTCGGCGGCTCGCTGTTCGGCACGCAGTCTCATTCGAAGCCCGATCGTTCGACGCTCGATCCGGCCAAGCAGCATGTGCCCAAGAACTACCCGAAGCCGGACGGCAAGATCTCCTTCGACAAGCTGTCCTCGGTGTTCCTGTCCAACACCAACCATGAGGAGGACCAGCCGGTCCATCTGAAGGTCGCCGACATGAACCTCCAGAAGACGTCCGAGCACGACGTCTTCGCAGGGCCCTCAAATCGCTATTGCCCGGCCGGCGTCTATGAGTGGGTGGAGGAGGGCGCGAGCCCGCGCTTCGTCATCAACGCCCAGAACTGCGTCCACTGCAAAACCTGCGACGTGAAGGACCCCAACGGCAACATCACCTGGGTTCCCCCGGAGGGCGGCGGCGGCCCGAACTACGAGGCCATGTAAGACAAGGCCGAAACGTCAATCTGACGCACGTTCGCGTGAGAACGGGCTGCGGACCATCGTCCGCGGCCACGATAAGGCCATACTAGGAGCGTCTTGGGGCGCACTTGGCCGATTTGGGGCGTGCGGAGGGGATCGCCGGTCCGAATCCTTGCGGTGAGACGCCAAAAGCGGCATTGTCCGGCCTGACGGTTCCGGATCTCGATGCCGCCGGTCGCGTTCGCATGCGAGACGGCTTTCTGCTGCAAATCCAGGCACTACCAACTCAAGGCGAGCCCTGATGCTTTCAAATCGTTTCAACCGCTGGACTGTTGCTGCCATCGCCCTTGCGGGCTCTGCACTTGTGGCGGTCCCGGGCGCGGTCCTGGCGCAGACGCCGGATCATCCGTCCGACACGGCGGCACAGTTTCCGACCCGGAACGATCTGAAGGCGCTGACCACCTCCGGCAGCTATCTCGCCGCCCGCCACGCCAGCGTCGAGCGCGATGCGGCCTCCGCCGCCGCCTTCTACCGTTCGGCGCTACGCACCGATCCCAAGAACAACGAGCTGCTCGACCGCGCCTTCATCTCCTCGGTCGCCGACGGCGACATCGATGAAGCGGTCAAGCTCGCCGAGCGCATCCTCACCATCGACAAGACCAACCGCGTCGCGCGTCTCGTCGTCGGCGTGCACGATCTCAAGGTGAAGAAATATGCGACCGCGCAGAGCAACATCAACCAGTCGATCCGCGGACCGATCACCGATCTAGTCGCCACGCTGCTGTCGGGCTGGGCCGCCTACGGCGCCGGCGATGCCAAGGGCGCCGTCGCCACGATCGACAAGCTGGCCGGTCCGGAATGGTATCCGCTGTTCAAGGATCTCCACACCGGCATGATCCTCGAACTCGCCGGCAAGGAGAAGGATGCCGGCACGCGGTTCGAGCGCGCCTATAAGCTCGACGATTCCATGCTGCGCGTGAGTGAGGCCTACGCTCGCTGGCTGTCGCGCAACAAGGATGCTGCAGCGGCGACCGCCGTCTACGAGGCCTTCGACAAGAAGCTCGCCCGTCACCCGCTGATCCAGGAGGGTCTGCGCGAGACTCGCGCCGGCAAGAAGTTGCCGCCGCTGGTCGATTCCGCGCAGGCCGGTGCGGCCGAGGCGCTCTACGGCATCGGCGCCACGCTGACCCGCCGCGGCGGCGAGGATCTGGCGCTGGTCTATCTCCAGCTCTCGCTCTATCTGCAGCCCACCCATCCGCTGGCGCTGCTCTCGCTCGCCGATCTCTACGAGTCGGTGAAGCGGCCGCAGATGGCGATCAAGGTCTACGAGCGCGTGCCGTCGTCCTCGCCCTTGAAGCGCAATGCACAGATTCAGCTTGCCGTCGATCTCGATTCCGCCGACCGCACCGACGAGGCGATCAAGATTCTCAAGACCGTGGTGAGCGAGGATCCCAAGGATCTCGAAGCGATCATGGCGCTCGGCAACATCGAGCGTGGCCGCAAGAAGTTCGGCGACTGCGGCGCGACCTATTCGCAAGGCGTCGACGTGCTGCCGGCCGGCAACGACAAGGCCAACAGCGTCTGGTACTATTATCGCGGCATCTGCGAGGAGCGCTCCAAGGAGTGGGCGAAGGCCGAAGCCGACATGAAGAAGGCGCTCGAGCTGCAGCCTGACCAGCCGCATGTGCTCAATTATCTCGGTTATTCCTGGATCGACCAGGGCGTCAATCTCGACGAAGGCATGAAGATGATCAAGCGTGCCGTCGAGCAGCGTCCCGATGACGGCTACATCGTCGATTCGCTCGGCTGGGCCTATTACCGCATCGGCAATTACGAGGAGGCGGTGAAGAACCTCGAGCGCGCGATCGACCTGAAGCCCGAGGATCCCACCATCAACGATCACCTCGGTGACGCTTATTGGCGCGTCGGGCGCACGTTGGAGGCCAAATTCCAGTGGTCGCACGCCCGCGATCTCAAGCCCGAGCCGGACGACCTGCCGAAGATCGAGGCCAAGATCGCCAACGGTCTCACCGAAGACAATTCGAACTCCTCGGCCGCGCAGGCCGAAAAGAAGAAGGACGACGGCAAGGGCGGTTGAGGTTAAGTGCTTTTGGGGGCGTGTCGCCGATGCCGGCGTTGATTGAAGAGGGACGGGCGAAGGTCAATTTGAGCCTTCGCGTCGTCGGCCGTCGCGCCGACGGCTATCATGATCTCGAAAGCGTGGTCGCGTTCGCCGACTGCGCGGACCAGCTCACGCTCGAGCCGGGCGGCGAGCTCAAGCTCACCACCACGGGGCCACTCGCCGCGGCCTGCGGCGACACATCCGACAATCTGGTGTTCAAGGCGTCGAAGCTTCTGGCCGAGGCGGTGCCGAACCTGAAGCTGGGGGCCTTCGCGCTCGACAAGGTGTTGCCGGTCGCAGCCGGTATCGGCGGCGGCTCGGCCGACGCTGCGGCCGCGCTGCGGCTGCTCGCCCGTCTCAACGATCTCGCACTCGATGATCCCCGTTTGCGGCGGGTCGCGCTTGCGACCGGCGCCGACGTGCCGGTGTGCCTGCTCTCGCGCGCCTGTGACATGACCGGCGTCGGCGAGCAGCTGTTGCCCTTGATGCTGCCGAGCATGCCCTGCGTCATGGTCAATCCGCGCGTGCCGGTCGCCACCAAGGACGTGTTCCAGGCGCTGGGCTTGCGCAACGGCGAGCTCCTGGTCGGCGTCACCGACGTGATCGAAGCTCCGGCCTGGCCGGAGGAGGGCGCCTCCATCGCCGACTGGGTCGAGGTTCTCGAGACAGTGGCCAACGATCTCGAAGCGCCCGCGATGCGCATCGAGCCCGTCATCGGCGACGTGCTGGAGGCGCTGCGCGCCTCCGCCGGCGTCAAGCTCGCCCGCATGTCGGGCTCGGGCGCGACGTGCTTTGCGATCTTCGGCGCGCCGACCGAGGCGCATGCCGCCGCCGAAAGAATCCGCAGTGATCACCCTGGCTGGTGGGTGCATGCGGGGACGTTGAGCTAGGCGCTGCCGTCGTAGGGTGGGCAAAGCGACTTGTCCGCCGTAGCCCGAAGAGCGAAGGCGGAAGCGTGCCCACCACTTCTATTGGGCGACTTGGATGCATGGTGGGCACGGCGCTGTTGCGCCTTTGCCCACTCTACGATGGCTGAGCTAGCCGCCGCCGTTCTCAGCCAGCCCCAAAAACCGCCGGATCGCGCTGATCACCTCGGCTGGCCGATCGTGCTGCAGCCAGTGTCCGGCGCCGGCGATGGCTTCGATTCGCGCCCGTTGTAAGTAGCGCTCCAGGCCAGCCGCCTTGGTGCCGGCGAGGAAGCTTTCGCCAGCATTCAAGAGCAGCGTCGGGCAGGCGATGCGCGCCCACAGCGCGACATGATCATCCGACCAGAGCCGGTGCGGCGCGCTGGTGCGCTGGTAGGGATCGAACTTCCAGCTATAGGTGCCATCCTCGTTCTGCCGCGTCCCGTGCGTTGCGAGGTGCAGTGCCAGTTCGCGCGACAGCCGCTTGTTGTAGGTGATCATCTGCGCCGCCGCGTCCTCGATCGAACGGTAGCGGCGCGGTGCGCGGTCATGGAGCTTGTCGAGCTGGCCGATCCATTTGGTGATGCGCTCGTGCGTCGGCGCCTTTGGCGCATCCGGCAGCACGGTCACGCCGTCGAGGACGACCAGCGAAGAGACCTGCTCGGGAAATGATCC
Organism: Bradyrhizobium sp. Cp5.3; assembly: GCF_000426265.1. Lineage (NCBI taxonomy): Bacteria > Pseudomonadati > Pseudomonadota > Alphaproteobacteria > Hyphomicrobiales > Nitrobacteraceae > Bradyrhizobium > Bradyrhizobium sp. Cp5.3. The sequence goes on along the minus strand of NZ_AUFA01000018.1, from coordinate 93,548 downwards.
CGAATAGATCAGGCTCACCATGCCACCCATCGAATGGCCGATGAGGATCACCTGCGGCGCCGCAATCGTGCGGACGAGCTGGGCGAGATCGTAGACATATTCCGTCAGCGCGTAGCTGCCGCCCCGGGTCCAGTCGGAATCGCCGTGCCCGCGCAGGTCGGGCGCGAGCACGTGAAAATGCGGTTGTAGCGATCGGGCGATGACGTCCCAGCTCCGGCAATGATCGCGGCCGCCGTGAACCAGGATGACGATCGGCGCGCCCTCATTGCCCCAGTCTGCATAATGCAGGCGCAGGCCGTGAGATTCGTAGTAGCGACTTTGCGGAACGAGCATCGTGCTGCGATCCTCCTTGACTGGCGGCGCCCTAGCTATGCACGGGCCGCCGCGCCAGCGCGAGCGAGAGGCCGAGGCCTGCGATGAAGACGCCGGAGCCTTGCGTGAGGCGTCGCATCAGATGCGGCCGGCCGATCAGGTGCCTGCGTGTCGCGGATGCCATCAGCACGACGACAACATCGGCGAGCGTGTTCAGCGCCACCGAGATCGCGCCGAGCATGATGAATCGCAGGGTGGGGTTTGAGGCTGCCGGATCGAGGAACTGCGGAATGAAGGCGAGGAAGAATGCCGCGGTCTTCGGGTTCAGTGCCTCGACCAGCACGCCGTCGCGGAAGGCGCGCTTGTCGCCGACGGCCTCGCTCTTGAGCGGTAGCGCGCGGCCGGCGCTGCGAAACGTACGGATGCCGAGCCACACCAGATACAGCGCGCCGACGAATTTTACGATGGCGAACAGCTCGGCGCTCGCCAGGAGGATCGCCGATATGCCGAGGCTGCCCGCCACCACGTGCACCAGTCCGCCCAGCGCCGTGCCCGCGGTCGATGCGAAGCCGCTTGCACGTCCTTCCGACAAGGTCCGCGCCGCGACGTAGAAGATGCCGGGGCCGGGCACGGCGGCAATGACCACAGCCGCGGCCAGGAACAGCCAGATATTCGTTTCGCTCATCACGTGCACCGATCCATGCTTGGAGGTGGGCTCACAGCTCACCTGCTTGCCAACAAGTCCGACCGTGCGCAAGCGGAGGATCGTCGCAATCTTACGGTCTTGACGAGATCGTTGAGTCGATCCGGCGGAAGATCACGCTGGCATTGACGCCACCGAAGCCGAATCCGTTGGAGATGGCATGTGTCAGCGGCATCGGTCGCGCCGCGCCGGAAACGATGTCGATGCCCTCGGCACCTGGATCGGGACTTTCGAAGTTCAGCGTCGGCGGAGCGATCTGGTCGCGCAAAGCGAGGATGGTGAAGATCGCCTCCAGACCTCCGGCAGCGCCGAGGAGATGACCGGTGGCCGATTTTGTCGCGCTCACCGCGATGCTGGCGTTGCGGCCGAACAGCGCGCCGATCGCGGCAAGCTCGCTCTCGTCGCCGGCCGGCGTCGACGTCGCATGCGCATTCAGGTGCTGCAGGTCGGCTGGCGCAAGGCGCGCCTGCCGCAGCGCGATCTCCATGGCGCGCCGGGCGCCGTCGCCATCCGGCGGACCCGACGTCATGTGATAGGCGTCGGCCGTCGTACCGTATCCGACGACTTCGGCGATCGGCGCAGCGCCGCGCGCGAGCGCGTGCTCCAGCTCCTCGATCACCAGAATGCCCGCGCCTTCACCCATGACAAAGCCGTCGCGGTCGCGGTCGAACGGGCGCGAGGCACGCGCCGGCTCGTCGTTGAACCCGCTCGACAGCGCGCGAGCCGCGGCAAAGCCACCGAGGCTGACGAGATCGATGCAGGCTTCAGCACCGCCGCAGATCGCGACGTCGACCTCGCCGGCGCGGATCATGCGCGCGGCATCGCCGACCGCCTGTACTCCGGCGGCGCAGGCTGTGACCGGCGTTCCCAGCGGCCCCTTGTAGCCATGTTTGATCGAGACGTGGCCCGCGGCAAGATTGGCGAGGAACGACGGTATGGTGAACGGCGCGAGCCGGCGCACGCCGCGCTGGTCGGTGGTGCGCACGGCCTCGACCATCGCCGGAAATCCGCCGACGCCGGAGGCGATGATCGTCGCGGTCCGCTCCTGCGCGGCCGCATCCTGCGGCGCCCATCTGGCCTGCGCGACCGCTTCCGCGGTGGCAAGCAGTGCAAACAGGATGAAGCGGTCCATCTTGCGCTGATCTTTTGGCGCGGCTGCCTGTGCCGGATCGAAGCCGCCTTCGAGGTCGACGGTCTTGTCGGGTACGAGCCCGGCAATGCGCGCCGGCAGTGTCTGCGACCACTCGGGCAGCGCGCGAAGCCCGCTGCGCCCGGCGAGCCACGACAGTTCGACACCGCAGCCGAGCGGAGACACCGCCCCCATTCCCGTCACGACGATACGACGCATGTCAGTCTCCAGCCGGCGCGACGGCCGGGTTCATGGCTTTGAGCGAGGCGAGCCGCTGCCGCATCCCGCGGCTCGCGCGCGGCCCGGCGATGACCACCGCATTGGCGAGCGTGATCGGATGCATGTTGGCGGCGTCGACGACGACCGGATCGAGCGGACGAATGTCGTCCCGGTTCGCCAGCAGGATGGCCTCGCCTTTCGGCGCGAGATGCTTGTTGCCCCAGGCGAGCAGCGCCACGATCACCGGGAAGAAGTCGCGCGCCTTGGATGTCAGAACATATTCGTAGCGCGGCGGGCGCTCATGATAGCGGCGGCGGACGAACATGCCGGTCTCGGTGAGATGGGCGAGGCGCCGCGACAGGATGTTCGGCGCGATTCCGAGACTTTGCGAAAACTCGTCGAAGCGCGTGGCGCCCTGAAACGCATCGCGCAGAATCAGGATGCTCCACCATTCGCCGACCGTTTCCACGGCGCGGCCTACCGGGCATTCCAGGATGGAGGGGGATTTGGGCTGCATGGCGTGAAGCTAGGGCAGTGACTTGCAAAATGCAAGTGACTAGGATGGCAGACTCAAGGCGAGAGCGGGATGTGCCGCGGGAATGCGAAGCTTTGTCCTGATTTGAATGCGAGTTGGAGAACGACGTCCGCGCACCTTACGCCGTCATTTGCGAGCCAACGGGTCCGCGCGAAGCGCGGCCCGATGACAGGCTCCGCGAAGCAATCCAAAGTCTTGCCGTGGTGACAGACTGGATTGCTTCGGTGCGCTCGCAATGACCAGGTGGGAGCAACGCGCACATCTGCATCACCGTCACCCTAAGGTGCCGGAGCGTTAGCGGAGGCCTCGAAGGGCGGCGGCCCCGCTGCATCCGGGCGTTCATCCTTCGAGGCTTCCGGCGCGGCGCTATGCACAGCGCCGCTCGTGCCTCAGGATGACGGAGCTAATTGCAGCGCAAGAGGCGTTGAGCCGTCTCGCCTAGTGCGACCGCGCCAGACAGAACGCCACCACCTGCTCCAGCGCGCTCTTCATCGGCGAGGGCGGGAACAGCGCGAGCGCATCCACCGCCATCGCGCCGTAGTGCTGGGCGCGGCTGAGGGTGTCCTCGAGCGCGCGGTGCTTGTTCATGAGGCCGATGGCGTGGTCGAGGTCGGCATCGCCGATCTCGCCGCGCTCGAGCGCCCGGATCCAGAAGGCGCGCTCGGTGTCGTTGCCGCGGCGGAAGGCGAGCACCACGGGCAGCGTGATCTTGCCTTCGCGGAAATCGTCACCGGTGTTCTTGCCGAGCTTGGCGCTCTTGCCGCCATAGTCGAGCACGTCGTCGACGAGCTGGAAGGCGATGCCGAGATTCATGCCGACCGAGCGGCAGGCGGTCTGCTCCGCCTTCGGGCGGTTGGCGATCACGGGGCCGACCTCGCAGGCGGCCGCGAACAGCTCGGCTGTCTTGCCGCGGATCACGGCGAGATATTCGTCCTCGGTGGTTGCGGTGTTCTTGGCGGCGGCAAGCTGCATCACCTCGCCCTCGGCGATGGTCGCGGCGGCCGCGGAGAGGATGTCGAGCGCGCGCAGCGAGCCGACCTCCACCATCATGCGGAAGGCCTGACCGAGCAGGAAGTCGCCGACGAGCACGCTCGCCTCGTTGCCCCAGAGCATGCGCGCGGACAGTTTGCCGCGGCGCATCTCGCTCTCGTCGACGACGTCGTCGTGGAGCAGGGTCGCGGTATGCATGAACTCGACGGAGGCGGCGAGCTTGATGTGGCCGTCGCCGGTGTAGCCGGCGAGGTTGGCCATGGCGAGCGTCAGCATCGGCCGCAGGCGTTTCCCGCCGGAGGAGATCAGGTGGTTGGCGACCTCCGGGATCATGGTCACCTCGGAGCCGGTCCGCGACAGGATGGTCGCGTTGACGCGCTCCATGTCGGGGGCGACAAGGGCAACCAGCTCTTCGATCGACGCGCCGGGGGATTCGAAAGGTACGATGACGGCCACGCCGGTCTCCAATATTTGCCCCGGAGGGGCTATTCTGATGGAAAGACAATAGAAACTGCGGGCGGATGCGGCAAGGGCTGTGGAACCATTGACATTTGCCGCTTACCCCCCTTCAGGCAGGAGGCTCGTTTTGCGCGAACTGGTTCGGACCAACGATATGGTGCTGGTGTCGGCGATCGGCGCGCTGCTCGACGGCGCGAACATCCATCATCTGGTGCTGGACCAGAACATGAGCATCATCGAGGGCTCGCTCGGCATCCTGCCGCGGCGCATCCTGGTCCACGAGGAGGATGCCCGTGAGGCGCGGCAGCTCCTGACCGAGGCCGGGCTCAGTCACGAATTGCGCGGCGATGATTGAAGCCCAGGCAGATATCACCGAAGGCGCCTTTCTCGGCGGACAGTTGCGGCTGAGGCAGAAGCGGTCCGGCCACCGGGCCGGGCACGACGCCATTCTGCTCGCGGCAGCGACGCGGGCTGAGGCAGGCGAGCGGGTGGTCGATCTCGGCGCCGGTGTTGGCGCGGCCGGGCTGGCGCTCGCCCGGCGCGTCGCCGGGATCCGGCTCAGCCTGGTCGAGATCGATCCGGAGCTGGCAGAGCTCGCGCGCGCCAATGCGGCGGCGAACGCGATCCCCGCCGATGTGATCGTGCTCGACGTCGCGACTGATGCGTCGGCCTTTGCGGCGAACGGGCTTCCGCCCGACAGCGCCGACGTGGTGCTGATGAACCCGCCCTTCAACGACCCGGCACGGCATCGCGGCTCGCCGGATCAGGCGCGCCACACCGCGCATGTGGCGACCGACCAGACGCTGCATGCGTGGGTGCATGCAGCGCGGCGTATCCTGAAGTCGGGCGGCGCGCTGACCTTGATCTGGCGCGCGGATGGGATAGCGGAGGTGTTGGCAGCGCTGTCACGCGGTTTCGGCAGCTTGTCCATCCTGGCCGTTCATGGCGAGGCGGGACGTCCCGCGATCCGCGTGCTGGTGCATGCGGTCAAAGGCGGCCGTGCACCGACGCGGCTGCTGCCGGGGCTGATGCTTAACGAAGCGTCAAGCGTGCCCAAAAATGAGGTGAAGGAGATTCTGGAAGGGAGGGCGGTTCTGCCGCTGGCGGAGCCGTGAGGACCTACTGCGGAACTGATTCCGATTGCTGTTCCTGCGGGGACGTGAAGCGAAGCGCCGTGAAAAGCGCGCCGATCAACAGCAGCAGCAGGTAGATCTTCATGGTGTTTTCTCCGCTGCCCCATTGCAGCTTCCCAATGGCTGCTTTGCAAAACACGTTCCAGGCATCTTCAATGACAGTCGCGTGATAAGAAATGGTTAAAGTGAGGTAACGGCATGGCCGAGCATTTGAACGATCGCGGAGGCTCCGGCCTGGCCGACAAATTCATGCAATATCTGCCGGCGCGGTTTCGCCCGGGCGCGGCAATCGTGCCGGTGGTGCGGCTGTCGGGTGTGATCGGTGCGGTGACGCCGTTGCGTCCAGGCATGACGCTCACGGGCGTCGCCCGGGTGCTGGAGCGGGCCTTCGCCTTCCGTAATGCCAAGGCGGTGGCGCTGGTGATCAATTCGCCCGGCGGCTCGCCGGTGCAGTCACGCCAGATCTATCTGCGCATCAAGCAGCTCGCGGCGGAGAAGAAGCTGCCGGTGCTGGTGTTCGTCGAGGACGTTGCGGCCTCCGGCGGCTACATGATCGCCTGCGCAGGCGACGAGATCTTCTGCGATCCCTCCTCGATCCTTGGCTCGATCGGCGTGGTCGGCGGCAGTTTCGGTTTCCAGGAGGCGATCAAACGGCTCGGCATCGAGCGGCGGCTCTACACGGCCGGCGCACACAAGGCGATGCTCGATCCGTTCCTTCCCGAAAATCCCGATGACGTGGCAAGGCTCAAGTCGATCCAGCGCGAAATCCACGACATCTTCATTGCACTGGTGAAGGAGAGCCGCGGCGCGCGGCTGAAGGGGGCCGACGATACCCTGTTCACCGGCGAATATTGGGCCGGCGAGAGCGCGATCTCGCTGGGGCTGGCCGACGGCATCGGCGATATCCGCTCAACTCTTCGTGCCCGCTATGGCGAGAAGGTTCTCACCCCCGTGATCGCGCAGCCGACGGGGTTGCTCTCCGGCCTGTTCGGGCGGAAAGCACCCGGCGCGGGCCAGCTTTCGGCCCTGGAATCGGTGGCCGGCTTGCCGGACGAGCTGATCTCGGCGCTGGAAACCAGGGCGATTTGGGCGAAATTCGGGTTCTAGGGGCGGCCGCCCCCGCGCCATTTGGTCCAAACCGAGCCAATTGCAGCGAAGGCGCGTCTGCGCGAGAATGCGTGTGGGGCTGAGCTTTGAACAAGGATCGACCGATGCCGCCGTTCGTCGCTTTCGCGGGCGTCCTGGGCGGGCTTGCCGTGGTCCGCTGGGCCTACAAGACCGCCATTCGGATCAACCAGGAGCTGGAGGAGATGCGCCTGTCGCGCGTCGCCGAAACCGCCCGCATGGGGGAAATCCAGACGCTGAAGCGTGACCCCGTGACCGGAGCCTATCGCCCGGGTTAGCTCTCTCCATGAGCTGCTGCCGTAGGGTGGGCAAAGCGAAGCGTGCCCACCGCGAGGATCGCTGTCTTGGAAAGATGGTGGGCACGGCGCAAGAGCGCCTTTGCCCACCCTACCGCATCGTCTCGGGATGATGGGCTGTTTGGCCCGAATCCACCCCCTTCGCCTTGATTCCCATCCCCGCCGTCGATACGGTCCCGCACGATTCAAAACCCCCCGCGAGAGCCTGATCTGACGATGGACGCCTCATTGCCCGCCCATATGCGCCCGGACCGCTCGTTCCAGGGCCTGCTCCTGGCGTTACAACGCTACTGGGCGGATTACGGCTGCGTGATTCTGCAGCCCTATGACATGGAAGTCGGCGCCGGCACCTTCCATCCCGGGACCACCCTGCGCGCGCTCGGGCCGAGGCCGTGGAATGCCGCCTATGTGCAGCCCTCGCGGCGGCCGAAGGACGGGCGCTACGGCGAGAACCCGAACCGGCTCCAGCACTATTACCAGTTCCAGGTGATCCTCAAGCCGTCGCCGCCGAACCTCCAGGAGCTGTACCTGAAGTCGCTCGCCGCGATCGGCATCGACTCGGCCCTCCATGACATCCGCTTTGTCGAGGACGATTGGGAGAGCCCGACGCTGGGAGCGTGGGGTCTCGGGTGGGAATGCTGGTGCGACGGCATGGAAGTGTCGCAGTTCACCTACTTCCAGCAGGTCGCTGGCGTCGAATGCGCGCCGGTCGCGGGCGAGCTCACCTACGGGCTCGAACGGCTCGCCTGCTATCTGCAAGGCGTCGACCGCATCATGGATTTGAACTTCAACGGCCGCGAGGGCGCCGAGAAGGTCAGCTACCGGGAAGTATTCTTCCAGGCCGAGCAGGAATATTCGCGGCACAATTTCGAATATGCCGACACCACGATGCTGTTCGAACAGTTCAAGATGGCCGAAGAGGCCTGCAAGAAATATCTCGCGGCGGGTTGGCGTGAAGCCGACAACCAGAGGCGGCACCTGATGGCGCTGCCGGCCTATGACCAGTGCATCAAGGCAAGCCATGTCTTCAACCTGCTCGATGCGCGCGGCGTGATTTCGGTGACGGAGCGGCAGAGCTACATCTTCCGGGTGCGCGAGCTGGCAAAGGCCTGCGGCGAAGCCTGGGTGCACACCGAAGCCGGTGGAGCGGCCTGATGCCCGATCTGTTGCTTGAACTGTTCTCCGAAGAGATTCCCGCGCGCATGCAGGCCAAGGCGGCCGACGACCTGCGGCGTATGGTCACCGACAAGCTTGTCGCCGAAGGCCTCGTCTATGACGGCGCGAAAGCTTTCGCGACGCCGCGCCGCCTCGCGCTGACCGTCCACGGCATCCCCGTGCGTCAGCCCGATCTGAAGGAAGAGCGCCGCGGCCCGCGCGTCGGCGGGCCGGAGCCTGCAATTCAGGGCTTCCTGAAAGCCACGGGCCTATCTTCGCTCAGCGAAGCGAAAATCCAGAACGACAAGAAGGGCGATTTCTACATCGCGCTGATCGAAAAGCCCGGCCGCGCAGCGATCGACGTGCTCGCCGAGATTTTGCCGGTGATCATCCGCACCTTCCCCTGGCCCAAATCGATGCGCTGGGGCGTGCGCTCGGCCAAGCCCGGCTCGCTGAACTGGGTGCGTCCGCTGCACGCGATCACCGCGACGTTCGGGCTCGAGACCGAAGAGCCTGATATCGTGAACTTCTCGGTCGATGGCATCGAGGCCGGCAATACGACCTACGGCCATCGCTTCCTCGCGCCCGCTGCGTTTAAGGTGCGCCGCTTCGAGGACTATGAGGCGAAGCTCCTGAACGCGAAGGTCGTGCTCGATGCCGAGCGGCGCAAGGATGCGATCCTGACCGACGCCAAGCAGCTTGCCTTCGCGCAAGGGTTTGATCTCGTCGAGGACCAGAACCTGCTCGACGAGGTCGCGGGCCTCGTGGAATGGCCGGTCGTGCTGATGGGCTCGTTCGACCAGGAATTTCTGGCCACGCCCGCGGAAGTGATCCGCGCCACCATCCGCAACAACCAGAAATGCTTTGTGGTCAGTGATCCCAAGAGCACTGAGAAGACGGGTAAGCTCGCCAACAAGTTCATTCTGGTCGCCAATATCGAGGCGACCGACGGCGGCAAGACCATCATCGGCGGCAACGAGCGCGTGATCCGCGCGCGCCTGTCGGACGCGAAATTCTTCTACGAGACGGACCTGAAGACCAGGCTCGAGGATCGTCTGCCGAAGTTCGAGCAGATCGTGTTCCACGAGAAGCTCGGCACGCAGGCCGAGCGCATCAAGCGCATCGAGCGTCTCGCTGCCGAGATCGCGCCGCTGGTCGGCGCCGATGTCGTCAAGGCCACGCGCGCCGCGCATCTGGCGAAGGCGGATCTGCTGACCGAAGTCGTCGGTGAATTCCCGGAAGTGCAGGGCCTGATGGGCAGGTATTACGCGCTGGCCCAGGGCGAGGACGCCTCCGTCGCCGCGGCCTGCGAGGAACACTACAAGCCGCAAGGGCCGGCCGATCGCGTGCCGACCGATCCGGTGAGCGTGGCGGTGGCGCTCGCCGACAAGCTCGATACGCTCGCCGGTTTCTGGGCGATCGATGAGAAGCCGACGGGATCGAAGGATCCATATGCGCTGCGCCGTGCGGCGCTGGGCGTGATCCGGCTGATCGCAGAGAACGCGCTTCGGCTCTCGCTGTCGAACGTGGCGGCGTCCGCGCTCGCTGGTTTGTCGGTCAAGCCGGCCGATGCACAGAAGATCCCGAGCGATCTGCTCGCCTTCTTCGCCGACCGCCTGAAGGTGCAGCTCCGTGAGCAGGGCGCGCGTCATGATCTCGTTGATGCCGTCTTCTCGCTCGGCGGCCAGGACGACCTTCTTATGATCGTCCGCCGCGTCGAGGCGCTCGGAAAATTCCTCGATACTGACGACGGCAAGAACCTGCTCGCCGGCACCAAGCGCGCCAGCAACATCCTCAGCATCGAGGAGAAGAAGGACAAGCGCACGTTCGACGGCGCGCCGGATGCAGGCCTCTACAGCCTGCCTGAAGAGAAGGCGCTGGCGAAGGCGATTGGCGAGGTGAAGGCGGAAGCAAGCGCCGCCGTCGCCAAGGAAGACTTTGCCGCCGCGATGAGCGCGATGGCAAAACTGCGTCCGCCGGTCGATGCGTTCTTCGACAAGGTCCGCGTCAACGACGAGGATGCGAAGGTGCGCGAGAACCGCCTGAAGCTGCTCAACGAGATCCGCAGCGCCACGCGGGCGGTCGCGGATTTCTCGAAGATCCAGGATTGAGCGCGCCACAATTGAGGCTGTCATTCCGGGGCGCGCGAAGCGCGAGCCCGGAATCCATTCATCGTCACGCGCTGCGGCCCGATGGATTCCGGGCCCACGCCTTCGGCGTGTCCCGGAATGACGGCGGTCATTGGGAAAAAAGCCCCGCCCGGTGGGGGGAGACCGGGCAGGGCCTGATGTCCGATTTTTACATTGCTCGCGCCTCTCGATCGGCGCGCCGGACATCGAGTCGAGTGGTGCTAGTCGAGCACCTCGACGATGCGCCGCGAGCGCGGTTCGACCAGCACGGTCTCGCCATTCACGACGGTGTAGCGGTACGTCGTCGCGCCGAAGCGCTGCGGCACGTCATAATAGGTCACACCGCTTTCGGGTAAGGTGGCACCGACCACGATGCGATCGGGTACATTGAAGGTCGGCACGCGTTGCTCGACGACATATGCGCGGAAGGCCGGCCGCTGCTCGACCGCAATGGTCGGGCCGCTATCGACCACAACGGGAGCACGTCCCACCGTGCTGGTTTGCGCCTGCGCTGCGACGGGCGAGCCGATCGCGGCCGCGAGCGCTGCAAGAGCAAGAATCCTGTTCCGCATGGGCAACTCCTTCGACGTGATAGTTTCGGAAGCGCAAGTTGCGCGACCGATTGCCAATGCATGCGTCATTGCAATGTTCCGAGAAATGCATCGCCGCATTCGCGGCAATTTCGGGCAGTTCTTGCGAGGGCGGGAACTCGCAAGGCGCCCAAGGCGTCTCTACTCGCGGAACTCGTCCGGCTATGATCCGCCCGCGATTCGCCTCCCGTCTCACGCCACAGAAAGATAGTTCATGCACATCACCGTCGCCCACATTTCGCCGATCCTGTCGTTGATTGCGGGCGTGCTCATCCTGATCATGCCGCGGCTCCTCAACCTGATTGTCGCGATCTTTCTGATCGTGAACGGCGCGATCGGGCTCGGGCTCCTGAAGTGGCTGCACCTCTAGGCGTTCATTTTCCGGAACTGTTCGACTTGCGCGGGCCCGCCCAAAATGGTGTAAGGCCCGCGATTTCCCGTCCCTCTCGCAGGTTGTTGCAAGCCATGGCCAAAGCCGCCTCGAAGCCTAAGAAAATGCCAGCGAAATCAAAGTCCTCTGCCAAGGCGAAAGCCGCCCCGCCGGCCCGCAAGGCGCTTCCGAAGAGCGCCGCGAAGCCGGTCGCAAAGCCGGCTGCCAAGGTGGCTGCCAAGTCGGTGGCAAAGCCGGCCGCGAAGCCCGCGACCAAGGCCGTTGCGCCCAAGGTGGCCGCAAAAGCGGCACCGAGCGCGGCCAAGGCCGGGAAGTGGGTCTTCACCTTCGGCGACGGCAAGGCCGAGGGAAGGTCAGAGATGCGCGACCTGCTCGGCGGCAAGGGCGCCAACCTCGCCGAAATGGCCAATCTGGGCCTGCCGGTGCCTCCCGGCTTCACCATCCCGACCTCGGTCTGCACCTATTTCTACGCACACGACAAAAACTATCCGAAGGAATTGAAGGCGCAGGTTGAGAAGGCGCTCGACTATGTCGGCAAGTTGACGGGCAAGGTCTTCGGCGATGCCAGGAACCCGCTGCTCGTCTCCGTGCGCTCCGGCGCGCGCGCCTCGATGCCGGGCATGATGGACACCGTGCTCAATCTCGGCCTCAACGACGAGACCGTGGAAGCACTGGCCGAGCTGTCCGGCGATCGCCGCTTCGCCTACGACAGCTATCGCCGCTTCATCACCATGTATTCGGACGTGGTGCTCGGCTTCGAGCATCATCACTTCGAGGAGATCCTCGACACCTTCAAGGACAGCCAGGGCTACACGCTCGATACCGACCTGTCCGCCGACGACTGGGTCGAGCTGGTCGGCAAGTACAAGGACGCGGTCGCGCGCGAGACCGGTAAGGACTTCCCGCAGGATCCGCACGATCAGCTCTGGGGCGCGATCGGCGCGGTGTTTTCCTCCTGGATGAACGCGCGCGCGGTGACCTACCGCAAGCTGCACGACATTCCGGAATCCTGGGGCACCGCCGTCAACGTGCAGGCCATGGTGTTCGGCAACATGGGCGAGACGTCGGCGACCGGCGTTGCCTTCACGCGCAATCCTTCGACCGGCGAGAGCAAGCTCTACGGCGAGTTCCTGATCAATGCACAGGGTGAGGACGTGGTGGCGGGCATCCGCACGCCGCAGGACATCACCGAGGAGGCGAGGAAGGAATCGGGCTCCGACAAGGCGTCGATGGAATCGGCGATGCCGGACGCCTTCAAGGAGCTGACGCGCATCTACACGCTGCTCGAGAAGCACTACCGTGACATGCAGGACATGGAGTTCACGGTCGAGCAGGGAAAGCTCTGGATGCTCCAGACCCGCGGCGGCAAGCGTACCGCCAAGGCGGCGCTGCGCATTGCGGTGGAGCTCGCCAATGAGGGCCTGATCTCCAAGAAGGAAGCGGTGACGCGGATCGATCCGGCTTCGCTCGACCAGCTTCTGCATCCGACCATCGATCCCAACGCCAAGCGCGATGTGATCGCGACCGGCCTGCCGGCTTCGCCGGGCGCCGCCTCCGGCGAGATCGTGTTCTCCTCGGATGAAGCGGCCAAGCTCCAGGCCGACGGACGCAAGGTCATCCTGGTCCGTATCGAGACCAGCCCCGAAGACATCCACGGCATGCATGCCGCCGAAGGCATCTTGACCACCCGCGGCGGCATGACGTCGCACGCCGCAGTGGTTGCGCGCGGCATGGGCAAGCCCTGCGTCTCCGGTTGCGGCACGATCCGCGTCGATTACGGCCGCGGCACGATGAGCATCGGATCGCGCACCTTCAAGAGCGGCGACGTCATCACCATCGACGGCTCGCTCGGCCAGGTGCTGGCCGGCCGCATGCCGATGATCGAGCCGGAGCTCTCCGGCGAGTTCGGCACGCTGATGAACTGGGCCGACCAGGTCCGCAAGATCGGCGTGCGCGTCAACGCCGATACGCCGGAAGACGCGCGCACCGCGCTCAAGTTCGGCGCGCAGGGCATCGGCCTCTGCCGTACCGAGCACATGTTCTTCGAGGAGACGCGCATCCGCACGGTGCGTGAGATGATCCTCTCCGAGGACGAGCAGTCGCGCCGTGCCGCACTGGCAAAGCTCCTGCCGATGCAGCGCGCCGACTTCGTCGAGCTGTTCGAGATCATGAAGGGCCTGCCCGTCACGATCCGGCTCTTGGATCCCCCACTCCACGAATTCCTGCCACACACCCACGCCGAGATCGAGGAAGTGGCCCGCGCCATGAACACCGATCCGCGGCGCCTGGCTGACCGCGCGCGCGAGCTCTCGGAGTTCAATCCGATGCTCGGCTTCCGCGGCTGCCGCATCGCGATTGCTTACCCTGAGATCGCCGAGATGCAGGCCCGCGCGATCTTCGAGGCCGCGGTCGAGGCGCAGAAGCGCACCGGCAAGGCCGTCGGCCTCGAGGTGATGGTGCCGCTGATCGCGACCAAGGCCGAGCTCGACCTCGTCAAGGCGCGGATCGATTCGACCGCGCAGGCGGTGATGCGCGACACCAACACCAAGCTCGCCTATCAGGTCGGCACCATGATCGAGCTGCCGCGCGCCTGCCTGGTCGCGGGCGAGATCGCGGAGAGCGCCGAGTTCTTCTCCTTCGGCACCAACGATCTCACCCAGACCACCTACGGCATCAGCCGCGACGATGCCGCGAGCTTCCTCGGTCCCTACGTGACGAAGGGCATCCTGCAGATCGATCCCTTCGTCTCGCTCGACCAGGAAGGCGTCGGCGAGCTCGTCAAGATCGGCGTCGCGCGCGGCCGCAAGACGCGCGCTTCGCTCAAGATGGGCATCTGCGGCGAGCACGGCGGCGATCCCGCCTCCGTCGCGTTCTGCCACGCGGTCGGTCTCGACTACGTCTCGTGCTCGCCCTATCGCGTGCCGATCGCCCGCCTCGCCGCCGCGCAGGCCGCGCTCGGCAAGGCGATTGCCAGCCAGGCGTGAGCCGAAGGGTCAGATTTTGAGTTGAGAGAGGCGGGGCCAAGGCTCCGCCTCTTTCATTTTGATCTCCGCTCTCCGCCACGCCGTCATTGCTTCGCTGCGCTCGCAATGACGAGCTTGGGGCACTACGCGCCACACTCTCACTGTCATCGCCCGCCTTGTGCGCAATTGCGCACTGGGGCGGGCGGTCCAGTATTCCAGAGGCGGTGACGTAATTCGGAGAAGCCGCGGCGTGCTGGATGCCCCGCCTTCGCCAGGCATGACGGCGCTGATATGACGAGACTCCTGTAACGACGGAACCGCACGCGTTCCATAATGACACGCGTCATCAAGAATTCCTTCACCATGCGCGTTGACCGAATGTTTACCGTTTCACGTGAGGGCGCATTTACCAACGCCATCGATCGCTTCGTGAAAACGCCTGCGATTGCTTGAGTGTGCCATGCGGGCAACGTCGATTAACGCCCCGGCAACCTAAATTAGATACTGACAATAAAGATCGAATTGCACGGATGTACTGACTTCGATCAGACGAGCGTAAGTGTTGCGTGAGCGTATCGATGTTTATGTTGCGTAACCATCCGAAGGGCGCGCGGTTCGCGTCCTTCGGCATCGGGCTCTGCATCTTCGCATTGATGCCGAGAGAGACCGGTTATCAGGACATTGCTTCGCTGTTGGCGCGCCAGCCCGGCGTTGCCGAGCGCTGGCAGAAGCAGGTGTTTTCGGCGGCGTCCTCGATCCAGCTCGCCACCTACAGCTTCGCCCGCCCGATCGGAACATCGGTGCCGCAGAGCGCGATGGTTCGCCTCGCAAGCCTCGATGGCCGCGACATCACCGGCACGATCACCCGCAATCCGGCGCTGCAGACGCCGCCGCGCTATCAGGCTTCCGATTTTCCCAAGGTCGATCGCTCGCTGAAGGGCGATCGTCTCGCCACCGTCACGCACGCCCCTGAGACAGCGACGCCGCCGGCAGCACCGGCGCAGGAAGATCCCGCGACGTCGAACAGCTCTGTGTTTGGCGCCAAGACCGCGGCGCTGCCGCAGCCGATGTCGCCGGAGTCCGCAGCCGCGCTCGATCCCGAGCTCCAGGAAGCGATGCGCGCGCCGCCGCTGCCGCAATATTCCAACCCGCCGAAGGCCGGCGACATCGCTTTGTCGCTTGCGGCCCAGCCGCTCGACGCGCTGAAGCAGGCGCCGGTGGCGACCGCGCCATCGCGCGAGCCTTTCAGCGTGAAGACGTCGAACCTGTTCTTCGGCAGCTCCTCGCTCGGCGGCAGCCTCGAGAGCATCGAGAGCTGGCAGCCCGGTGCCGAGCCGCTGATCGTGCTGCCCGACCCTGATATGAAGGTGATGGCCTCGCTGCCGCCGCCGTCGGAAGACGCTGCGAAGGCGACCGAGAGCGGCGAGAGCGTCGCGCCGAAGGGCGAGGTCAATGCCGACAACCAGCGTGCCAAGTCTCCGGCCGAGCGGCTCGCCCTCGACGAAAAGTCGCGCGCGAAATCCGAGAAGTGTCTGGCGGAAGCCGTCTACTTCGAGTCCCGCGGCGAAGCCGTGCGCGGCCAGATCGCGGTGGCGCAAGTGGTGATGAACCGCGTGTTCTCCGGCAAATATCCGGACACGGTGTGCGGCGTGGTCTACCAGAACAAGTACCGCCACTTCGCCTGCCAGTTCACCTTCGCCTGCGACAACAATCCCGACGTGATCCGCGAGCCCGAGATGTGGGAGCGCGCCAAGAAGATCGCGAAGGCGATGCTCGACGGCCAGGTCTGGCTGCCCGAGGTCGGCAAGTCCACGCACTACCACGCCTATTGGGTGCGCCCGTCCTGGGTCGCCGAGATGAAGAAGATGTACAAGTTCGGCGTGCACACCTTCTACCGGCCGCGCGCCTGGGGCGATGGCAGCGAGGAGCCGAGCTGGGGCACGCCGGCGCAGACGGCCGCACTCTCCGCCGAGCTCGCCCAGGAAGCGAAGAGCTCCGCCGAGATGGGCGTGAGCGAGCGGCGGTAATCTGCTTTACCTCGCCCCGCTTGCGGGGAGAGGTCGGAATGCGCGCGGAGCGCGGATTCCGGGTGAGGGGACCCTCCACGAGTCCGGTTTTCACCGCCCTTGCGGAGACTCCCCCTCACCCCAACCCTCTCCCCGCAAGCGGGGAGAGGGAGTGAGCCACCTCACGCCTCGATATCCAGCGCGCAGTCGAAATTCGGCGCCGAGTGTGTCAGCGCGCCGGACGAGGCGTAGTCGACGCCGGTTGCTGCGATCGCGACAATCGATTCCAGTGTGACGCCGCCGGAGACCTCCAGCGCGACGCGACCGGCTGCAAGCTTCACCGCCTCGCGCAGCGTGGCGAGGTCCATGTTGTCGAGCAGCACGGCATCGGCAAGCCCGCTGTCGAGGACCTCGCGAAGTTGCGCGAGCCTGTCGACCTCGATCTCGATCTTGACGAGATGGCCGGCATGGGCACGGGCGCGCTCCAGCACCGGGCGGATGCCGCCGGCGACCGCGATATGGTTGTCCTTGATCAGGATCGCATCGTCGAGGCCGAAGCGGTGGTTGAAGCCGCCACCGCAGCGCACCGCGTATTTCTCCAGCGCCCGCAATCCCGGTGTGGTTTTTCGGGTGCAGCAGATGCGCATTTTCGTGCCTTCCGTCTGACGGACGTAGTCGGCCGTCAGCGTCGCGACGCCCGACAGCCGGCCGACGAAGTTCAGCGCTGTGCGCTCCGCCGTGAGAATGGCGCGTGCGGGACCGGTGATCGTCAACACGTGCTGCCCACGGGCAACGCGTGCCGCATCGCGGACCTGCGTCCGCACCTCGATGTTCGGCGACAACTTGTGCAGCGTCGTGAGCGCAAGCGGCAGTCCGGCGATCACGCCGGCCTGACGCGCGACCAGGATGGCCTGCGCCGTCGTGGCCTCGGGAATCGTCGCCAGCGAGGTGATGTCGCCGGCGCGGCCGAGGTCCTCGTCGAGCGCGCGGTGCACGGCTTCGTCGATCGCAAGCGGCGAGAGGAAGGCGTCGGGATAAAGCAGAGAAGCGGGCGTGATCATGCAAGGCTCCGTCAGGCGATCATGGGTTGCGCGGCTCGCGGCCGTGAGTGCTCGGTGAGGTTTTCGGCCACCTCGCGCGCCGCTGCGAGCGTGGTCATGGTTCTCTGCGCGCGCGAGGCAACCTCCACCGGATGATCGGAGCGGAAGTGCGCGCCGCGGCTCTCGCGCCGGGCCCAGGCTGCGGCCGCCACGAGGAGGGCTGCTGTCGCCATGTTGCGCAGCGCACCGCTCGTGGCCTCGCGTTCGAGGGCGCCAAGGTGGCGCACCGCTTCCGCAAGGCCCTCGCCGTCGCGGGCTACGCCGACCCGTGAGCTCATGATCGCACGCAGCCGCTTCACGGCCGCAGCATCCGCCGTGCCGCCGGGCGGCGTCACCAGTCCATCGGAGAGCCGGGCAGGCGAGGGGATCGCGCAGCCGGCAATGTCGTCGGCAATGCGCGTGGCGTAGACCACAGCCTCCAGCAGCGAATTGGAGGCGAGCCGGTTGGCGCCATGCGCCCCGGTCGACGACACTTCGCCGCCGGCCCAGAGTCCGTCGATCGAGCTGCGGCCGCGCGCGTCCACCGCGATCCCGCCCATGTGGTAGTGCGCGGCCGGTGCAATCGGAATGGCTTGCGTCGAGGGATCGATGCCGGCGGCGATGCAGCTCGCATGCACGGTCGGAAACTTTTCCGCGAAGCGCGCGCCGAGCGCCTGCCGCGCGTCGAGGAAGGCGCCGTGCCCTGCCGCGACCTCGGCGAACACGCCGCGGGCCACAATGTCGCGCGGCGCGAGTTCGGCGAGCGGATGGCGCGCCAGCATGAAGCGTTCGCCGTTGCCATTGATCAGCGTCGCGCCTTCGCCGCGCAGCGCCTCCGTCGCCAGCGGCGCCGGATCGCGGCCGACCATGATCGCGGTCGGGTGGAACTGGACGAATTCGGGATCAGCGATCACGGCACCGGCGCGCGCGGCGATTGCGAGGCCAGATCCGCCGGCCTCGACCGGGTTGGTGGTGGCGGCATAGAGATGCCCGATGCCGCCGGTTGCGAGCACAATCGCGCGTGAGGCGAGAAATGTCGGCCGTGCCGCCGCGTTCGCAACCTCACGCAGTTGGAGGCCGGTGACCGCGCCGTCCTCGGTCAGCAGGGCTTCGGCAGCAAGACCCTCGATGACGCGGATCGAAGGCGTGCGGCGCACGGCTTCGCTCAAGGCCGCGATGATCGCTGCACCCGCCCCGTCGCCGCGCACATGCACGATGCGCCGCGCCGAATGCGCGGCCTCGCGGCCGACCGCGAGCTTGCCTTCGAGGTCGCGATCGAATGGCAC
Organism: Bradyrhizobium sp. Cp5.3; assembly: GCF_000426265.1. Lineage (NCBI taxonomy): Bacteria > Pseudomonadati > Pseudomonadota > Alphaproteobacteria > Hyphomicrobiales > Nitrobacteraceae > Bradyrhizobium > Bradyrhizobium sp. Cp5.3. The sequence goes on along the minus strand of NZ_AUFA01000018.1, from coordinate 75,048 downwards.
GCCATAAGCGAGCAGATCGTGGATTCGCAGGCCCGCCTCGCGCGCGATCCCAAGTGCGACCGCTTCATCGACGAGGCCGCCGCCGACCGCGACGGTATCGGCGGCATGTGATTCGGGGCTGTCGCCTTCGGCCACCGCCGCGGCGATGCCGCCTTGCGCCCAAGCCGACGATGCGCCCTGTCCGAGCGGCGCCGCCGAAATCAGCGTCACCGGCCGCGGCGCCAGCTTCAGCGCACAGAACAGCCCGGCAAGCCCGCCGCCGACGATGACGACGTCGTCGGTAGTGCGGGTGAGATTGTGGATGTTGGTCATGGTTTTTCTCCAAGCTCTCCACCGTCGTTCCGGCCTAGTGCGCAATTGCGCACTAGGCCGGAACGACGGCGCGTGTGTCGCTAATTCTTCAAATTGATCATCCGCTCGACCGAGCGCCGTGCGCGCATCGCGAGTGCGGGATCGATCGTCACCTCCTCGCGAAGCGTCAGCAGGCTGTCCAAAATGTTGGATAGTGTGATGCGCTTCATGTGCGGGCAGAGATTGCAGGGGCGCAGCATCTCGACGTCGGGAAGCTCGGCGCGCACATTGTCGGCCATCGAGCATTCCGTGATCATGACGAGCCGCTTCGGCCGCTTCTCGCGCACCCAATTGATCATGTGCGCGGTCGAGCCCGTGAAGTCGGCTTCCGCCAATACGTCCGGCGGGCACTCGGGATGCGCGATGATCTGCACGGACGGGTCCGCGTCGCGATAGCTACGCAGCTCTTCGCCGGTAAAGCGCTCGTGCACCTCGCAGGCGCCCTTCCAGGCGATGATCTTCACATCGGTTTTTGAGGCCACATAAGTCGCGAGATAGCGGTCGGGCAGGAAGATCACGCTGGGCGCGTTCAGGCTTTCGACCACCTGCACAGCATTCGATGAAGTGCAGCAGATGTCGACCTCGGCCTTCACTTCCGCCGACGTGTTGACATAGGCGACGACGGGCACGCCGGGAAACTTTTCACGGAGCAGCCGCACATCGGCGCCCGTGATGCTGGCGGCAAGCGAGCAGCCGGCGCGCGTGTCGGGGATCAGCACCGTCTTGTCCGGGTTGAGCAGCTTCGAGGTCTCGGCCATGAAGTGCACGCCGCACTGGACGATGATGTCGGCCTTCACCTTGGTCGCTTCGACCGCGAGCTGGAGCGAGTCGCCGCCGATGTCGGCGATGCAGTGGAAGATCTCGGGCGCCTGGTAGTTGTGCGCGAGGATCACTGCGCCCCGCGCCTGCTTCAATTCGTTGATCGCCTTGATGGTCGGCGCCATCAGCGGCCACTCGATCGGCGGGATCACGTGCTTGACCCGCTCGTAGAGATGAGCGGTCGCCGCTTCGACCTCGGCCGTCCATGCCAGCGACGGCATCGGCAGCGCCGGCGCCGTGCGGACAGGCGCGGGGCGGGCAGAGGTGGCGGATTGGCCTTGAGGCCGGCTGGTGAAATCGTCGGGGCCGTAAATTCCAGTGATCGGCATCGAAGCCTCCCGTGCATGTTAGTTATGCTCGATGTGAGTATATATGGGGCCTGAGAAATCCGGCCGAGGGGCCGGGGGGACTTCGTTGAGCTCACGATATACTCAAATTGAGTAAATCAAAAATAGCACGTCGGTGTGAGGGCCGCTAGGTCCTGCCGCACACATTCTCGTCAAATCGCGCCTCGCGCGTCAGGCGAGGCCTCGTTGAAACGCAATGCTCCCGCGACAGCTCTTCGTGGAACGCAATCACTTTTGACTTGGGATTTTCATGCAACTGCATTAAATCGCTGTTCGGCGTTGCCTATCCCGGACCCGCCAGCGACACATGAGGAATTGCATGTCGACACAAGCGAGCGAGCTCGGTCCGGTTTCGCGTTCCTCCACCTGGCGCACGCCGGCCATCATCATTCTCTGTGGCTGCGCGATCGGCATGCTCGGCTTCGGCCCGCGGTCTGCGCTCGGCTTCTTCGTGCAGCCGATGAGCCATGAGTTCGCGTGGGGCCGCGATGTGTTCGGTCTCGCGATTGCCGTGCAGAATCTGTTGTGGGGACTGGGCCAACCGTTTGCCGGCGCGGTCGCCGACCGCTTCGGCCTGTTCCGGGTGATGTGCGTCGGTGCCGTGCTCTATGCCGGCGGCCTGTTGTTGATGCGCTACTCGTCGACTCCGATGTCGCTGAACCTCGGTGCGGGCGTCATGATCGGCTTTGGTCTCGCAGGCTGCTCGTTCAATCTGGTGCTGTCGGCGTTCACCAAGCTGCTGCCGGCCGAGAAGCGTGGCCTTGCGCTTGGCGCCGGCACCGCGGCGGGCTCATTCGGCCAGTTCCTGTTCGCGCCGGTCGGTGTGGCGCTGATCGACAATTTCGGCTGGCAGCAGGCGCTCACCGTGTTCGGCTTACTGATGCTGCTGATCATCCCGCTATCGCTGGCGCTCTCCACGCCGCCGGTCGAAAGCTCCGCCAGCGCGACGGCCGCGGATGAGCAGTCCTTCACCAAGGCGCTCGCCGAAGCCTTCGGTCATCGCTCCTATGTGCTGCTGGTGCTCGGCTTCTTCACCTGCGGCTTCCAACTCGCTTTCATCACGGTTCATCTGCCGGCGTTCCTCGTCGACCGCGGCATCTCGACGCAAACCGGCGGTTGGGTGATCGCGGCGATCGGCCTGTTCAACATCATGGGCTCGCTGAGCGTCGGCTATCTCCAGAACTATTTGCCCAAGCGCTACATCCTCTCGACGATCTACTTTACGCGTGCGCTCGCGACGCTGGCTTTCATCTCGTTCCCGATCACGCCGTTCTCGGCGATCGCGTTCGGCGCGGTCTCCGGCCTGACCTGGTTGTCGACGGTGCCGCCGACCTCTGCGCTGGTGGCGCTGATGTTCGGCACGCGCTGGCTCGCAACGCTTTACGGCTTTGCCTTCGTCAGCCATCAGGTCGGCGGCTTCCTCGGCGTCTGGCTCGGCGGCATCGTGTTCGAGCGGTTCGGTTCCTATACGCCGATCTGGTGGCTCTCGATCCTGTTCGGCGTGCTCTCGGCGCTGATCAATCTGCCGATCGTGGAGAAACCGGTCCAGCGGGCGGTTGCGCAGCCTGCCTGATCGGCTAAACATCCCCTGAAACAAAGTCAGGGAGTTCAGCCGTGGCCACATTCAAGGCGATCCGGATCGACAAGGCGGACAAGGGCACCACCGCCGCGCTCACGCAGTTCGACGAAGCCGAACTGATGGACGGCGACGTCACTGTGCGCGTGGAATGGTCGACGTTGAACTACAAGGACGGCCTCGCGCTCACCGGCAAGGCGCCGGTGGTCCGACGCTTCCCGATGATCGCCGGCATCGACTTTGCCGGCACGGTCGAGCAATCCTCGCATCCGCAATGGAAAGCGGGCGACAAGGTCGTCTGCACCGGCTGGGGCATGGGCGAGACCCATCTCGGCGCCTATGCCGAGAAGGCGCGGGTGAAGGGCGATTGGCTGGTCGCATTGCCACAGGGGCTATCGACGCGCGACGCCATGGCGATCGGCACCGCAGGCTTCACCGCGATGCTCTCGGTGCTGGCGCTGGAAAAGCATGGGCTGTCGCCGAAGAGCGGCCCCGTGGTGGTGACGGGCGCGGCCGGCGGCGTCGGCTCAGTCGCAACAGCCGTGCTGTCGAAGCTCGGCTATCACGTCATCGCCTCCACCGGCCGCGCCTCTGAAGCCGACTATCTGAAGCACCTGGGAGCAGCCGAAGTCATCGACCGCAGCGAATTGTCGGCGCCGGCGAAGCCCCTCGCCAAGGAGCGCTGGGCGGGTGGCGTCGACAGCGTCGGCTCGACCACGCTCGCCAACCTCCTGTCGATGACCAAGTATGACGGGGCGATCGCGGCCTGCGGCCTTGCCGCCGGCATGGACCTGCCGTCCTCGGTCGCGCCGTTCATTTTGCGCGGAGTGTGCCTTCTCGGCATCGATTCGGTGATGTGCCCGCTTCCGCCGCGGAAGGCCGCCTGGCTGCGCCTGGCGTCCGACTTGGATCGGACGAAACTATCTGAAATCACTCATGAAATTTCGCTCGGCGAGGCCATCGAATGGGGCCCGAAAATTCTTGCCGGCGAGGTCCGCGGCCGGATCGTGGTAAAGATTCTCTAACGGCGTTCAGACTTTACCAACCAAGCTGCTCCATTGTTGCCATGGTTAGTATGGTAATCAGCGGGTAAAGAGAGATCAGGCATCGCCCGCTGCGGGGGTTGTTCGGAGTTTGAGCATGCTTGCGCGTATTGTGTTGGGGGCTGTCACGGCGGCAGCGACGTTCACGCCGGCCATTGCTGGGAGCATGAACGCCGATGAGGCGCGCCGCTTCGTTGCCGGCAAGGTCTTCGCCTTCACCTGCTTCGACGGTACCCGCGGCGCAGGCCGTATTCTCGACGATCTCGGCGCTGCCGGCGCGGTGCAGTTCTCCGGCGCAGGTCCGGTGCGCCACATCCGCCTGCCCGGCAACACGCTCCAGATTCGTGGCCAGAACGTCTGCGCCTCGATCAAGGGCATTCCATTCGAGCCGTGTTTCAACCTCGAAAAGACCGATGAGCGCAGCTTCCGCGGCTCGGTATCGGGCATGGGCTTCGCCTATTGCGACTTCCATCACCAGGGTGGCAACCAGATGCTGATGGCGCGCGCTGCTGCGCGGCCGCGCTCGCTGCGCGCGTCGGAGCGCACCGGTTCGGTCGCCTCGTCGAGCACCGAAGTCGCCGCACGGGTCGAGACGCCGCGCGTCGAGCGCGGCCGGCTCGAGCCGGTCAAATCGGAGCCCGCCAGGAGCGAAGGTCCGCTCGAGCTGCGCCGCTCGACCGATTGAGTTTCTGGGCCGCGCGCGGGATCGCGCGCACGCCTTGTCGACGATATTCAGCAGCCCTCGGGCCGCCGCGCCGTAGTCATACGGGCGGTTTCTTTCATGCCTTGGTAGCGACTCGCACCCAGTTTGGGTGACGGCCGGGGGGCAGCCCTATGAAGGGTTCGACGATGTCGCTTTATTTTTTTCGCATCAGTACCGGTCGGTATTCCGGCGCCGCCGACCAGCCTTATGAATTCGACGATCGCGCAGCGGCCTGGACGGAGATGACCGAGGTCTGCGCCAACCTGCTCGGCGGCATCGCGCGCAGCCTGAAGCCGAATGCCAAATGGAGCATGGAGCTGCTCGACGAAGAGAAGAGGCCGGTGTTTCGCATCAGCCTGGTCGGCGAGACCTATCCGCTTCCCAACAACATCGATTGAGCACGCAGCGTCGCGCTGGATGGTGCGACACAGATAGCGCGCCATCGCTTCGCTCTTCCTCACCCGCTTCTTTCGAGATCCCTCGGCGATTGCACAACCGTCGCGCGTAGCCGCGTAGCGCTCGCGCGCGTTCATGTTGCGACGCCGCGACGAATGATGCGCAAGGTTAACTTTCCAGAAAAGCGAAGCAGTCATCATCGCCGCGATTTTCCGGGCCGTTGCCGAGCCCTCCCAGTATTGCGTCTCGATCGTACTGGAGCACATTCATGAGCGGCCTTTCCATCCGCCTCACCCACAAGGTCATGGCGATCGGCTTCTTCGGCCTCGTCGGGCTGGTCGCTTTCGGCGCGATCTATCAGATCGGCAGCCTGTCCCAGGACGGCTCCCGCGCCACCGCCAATCGCGCCCGCGCGATCGTCGATCTGAACAAGCAGATATCGATCGAGATGCTCGAGGCGCGCCGCAACGAGAAGAATTTTCAACAGCGCCGCAGCGAGAGCTACGCCAAGGCTCATGCCGAGCTGATCGGGCCGATCAACCGGGATCTTGACGAGGTGGAGCGGCTGATGTCGGCCGGCGGCATGAGCGCGCTGTCGGACAAGATGAGGCAGGCCCAGGACGGCTTCAAGCGCTACGCCGCGGATTTCGCCGCGCTGGTCGGCGCCGAAATCAAGCTCGGCCTCAACGAGACGGTCGGCCTGTCCGGCTCGCTCCGTGGCGCCGTGCATGACATCGAGGCAAAGCTCAAGGAGCTCGACAATCCGCGGCTGACGAGCTGGATGCTGATGATGCGCCGGCACGAGAAGGACTTCATGCTTCGGCGCGATCCGAAATACATTGCCGAGCTGAAGAAGGCTGCGGGCGAGTTCGCCAAGGCCATGGAAGCCGCGGCGGTGCCCGCTTCGGTCATGACGGACATCACGGCGAAGCTGCAGAAATACCAGTCGGAGTTCCTCGCATGGGCAGAGACCGCGCAGCAAAGCGCGGCCTATGACGCGAGCATGATGAAGACGTTTCGCGAGCTCGAGCCGCTGATGGCGGAGGTGCGGACCGCCGTCGAAGCGATGTATAGACAGGCCTACGCCGCCGAGGCCGCGACGCAAGAGGCCGTTCGCCTGTGGATGATGGTCGCCTTCGGTGTCACCGTCGTCGTGCTCGCCGCGGTGGGCTTCTTGCTGGGACGTTCGATCTCGAAGGCGCTCTCCGCGATGGTCGGTGCGATGACGCGGCTTGCGCGCGGCGAACTGTCGATCACTGTCCCCGGCATCGGTCGCAAGGACGAGATCGGCGAGATGGCGGGCGCGGTCGAAGTGTTCAGGACCAACATGACGGAAGCCGAGCGGCTGCGCGCCGAGCAGGCGGAAGCGGACGCGCATCGGCGCGCGCAGCGCAAGGCGGATATGCAGCGCCTCGCCGATACGTTCGAAGGCGCGATCGGCGAGATCATCGAGACCGTCTCGTCGGCAGCAACCGAGCTCGAGGCCTCTTCCAACACGCTGACGCAGGCCGCCGGGCGCGGCAACGGGCTTGCCACGGCCGTGGCTGCGGCCTCGGAGCAGGCGTCCGCGAACGTGCAGTCGGTCTCCTCCGCGAGCGAGGAGATGACGTCGTCGATCTCAGAGATCAGCCGTCAGGTGCAGGAATCGGCGCGCGTGGCCGACGTCGCGGTGGAGCAGGCGCAGCGCACCAATGCGCGCGTCGCCGAGCTGACGAAGGCCGCGGGCCGCATCGGCGACGTGGTCGAGCTGATCAACACCATCGCCGGCCAGACCAACCTCCTGGCCCTGAACGCGACAATCGAGGCGGCGCGGGCGGGCGAGGCCGGCAAGGGCTTTGCCGTGGTGGCGACCGAGGTGAAGGCGCTCGCCGAGCAGACCGCGAAGGCGACGGGCGAGATCAGCCAGCACATCGGCGCGATCCAGACGGCGACGGAGGACTCCGTCGGCGCGATCAAGGAGATCGGCGACACGATCGCGCGGATGTCGGAGATCTCGTCGACCATCGCCGCCGCGGTCGAGGAGCAGGGCGCCGCGACGCAGGAGATCTCCCGCAACATCCAGCACGCCGCGCGCGGCACCTTCGAGGTCTCGGCCAACATCGGCGACGTCCAGCGCGGCGCCGGCGAGACTGGGGCTGCGTCCGCACAGGTGCATTCGGCCGCGCAATCGCTGTCGCGCGAGAGCAACCGGCTCAAGAGCGAGGTCGCGCGCTTTCTGGACTCGGTGCGGGCGGCCTGAGGCGAGCAATCCGTAATTCTACGGAGGCTCCCGTTAACGGCTGTTTGCAACTATGAGCGCAATCCTACCGGACAAGAACCAGCCAGCATTGTTGAACTGACCTCCGTCCCCTCGTCGACGCGACGATGGCGGCGCGAGTTTGCTGCGCGTGGCCAAGTATCATCACCGTCCGGGACCTCGTCTGATGTCGAAGTTGTCGATCGTTTTCAAGATTCTGACCGTTCTGTCGGTCCTCGTGCTCTCGCTCGCCGGCGTCGGCGTGATGGCGATCGGCACCATGCAGAACATCAATGCCCACACCGTCGAGATCGCGCAAAGCTGGCTGCCGAGCGTGCGCGCGCTCGGCTCGCTGCGAGCCGACATCAACGAGCTGCGCGTCGCGCTCCGCCTGCACCTCATGCAGGACACCGCTGACGGCAAGGATGCCGCCGAGAAGCGGCTGGCCTCGCTGCGCGAGCGCGTCGAGCAGACGCGCAAGGTCTATGAACCCCTGATCACGTCGACCGAAGAGCGATCCCTCTACGAGCAGTGGACGAAGGCGTGGGCCGAGTATCTGAACGGCGTGCAGGAGGTGACGGCGCTGTCGCGCAAGGGCGTCGGCCGCTTCCCGACCGATGCCAACGAGCTGCTGCAGACCAAGGTCGCAAAGATGGCCCAGGCGGCCGATCCGCTGCTCCAGAAGGACATCGAGCTCAACAACCAAGGCGCTGAGATGGAGACGAAGCAGGCGGCCGACAGCTATGCCACCATCTTCCGCTTGCTGGTTGGCGTCATCGTTGTTGCCGTCGTGGTCGCGATCGGCGCCGCCTATTACCTCGTGCGCGACGTCTCGCGCGGCATCGCCTCGATCATCCGCCCGATGCAGGCGCTCGGTGAGGGCGACCTCTCGGCCGAGGTGCCGCATCGCGGTGAGAGGACCGAAATCGGCTCGATGGCGGATGCGCTCCAGATCTTCAAGGAAGCGCTGATCGCCAAGAACGCCGCTGACGAGACGGCGGCGCGCGATGCCGAAGCCAAGATCGAACGCGGCCGCCGCGTCGACGCCATCACCCGCAAGTTCGAGGCCATGATCGGCGAGGTTGTCGGAACCGTGTCGTCGGCCTCGACCGAACTCGAGGCATCCGCGACGACACTGAGCAGCACCGCGCAGCGCGGCCAGGAGCTCGCGACCGTCGTTGCCGCCGCGTCCGAGGAGGCGTCCACCAACGTGCAGGCGGTGGCGTCGGCCTCGGAAGAGCTGTCGTCCTCCATCACCGAGATCAGCCGCCGGGTACAGGATTCGGCGCGGATGGCGGCCGAGGCCGTCGAGCAGGCAACGCGCACCAATGAGCGAGTCAACGCGCTGTCGCAGGCCGCGTCGCGCATCGGCGACGTCGTCGAGCTCATCAACACGATCGCGGGTCAGACCAACCTCCTGGCGCTGAACGCGACCATCGAGGCGGCGCGCGCGGGCGAAGCCGGCCGCGGCTTCGCCGTGGTCGCCTCCGAGGTCAAGGCCCTGGCCGAGCAGACCGCGAAGGCGACGGGCGAGATCGGCCAGCAGGTCGCGGGCATCCAGGCGGCGACGCAGGAGTCCGTCAGCGCCATCCAGGAGATCGGCGGCACCATCGAACGGCTGTCCGAGGTGGCTTCCGCCATCGCAGCGGCCGTCGAGGAGCAGGGCGCAGCCACGCAGGAGATTTCGCGCAACGTGCAGCAGGCCTCGGTCGGCACGCAGGAGGTCTCCTCGAACATCACCGACGTGCAGCGCGGCGCGATCGAGACCGGCTCGGCCTCGACGGAGGTGCTGTCGGCCGCCAAGTCGCTCGCGAGCGACAGCACGCGTCTCAAGGTCGAAGTCGCGCAGTTCCTGGATTCGGTCCGCGCGGCTTGATCCTTATGCGTTCGTTGGTGCCGGCGGCGCCGATGCCTGCCGCCGGAACAGGATGCGCTGGTACAGCCAGCCGATCGCGACCAGCACGACACCGAGGCACATGAACGACAGCGCGCGATAGACGCCCGTCAGCGTCGACATGTCCACGACGAAAGCTTTCAGGATCGTGAGCGCGATCACGACGGCTGAGGCGAGCCGCGCACGCTCCGAATTGACGAGGATGCCGACGCCGAGCAGCACCACGCCGAAAGCGAGCCATCCGATCGAATAGGTGTATTGCTCGGCGCCCGTCGTTGCGCCGTAGAGCAGGACCGGCCCGTGATAGAAGCGGCGGATCTCCAGCGTCACGTAAGCGAGCGCGAATACCAGCGCGCCGCCCGCAATAGTGTTGGCGTAAGGCGCGGGGCGATGTCCTGCCACCGCATAGGACAGCAGCAGCATGAGCACCGCCGGCAGCGCGTAGCCGAGCAGCAGCAGGTTGAACACGAGGCCGCCGACATCGACGCTGCTGAGCAGCCACGGATTCTCCAGGATCAGGAGGCCAAACACGCTGATCAGCCCGGCGATCACCGTGAGGGCGACGGCGCCGACATTGTGCACGATGCTGTGGGTCCTCAACCGCAGCCGTTCCAGCCCGATTGCCATCGCGAGGGTGACGCAGAGCTGGAGCGCGAATTCGAGTAGCGAGGGCGGCGACGTCATGCGGCCACCGGTCGCGAGGTGACGGATCTCCATGAAGGCGAGCAGCGCCGTGAACAGGATCGCGGCGGCCTCCACCATCCGCAGCGGCGGATCGTCGCCGCGGCGGCGCAGAAAGAGGCTCGCCGCCCAGAACGACAGCGCGGGCAGGCCGTAGCCCCACAGCAGCCAATTGAAGATCGGTGTGGTGCCCACGGCGTCACCGACGATGCGCGGATCGTAGGCGATCCGCGCGGTGACGATGCCTGCGAAGATGGCGGCGAGCCAGCGCAGGAACGGGATCGGCCGCTGCATCGAGATCCAGGCGGTGCCGAGCGACATCAGCGCCAGCGCGATCGTCAGCCAGCCCTTCTCCAGCGCGAAGGTCAGCGCCAGCGCGAGCGCGCCGAGCGTGCCGGTGGCGAACAGGGCGATGGAGATCGCAATACCCGGCCGGGTCCCGCGGCGCGTGAGCGCTTCAGTCGCTGCGCCGAACGAAGCGGCAAGCAGCACCGCAAGGATCGCAAACGGGATCGAGCGGTCGAGATGGGCGATGCGTGCGTAAAGCGCGACGAGAAGCGCGATCGGGGTTGCGACCGCGGTCGCCGACCACACGATCGGGACGATCGCCGAGCTCGAACGGCCCTGTGCGAGAAAGCCGGCAACGCCGAAGCCGGCCGCGAAGATCGCTGCCATCACAAGGTGCAAGGTCATTGCGCTGTCGGTCGCGGTCGGGCCGATGCCGGGCAGGGGGCCGCCCGGCAGCACCAGCATGTCCGGATTGGCGCGCACCGCCCATTCGGCGAACACGATGAAGACGGTGGCGCTGGCCGCGCCCAGCGCGCCGGTCGCCGCCGGTGCGCGCCAGGCAACGGCGAGCGTTGCCGCGACAAGGAGCGTGAAGGCGATCAGCGCAAGATCGGCATGCGCGCTCGACAGCACGATCAGCATCGCGCCGAACAGATACGCGGCGAGCGCGCTCGACGAGACCGGCTCGATCTGGCCGTCGTCGATCGTGGGGCCGAACATGAAGCCGCAGACGACGAGGAGCGCGGCGAGCCCGAAGCCCGCGATCACGTGGAAGGCATGCGGCGCGACCTGCAACTCGGCGACATCGAGGCCGGGGAAGGTCCAGAGCACGGCGAAGGCGATGGTGGTCACCGCGAGCCAGCGCCACAGCCGGATGCGGGCAAGACCGAAGCTCGCGGCGCTGACGACGGCGAGATAGACGTAGAGCGCCCAATAGTCCGGCTTGCCGCTGGAGACGAGGACGGGCGTGACGAAGGCGCCGACCACGCCGAGGCCGGCGAGCGCGGGTCCATGCAGCAACGCAGCGGCGAGCGTGGCGAGCGCGACGAGGCCGAGCATCACGAAGGCTGTCGCGGGAACGAGGAAGCCGTAGAGCGCGTAGGCGGCGTAGATGGTCGCAAACGCCACCGCCGTTCCGGCCGCGGTGAGGATCGCCGGAATGTTGGCGATCGGCAGCGCCTGGATGTTGGAGATGCTCTCCTTGCGCCGCGTCCATTCACCGGCGCCGAGCAGCGCCAGCGCGAACAGCCCGCCGAGGAAGACGCGCACGCCGGGGCCGACGAGGCCGGCCTCGATCGAATAGCGCACCATGAAGAAGCCGCCGAGCGCGAGCGCAAGGCCGCCGATCCACACCACCCAGCGCGTGCCGAGGCGCTCCTCGAAGCCGGGCCCGGCAGTCGGTGCCGGCGGCGGCACATCGGGGCTCGGCTCGAGCGGCGGCGGTGCGGCGGCATCAGCGACGAGAGGCGGCGCCGGTTCGGCCTCGGGCGCGATGGGCGGCGGCTCTGGCGCGGCTTCGGCGGGCGCCGACCCCTGCTCCTGGAAGGGCACCAGCGGCGGCGGCTGGATCGGCCGCTGGCCTTGCAGCGCTGCCTCCAGCGAGCTCAGCCGCCTGCGCAGCTCGGCTGCCTGATTGGAGGCCTTCATCGCGATCAGGAAGGCGGCGACCGCGAGCATCACCGCAAAGACGTCGAACGGGGCGTCGAACATAAGGCCTCCAGGCAATCGGCGCACAACGGCCGATCACGCAAATGGTCTAGCGCCGGGAGCGCACGCGCAAGCCGGGTGCCGGCCGCTCCTGGAGCACTTCGCGCCGGAAGCGATAGAGCGCTGCCGGCCGTCCGCCAGTCTGTGTCGACATCACCCCGGTCGGTTCGACCAAGGCTTCCGTCTCGACCAGTCGGCGGAAATTCTGCTTGTGCAGGTGCCGGCCGGAGATCGCCTCCACCGTGTACTGCAATTCGGTGAGTGTGAACTCGGCAGGCAAAAGTTCAAAGACGACAGGACGATACTTCAGTTTTGCACGCAGCCGGGCGATCGCGGTGGCGAGGATTCGGCGATGGTCGTACCGCATCGAAGTGCCGAGCGCGGGCAGCGTCTTGCGCGCTAATGCCGCAGGGCGGCCGTCGCGTCGCGCCTCCTCGATCAGGCCGGCCTCATAGAGCAGCTCGTAGCGGTCGAGCACACGCTCCTCGTCCCAGGCCGCGCCATCGACGCCGAAATAGAGCCGCACGCGATCCTTGCGCGGCAGCGCACGGGTCGTCTCCGGCGTTTCCTCCTCGGCCCATTTCGTCAGCGGCGGGACGATGTCGCGGGCGATGATCGCGGGCGGCTCCTCGCGCCAGTCCTCCCAGGGAAAGAACCGGTACCAGGGCTCGAAGCTCGCCGCCGTCGCGGCGACCGCTCCGTCGACCGCACGCGTCAGCGCGAGATAGCCGATCGACACGGTGTGCGCGCCGGTGTCGGCGACCTCGGCATGGCGGCCGCGATCGCCGAAGGTGTAGAGCTGCTCGACATAGCCGAGCCTTAAGGCCGCCTGCTCCTCGACCCAGGCGCGCAAACCGATTTCGAAAGTGCGATGGCTCAGCGCATCGAACGGACCGAACGGCAGGCCGATGAGCCCGTCGTCGCCGCGCGCGGTGAGGACCAGCGGCTCATGGTGCTCGATCGCGACAATCGCGGCAGTCAGGCCGATCTCGATCGGCGTCAGCAGCTTGTCGCTCATCCGGCAACCGACAGCGTTACGGAAACGGAGGTCATGCTGATCGGCTCGATGTGTCCGCGAACTCGCCGCACCTCTCCCGCTTGCGGGGGAGGTCGGATCGCATCGTAAGATGCGATCCGGGTAGGGGCTGTCTCCGCTCGGGGAGTGTTCATTGAGGAAGCACCCCCACCCCAACCCTCCCCCGCAAGCGGGAGAGGGAGCGCACCTGCGATGTGGCGCGCCGGGGTCATTCGAGCTCGATCGCGAAAGGGCGGCCTTCGACCAGCATCGCACCCGGCCCCATCGCGTCGAGCGCGCGCAGCATGCGGCCGTTGCGCCCCAATGCGCGGTCGGCGAGGCTGACGATGCGCCGGTTCGGCGAGGCGATTGGTGAGGCCGTGCGGATCTTTCGGGCGATCTCGCTCTCGTCGCGCTGCGGGTTGAGCGCGCAGGCGGCGGCAAAGGCGCTCGCGGTGGAGCGGCTGATGCCGGCATAGCAATGCACGACCATCGGCGCGATGCGGTCCCAGCCGCGCACGAAGTTCAGCACCTGCTCGATATGCGCTTCCGACGGCGCGACAAAGCCGTCCATCTCCTCGGTGATGTCGTCCATCGACACCTTGAGATGATTGGCCGGCAGCACCGAGACAGGGCGCGCCACCTGCTCGACATTGGCCATCACCGTCAGCACGTGGCTGGCTCCGGTGAGGCGGACAGTTTCGGGAAGCGCGGCGAGGGAGCAGACGTGGATCATGGCGGACCTTTTTGCCGGCGATTATAGCGAGCGACTGTAGGGTGGGCAAAGCGAAGCGTGCCCACCACTTTCGTTGCACTCGCGAAAAGATGGTGGGCATGGCGCAAGTGCGCCTTTGCCCACCCTACGAAAGCGACGCAAACACCGCGTTGAACCGTTCGAGGAACTGCTTCTCGGCCCGCGCCGCGGTCCAGGGCGTGAGATAATCGCGCCGGACGCTCTCGGAGAGGCCGGGATCGCGGCCGAACAGGCGTTTTGCCTCGGCCTCGCCAAAGCCGGCAAGCTCGGTCGCCTCCAGGTAGGCCGCGCCACGATCGGCGGCCTTGATCGCCAGTGTGATCTCCTCGGGCAGCACCGGCGGCAGGCCGAAGCGGATATGGATGGCGCCGAGCAGGCGCTTCTCGACCGCCTTGTAGTGGCCGTCGAGCACGGCCTTGAACGGCGAGATCATGTCGCCGATCACATATTCGGGCGCATCATGCAGCAGGGCCGCGAGCCGCATGCGCTGATCGACGCGCGGCGCTTCGTGCCGCATCACGGTCTCCACCAGCAGCGTGTGCTGCGCGACCGAGAAGATGTGAGCGCCGGTGGTCTGCCCGTTCCAGCGCGCAACGCGCGCGAGGCCGTGCGCGATGTCGGCGATCTCGACATCGAGCGGTGAGGGATCGAGCAGGTCGAGCCGCCGGCCCGACAGCATCCGCTGCCAGGCGCGGGACTGCGCATCGTGCGCCGTCTTTTTCGCCGTCATTTGACCTTGAGGCGCGGCTTGCGCTGCGTCTTGCCGCAGGTCGCGTGGCAGTGGCAGTCGACGAGATGGTCGTTGACCATGCCGGTCGCCTGCATGAAGGCATAGACGATGGTCGGGCCGACGAACTTGAAGCCGCGCGAGGACAGTTCCTTGGAGATCTGCACCGACAGCGGCGTCGAGGCCGGCACGCTCGCCGTGGTCTTGAACTGGTTGACCTTGGGCCGGCCGTCGAGGAAGTCCCACAACAGCTTCGAGAAGCCCGGGCCTTTCTCCATGATCTCCAGATAGGACTTTGCGCTCAGGATCGTGCCGTCGATCTTGGCGCGGTTGCGCACGATGCCGACATCGTTCATCAGCGCATGGACTTTCTTCGCATTGTAGCGCGCGATCTTCTCCGGCTGGAAATCGTCGAAGGCTTTGCGGAAATTGTCGCGCTTGCGCAGGATGGTGATCCAGGAGAGACCGGCCTGGAAGCCGTCGAGGATCAGCTTCTCATAGAGCGCGCGGTCGTCATACTCCGGCACGCCCCATTCGGTGTCGTGATAGGCGACATAGAGCGGATCTTCACCGGGCCACGGGCAGCGTGTCAGGCCGTCGGGATGCAGGCGAGGAGCGCGGCTCATGCGACGGGCTGCTTGGCTGGGATACGAACGGCCTCGGGCTCCGCAAGCTTCAATGCGAGTCCACCGGCAGTGAGCGCCTGGCCCGCATCGAGCGCGTCGGCCACGCGGTCGATGCGCACCAGCGCGATGCCTTTGCCGTCGGCGGTCGAGCCGATCGTGCCGACCTGTTTGTCGCCGGCAAGGATCGCCGCGCCGGCCTCGGGCGAGGGGCCCTCGAGCACCACCTTCACGCTGCGGGTGCGCGCGGTGCCGCGATGCTGCATGCGCGAGACGACTTCCTGACCGACATAGCAGCCCTTGTCGAAATCGACGCCGGCAAGACGATCCATGTTGGTCTCGTGCGGGAACGCATCGCTGTACATGAAATCGAGCCCGCCGCGCGGCACGCCGAGCGCGATCCGCTGCGCCTCATATTCGGACGCATCGACGAGCTCGGCGCCGATGAGGTCGGCGAGCTTCTGCTTGAGCTGTTCCGGGATCAGGATGCGGTGGCCGAGCCGCTCGTCGCGCGGATCGGCAAAGGTGAGATCCGGCTGGGCCGCAAGCTGGCCGTCCCAGGTCGCGAGCACGCCAAGGTCGGCGGAGAGGTCTTCCACGGTAACCTTGGCGCGCAGCTTGTAGAATTTCAGCTTGGTGGCGAGGGTGTCCGCCAAGGCCTTCGGACAGTCGATCAGGAACCCGCCGCCATGGCCGGACGGCACCTCCGTGATCAGGAAATCGACGACGATCTTGCCTTGCGGCGTCAGCAACGCCCCGAATCGGCCAAGGCCCGGCTTGAGCCTGTCGACGTCGGTGGTGACGAGGCCGTTGAGGAAGTTGCGCGCATCCTCGCCCGCGACCTTGATCACGCTCCGGTCGGGAAGAAACGCTGCTTTCATGCGAAAATCTCTTGCGACATGTTGCTCCGGAACGTAAGCCCGCAACGCGTAAACGACAAGACCTCGAGCCCTGCGCTTGGGGATGAGAGAGGCCTTCAGCCATGACCCAGCGTTTCGACGTGATCCTCAAAGGCGGCACCGTCGTCAACCAGGACGGCGAGTGCCCGCGCGACGTCGGCATCGCGGGTGGCCGTATCGCCGAGATCGGCGCGCTGTCGCAGGCCTCAGCTGCGGAAGTGATCGATTGCAAGGGGCTGCACATCCTGCCCGGCGTGATGGACACGCAGGTGCATTTCCGCGAGCCCGGCTTGACACACAAGGAAGACCTCGAGACCGGCTCGCGCAGCGCCGTGATGGGCGGCGTTACCGCCGTGTTCGAGATGCCGAACACCTCGCCGCTGACGGTGACGGAAGCCGATTTCACCGACAAGGTAAGGCGGGCCCATCACCGGATGCATTGCGATTTCGCCTTCTTCATCGGCGGCACGCGCGAGAACGTGCAGGACCTCCCCGTGCTCGAACGCGCACCGGGTTGCGCGGGCGTCAAGGTGTTCATCGGCTCCTCGACCGGTGCGCTGCTGGTGGAAGACGATGAGAGCCTGCGCCGCATCTTCCAGGTGATCCGCCGCCGCGCCGCCTTCCATGCCGAGGACGAGTACCGCCTCAACGATCGCAAGTCGCTGCGCATCGAGGGCGATGCACGCTCGCACCCGGTCTGGCGCGACGAGACCGCGGCGCTGATGGCGACGCAGCGCCTCGTGAAGCTCGCGCATGAGACGGGCAAGCGCATCCACGTGCTGCACATCTCCACCAAGGAAGAGATCGAGTTTTTGCGCGACCACAAGGATGTCGCTTCCTGCGAAGCAACGCCGCATCATCTGACGCTCGCCGCGCCCGAATGCTACGAGCAGCTCGGCACGCTCGCGCAGATGAACCCGCCGGTGCGCTCGGCCGATCATCGCGCCGGGATCTGGCGTGGCATCGAGCAGGGCATCGTGGACGTGCTCGGCTCCGATCACGCTCCGCATACGCTGGAGGAGAAGGCGAAGACCTATCCGGCCTCGCCCTCCGGCATGACCGGCGTGCAGACGCTGGTGCCCGTGATGCTCGATCACGTCAATGCGGGCCGTCTTTCGCTGGCGCGCTTCGTCGATCTCACCAGCGCCGGCCCGGCGCGCCTCTACAACATGGCCTGCAAGGGCCGGATCGCCGCGGGCTATGACGCCGACTTCACCATCGTGGATCTCAAGCGCAGCGAAACCATCACCAACAAATGGGTCGCCTCCAAGGCCGGCTGGACCCCCTATGACGGCATGCGCGTTACGGGTTGGCCTGTCGGTACCTTCATCCGCGGCCGCCGCGTGATGTGGCAGGGCGAGCTCGTCACGCCATCGCAAGGCGAGGCGGTGAGGTTTCTGGAGACGCTGAAGGCGTAGGGCTTCTCGCTCCGCTGTCATGCCCGGCTTGACCGGGGCATCCAGTACTCCGCGGCGATAGTTGGTGATACGACTGCGGCCTCTGGAATACTGCATTGCCCGCCTACGCGGGCAATGCAGAGCGCGTAGCCCGGATGAGCGCAGCGACATGCGGGATTTTGCTTTTGGCCGGTCCCGGGTTTCGCTACGCTCACCCGGGCTAAGGCTCCGCAATGTGAGGCGAGAATGACCCAACCGGCATCCCTCATCACCACCGAACAACTCGCCGCCATGCTCGGCGCGCCCGACTTGCGCATCTACGATTGCACGACCTACAACGAGCCGGTGCCGCAGGGTAGCGACGTGCCGTATATCGCCGTGTCCGGCGACAAGACCTTTGCAGCCGGCCACATCCCGGGCGCCGATTTCCTCGATCTGCAAGGCGAGTTCTCCGACACTTCCGTGCGTCCGTTCTTCATGATGCCGATGACCGCCCAGCTCGAGGCTGCCTTCGGCCGCCACGGTCTGGATGCATCCAAGACCATCGTACTCTACAGCATCGGCACCATGATGTGGGCGACGCGGTTCTGGTGGATGCTGCGTTCGCTCGGCGTCGATGCGCACGTGCTCGACGGCGGGTTCGACAAATGGAAGGCCGAGGGACGTGTGATCGAGACGGGCGCGCCGAAGGGATATCCGGCTTCCAGCTTCAAGGCCGCGCCGCGTGCCGGCTTTTTCGTCGACAAATCCGCGGTGATGGCAGGGATCGGCGATCCCGCGACTGTCATCGTCAACGCGCTCGGCCCGCAATTCCATCGCGGGCTGGAACCGAGCCGCTATGGCCGGCCCGGTCGCGTTCCCGGCAGCGTCAACGTTCCTGCGGCCACGCTGGTCAATTCTGCCGACAAGACACTGACCACACTGGCCGATGCCGAGGCGAAGTTTGCTGCGCAAGGCGTCACGCGCGACAAGACAGTGGTCTGCTATTGCGGGGGTGGCATCTCCGCCACGATCGATCTCTTCCTGCTGACGCAGCTCGGCTATGACAAGCTCACCCTCTATGACGGCTCGATGGGAGAGTGGGCGAGGGATCCGGCGCTCCCGATCGAGACGGATTGAAGAGGGTTTGGTCGCGGCACTGCAGTGATATGCTGCGGCAATAAAGCCGGGAACCTTTTCGGCGGGCGTGCATCCAATGGCTAAATTGGAGACGAGTCCATGAAGCCCCAACGGACCGCAACTGGCCTACCCACTGAGGCCGGGACATCGGCAAAGACGTCCGAAGCCGAGCTGATCGACCGCGCACGGGCTCGCGACGAGGCGGCGCTGCGCCTGATCATGCAGGCCAACAACCGCAGGCTCTATCGCCTCGCGCGCGGCATTCTGCGCAGCGACAGCGAGGCCGAGGACGTGGTGCAGGAGACCTATGTCAGGGCCTTCACCCATCTCGATGGCTTTCGCGGCGAGTCCGGTCTTTCGACCTGGCTGTCGCGCATTGTCATCAACGAGGCGCTCGGCCGGACGAGGGGCCGGAGACCGCATGTGGAACTTGATGCGCTGCCAGAGGCGACCCTCAATGCCGAGATCATCCAGTTTCCCCTTTCCTCCGCTTCAGCCGATCCGGAAAAGTCCATGGCCCAACGTGAGATCCAGCGCGTCGTCGAGCACGCCGTCGATGAATTGCCGGAAGCCTTCCGCATGGTCTTCATCGCACGCGTGATGGAGGGGATGAATGTGGAAGAGACGGCCGAGCTGCTGGGCGTCAGGCCGGAGACGGTGAAGACGCGGCTGCACCGCGCGCGCACGATGCTGCGCGAGAACGTCGAGAAGAAGATCGGTCCGGTGATGATGGATGCGTTCCCGTTCGCCGGTCAGCGCTGCGAGCGCCTGACCGAAGCGGTGCTGAGACGGCTCGGCCTCGGCCTCTAGATCGGACCTCGCTTTTTTCGGGAACCTCGGCTGCGAATGACCATCCAATCCCTGTGAAGAAACACGCCGGGAAAGCCGGCGCCACAGGAGTGTTAGACATGTTCATCCGATGGAGCGCGGCGGTCGCCACGATCGCCCTACTGATCAGCCCTGCGCTGGCGCAAGGCGCAAAGCCGACCGATCCGCAGATCGCGCATATCGCCTACACGGCAGGCGTGATCGACATCAACGCTGCCAAGCAGGCGCTGAAGAAGGCCAAGAGCAAGGACGTGAAGGCGTTCGCGGAAGACATGGTGCGCGACCACGAAGCGGTCAACAAGCAGGCGCTCGCGCTGGTCAAGAAGCTCAACGTGAAGCCTGAAGACAACGACACCAGCCGCACGCTGTCGAAGCAGGCGAGCGACAAGCTTGCCGAACGCGGCAAGCTGAACGGCGCGGCCTTCGACAAGGCCTATGTCGAGAACGAGGTCGCCTACCACAAGACCGTCAACAGCGCGCTGGAGACCCAGCTCATTCCCGCCGCCAACAATGCGGAGCTCAAGGGCCTGTTGCAGACGGGCTTGAAGATATTCCAGGGGCACGAGCAGCACGCCGAGCACGTCGCGGCGGAGCTGAAATAGGGAGCGCGCGATGAAGCCGGGGCGATTTCCTTCGATTGCGCTTGCGGTCGCGTTCCTGTCGATGGTCGTCCCGGCGCATGCCGCGACCGTTCAGATCGTGATGGAAAATCTCGTGATATCGCCGGCTGAGGTGTCCGCGAAGGTCGGCGATACCATATCGTGGATCAACAACGACGTCTTTGCCCACACTGCCACTGCGAAGAAAGGGGACTTTGACGTGACTCTGCCGCCGAAGAAATCGGCGACATTCGTCGTGAAGAAGGCGGGAACTGTCGATTATTACTGCCGCTATCATCCCAACATGAAAGCGACTCTCAAGGTCGAGCCGTGACGAACAGGCGATTCGCGTTCCCGGTCGTATCGGGAAAACCTACCGGCCGGCTCCAGACTAATGCTTATCTGCGGAAGGCCGCTTCCGTGCGATAAAGGCAGCGGACTTCGCGACCTCCCGCAAAGTCATTCATCCGATGACTGGCCCCGTCCGTGTGGCGGGGTCATTTTTGAGCGGGCTTACTGCCGGGCTATTCCGACTGAGAATTCGCCGTTGCGCACGCGGCCGGGCAGGCCCTCGACGAACTTCGCCACGGCGTCCTCGCCATAGGTGCCGACGAGTTCCGCGAACGCCGCGAACAGGCTCGCCTGCGCCAGGCAATCGCCGTCGACGCCGTCATGGCGTGCCTCGGCCCAGGCCTCATTGAGATAGCTGAGTGCAGCCTGTTTCTGCTCGTGATCGGGCAGCGGCGCGCGGTCGGGGGCATAGGAAATCGGCTGGCTCATGAAACTCGACAAGGCTTGAGGCGCGATCCACGGCGATGCGCTGTACGAGAGGTGTAGCACGCGTATTAACGCCGCCTAGGCCACATCTTTAGGAAAGGTTAATGGCGGTGGACAAAGACGGCCTCGTTGTTCCCCGGCGGCTTCGTCCCAACGCTCGAGGCTCGTGGTGAGGACGCGGGTCAACCACTCTCGTCATTCCGGGACGTGCCGTCAGGCGCGGGCCCGGAATCCATCGCACGGCGGTTTCTATGGCCCGATGGATTCCGGGCTCGCGACTTTCGTCGCGCCCCGGAATGACGGCGGACCTCAGTTCGCGTAACGCGCGGTGAGGTCGCGCGAGATCTTCGAGCCTTCCTCGATGTAGCGGCGGATGGCGACGGTGGCCGCCGGGGTGCAGCTCCGGTAGGTCTGCTGAAAGCCGTTATAGCCGCGGTTGAAGCCGGCGATCATGCGGGTGCGGCGCTCGCCAGAGGGGGTTTCGGCGTCGATCAGCGCCTGCATCTCGTTGCGCCATTTGTTGCCCTCATTGGCCCCGCAGATGCCGCGCAGGTAATGCAGCCCGCCGAGGATCTCGGCCAGCCGCTGCAAATCGGCGTCGAACGGCGCTGCCACGTCCTGGGCCCGGGCAGGCGCCCCGGCGCAGGCGAGAATCAGGGCAAAAACGGCCAGAAATCGCGTGGACATCGGCCGGTGTATGCCCCCTCCCGACGGTGGACGCAAGGCGCGGTGAGGGGCGCAGTGAACGCGCCCTCCCTCCCCCGCAAGCTGGAGAGGTGCAGCGGAGCTCGCGGACGGGTTTATGAGCCGACCAGCCGCGCCGCCGCCTGGATGACCTCCTCCAGGCCCCCCGTCAGCTTGAGGTCGCCGAGGCCGGCAAGCGCGTCGGGACCGATCCAGCGGTAATCGTCGAGTTCCTCGTTCAGACGCGGTTCCCTGGCGATCCAGCGGGCGGCAAAAGACAGGATGAGGTAATGGCCGGCCCCGCCTGTGGACGGAAGTACCTCGCGCCAGCCGGCAAGGCCGATGATCTCGATCTCGAGCCCGGTCTCTTCGTCGACCTCGCGCTTAAGCGCCTGGTGCAGCGATTCGCCGAACTCGACCCGGCCGCCCGGTAGCGAATAGAACCCCTTGGCGGGCGATCGAGCACGGCGGGTCAGAAGCACCTTGCCGTCGCGGAAGATTGCGGCGCTGACCGCGAGCTGGGGATGGGTGGGCTGCACGGTGCCGGTCACGACTTCAGTTCGCCATGATGGTGTCGACGTCGGCTTCCGCGCCGCCATTGATGATGCCGCCGCAGGCGGCGATCAGCGGCTTGACCCAGAGGGAGGCCTGCTCGGCGAGGCGGACGCGGGTGGTGTCCTTCTCGACCTCGCGCATGGCCGAACCGACCGCGGTCAGGATCGAGGTCATGGTGTCGGTGATGTGGTCGAACTGCGCGCGCACGGACGGATCCGCCTTCTCATAGGCTTCGATCGCGAGATCGCGCGCCTTGAAGTTCGAGGCGGTGAAATGCTCGGCATAGGACAGCGGCGTCCAGGTCAAAAAATCGTCCGCGCATTCCGGCATGTCCGGGACCATTTCGAGCAGCATCACGGCTTCATTGAAATGGTTCAGATAGTCGGTGGCAAGCCCGGTCCGCGGGTTGATGTTGGCCACGCGCAGACGCTCGGCCCAGGCCGCAGCCTCGGGGCCCGTCTGTACATGCGTCCGCGCGGGTGCTGAGACCGTTGAGCTCATCGGCCGCAGTGTTAACGTTCGGGGTTAAAAGGACCTGAACGGAACCTATATAGGCCTCCAAGGATGTGCGGACGTTTCGTCATAACTTCGGCCCCCGCGGCTTTGCGGCAACTTTTCGGCTATATCGAGCAGCCGAATTTCCCGCCTCGGTACAATGTCGCGCCGACACAACCGATTCCCGTCGTGCTGGTCGAGAACGGCGCGCGTCACTTCCGCCTGATGCGCTGGGGCCTGTTGCCGAGCTGGGTCAAGGATCCCCGGGGATTTACGCTCCTGATCAATGCCCGCTCGGAGACGGTGCTGGAAAAGCCCGCCTTCAAGAACGCGATTCGCAGGCGCCGCGGCCTGATCCCGGCCGACGGCTATTACGAGTGGAAGGCCGTCGAGGGCCGCAAGCAGCCCTTCTTCATTCACCGCGCCGATGGCGAGCCGCTCGGTTTTGCCGCGGTGTTCGAGACCTGGGTCGGGCCGAATGGCGAGGAGCTCGACACGGTCGCGATCGTCACGGCGGCGGCGAGCGAGGATCTCGCCACGCTGCACGACCGCGTGCCCGTGACGATCAGCCCGCGCGACTTCGAGCGCTGGCTGGATAGTCGAGGCGACGAGATCGACACGGTGCTGCCGTTGATGGCGGCCCCGCGCATCGGCGAATTCGCCTGGCACCCGGTCTCCACCCGCGTCAACCGCGTCGCCAATGACGACGCGCAACTCGTGCTGCCGATCAGCGCCGAAGAGATGGAAGCGGAGGCGCCGAAGCCGAAGAAGATGGCGCGAAAAGCCGCGGACACGTCGGCGGACGACGGGCAGGGCTCGTTGTTTTAGGCGAGCTGTTGCCGTTCACTCCGCTGTTGCGCGCCGAATAAGCGGAGAAATGGTGGGCACGGCGCGTTGCGCCTTTGCCCACCACGCGACTGAAACTATCGTTGTCAGGACAATGCGGGATCAGGCTGCGGCGACGGCTGATCCAAGCGCGGCGTTGCTGAAGGCCTTGCCTCCGATCCCCCAGCCGCCGTCCACGGCATAGTTGACGTTGGCGAAGATGTGCTCGCGCTTGATGCGTCCCTCGGCCGCCGCCTCGATGATCGCCGTTCCCTCGGAGATCCAGGCGTCTTTCAGCTCCTGCGTCGGCAGGACGAACGATGGCACCTTGAGCTCGAACACCGCGATATCAGCGGGTTTGCCGCCGGAGTAGGTGCGGCTCTTCGGAACTACCGTCACCTCGCCGATGACGTTCGGCGTCATGAAGCGGTTGCCGGTCAGGCCGTGCAGCCGCAACAGCAGCTCGGTGAGCTTGCCGAACGCCTCGGCTTCTCCGGCCGGCGTCAGCGCGCCTTCGGGAACGATGATTTGGATGGGCATGTCAGTTCTCCAGCTTTGAACCGTAAGATAACGGTCGTTATATAAAACATAACGATCGCTATTGCGTCAAGGGCAATATAACGATCGCTATCGATGAGGTGATTGGCGATGGCACGACCGCGGAAGGATGAAGGCGACGCGCGAGCGCGGCTGGTGGATGCGGCCGGGCGTGGCTTCCGCACCGGCGGATTTGGCGGTGCCGGAGTGGACGCGCTCGCAAAGGGGGCAGGCCTCACGTCCGGGGCATTTTACGCCCATTTCGATTCCAAGGCAGATGCGTTCCGGCTTGCGGTAGCGGACGGGCTGGCGTTCCTGCGCGGCGGCGTCAGTCAGTTTCAGGAGCGTTACGGCAGCGGCTGGCGCGACCCGTTCATCGATTTCTATCTGGGGGAGCGGATGGAGGTCGGCCTCGATGAGGCCTGTGCGCTGCCCAGCTTTTCGTCAGACGTTGCGCGTTCGGACGCCGCAACGCGCGCCGTCTATCAAGCGGAGCTGGAGCGCCTGGTGGATCTGGTTGCACACGGTTTCCGCGGCGCGCATGCGCGGCAGCGGGCGCTGGCGCTGCTTGCGATTCTGACTGGGGCGGCCGACCTGGCGCGCGCGGTGAAGGACGATGGCATAAGACGGGACATCCTCGCCGCGGCGAAGGTTGCAGCCAAGGCAATCTAGCCCGCGCGAATCCGCTCGGATGCTCAGACGATCTCGCGCGTACGCAGGTCGGCGATCTCCGAAGCGTCATAGCCGAGTTCTCTCAGCACGGCGTCTGTATCCGCGCCCAACTCAGGTGCCATGCGGTCGAGCTTGCCGCCGCCATGCGCGAGCCGAAAGCCACTGCCGGCGAAGCGCAGGCGGCCATAGGGCGTGTCGAGCTCCTGGATGGCGCCGCGCGCTGCGATCTGCGGATGGTCGATGATCTCCTCGATCTTCCAGATGCTGGCGCAGGGCGCGCCGGCGTCTTCCAGGATCGTCTCCCATTCGCGCGCGGGCTTTGCCGCGAGTGCCTGTTCGATGATGGCGCGCAGCGCGGGCTCGTTCTCGTTGCGCGAGAACCAATCGGCAAAACGCGGGTCCGAGAGCGTGTCCTCGCGGCCGAGCGTGCGCATCAGCGCGCGGTATTGCTTCTCGTTGTTGACGGCGAGCAGGATGTAGCCATCGCCGGCCTTGAACAGGTTCGCCGTGGTCTTGCGGCTCACCGCCTGATTGCCCGAGAGCTGCTGGCGGTGGCCGGCGACCGACCAATCGGCGATCTGGCCGGAGAGAAAAGCCAGCGTCGCCTCCAGCATGGAGACGTCGACGAGCTGTCCCTTGCCGGTGCGGTCGCGCTGGTACAGCGCGCTCGACACTGCAAACGCAGCGGTCGCGCCGGACAGCACGTCGCAGACCGCAAAGCCGGCGCGCGTCGGTCCGGTCTCGGGATGGCCGGTGATCGCCATGATGCCGGACAGCGCCTGCATCTTGCCGTCATAGCCGGGCCGCAAGCGGTCGGGGCCGGTCTGCCCGAAGCCGGACACCGCGCAGTAGATCAGTCTTGGATTGATCGCGGAGAGCGCCTCATGGCCGATGCCGAGCTTGTCCATCACGCCCGGCCGAAAATTCTCCATGACGACGTCGACCTCTGCGGCGAGCTTCTTCACGATGCCGATGGCGTCGGGCTTTTGCAGATCGAGCGTCAGGCTGCGCTTGTTGCCGTTGATGGCCTGGAATGCCGGCGCCAGCCCGCGCTCGGCCCATTCGCGCGACAGCGGCGTGCGGCGCATGTCCTCGCCCTCGCGCCGCTCGACCTTGATGACGTCGGCGCCGAGCAGCGCGAGCTGGTAGCTCGCATAGGGGCCGGCAAGCACTTGCGTGAAGTCCAGGATCTTCACGCCCTCGAATGGTCGCGTCACGTCTGCCTTCCTCCTTGAATTTTTTTTGGTGTGGAGCAGACGACGTCAGGCGGCGCGGTTGCCGCGCGCGATCTCCTTCTGCTTGTCGAATTCGGCGCGGCGCCGCGCGAGCTCTTCAGGGCTGAGCTGCGCGACGTTGTTGTAATCGAGCTTCCAGGAGGCGTCCTCGCTCCAGCGCAGCGGCGACTGCATCGTCGTCTGGGATCCGCTCGCCGTCTCCAGCAGCCTGAGCGCCAGCTCGAGCGTGTGCGCCTGCGAGGCGACGTCATGCGGCTTGCCGGCGGAATTGCCGAGCGGGAAGTCGCTGAACAAGAAGCGCGGCACGGCGGCGTGCTCGATGATGTCCTTGGCGCAGCCCATGATCACGGTCGGGATGCCGTTCCGCTCCAGATGCCGCGCCACCAGCGCCGTGGTCTGGTGGCAGACCGGGCAGTTCGGCACCAGGATTGCGACATCGACCTCGTCGGCGAGGCAGCGTGCCAGGATCTCCGGCGCGTCGGTGTCGAGGGTGACGCGATGGCTGCGGTTGGTCGGTGCGCCGAAGAAACGCGGGGCGACTTCGCCGATGCGCCCGGCGGCGGACGCCTTCAATAGCTGCGGCAGCGGAAACCAGGTGCCGCTGTCGGTGGCCGAAGTGTGCTTGCGGTCGTAGCCGATGTGCGAGATGCGTAAGTCGTGCTGCTTGGCGGTGTCGCCGTCATAGACCTGGTAGAACTTCGCGCTGCCGTTATAGGCGGCGCCCGGTCCCTGATCGCCCTTGGTCGGATCGAAAGGAGCGGCCGTCGTGATGACCGTGACGCGCGACCGCGAAAGCTGCTTCTTCAGCGGCTGGAACGGCGCCTCGACATGATGTGCCCAGCGATACGGCGTGGTGTACCCGATCGCCGCGTAATAATCGCGCGTGCGCTGCATATAGGGGACGGGAGAGTCGTAGTCGGGCGCAAAGCCGAATTCGTCGTCGCGCGGAGCGGACATGGAGCGCGTCTCCTCTGGTTCTTGTTGGCGCCAGACTAGAGATAGTCGGCGAATTGCTCAACGGGGGGTGAGGAAGCGCAGGTCTGGATTGCAATTAGCGAAGAAAACTGCATCAGCGGTGTCACTTACCCTCCACCTCCAGGTAGGGCAATCGCATATGAGAGAGAGTTTGGCAGGCAGGCTCCTTGCGGCCCATCCTTCGAGACGCCCGCTTTTGGCGGGCTGCTCAGGATGAGGTCTTGTTTTGTGGCAAAATCTTAGACCCTCATGGTGAGGAACGCCGCCTTACGGCGCGTCTCGAACCATGAAGGCCGAGCGCGTTCCCGCCGCAAGAGCATATGCGATGGCCCTGCCCTGGAGGGGGAGGGGAGGAGGCAGCTCGCAAGCTACCTGAAGATATGCAGTGCCGCGTGTTGCAGCAGCATGATCGTCTTCGCGTCCACGAGCCGCCCGTCAGGGATCATCGCGAGCGCGTCGTCGATCGAAAGCTCCAGCACCTCGATATCCTCGCCCTCATGGACCAGGCCACCGCCGTCGCTGACCCGCATCTCCGGCTCATACTCGGCGATGAAGAAATGCATCTTCTCCGTCACCGCGCCGGGGCTCATGAAAGCCTCGAAAATCTTCTGCACGTGATGGAGGCGATATCCGGTTTCCTCTTCGGTCTCGGCGCGGATGCGCTCTTCCGGAGAGGCATCGTCCAGCACGCCGGCGGCCGCTTCGATCAGCAGATCGTCGTAACCGCGGATATACGCTGGCAGTCGGAACTGGCGCACCAGGATCACCGTGCGCCCTGCGCGATTGTAGGGCAGCACGACTGCGGCGTTGTCGCGTTCATAGGTTTCCCGGTGCTGCGTCTGCCACTCGCCATTGGCGCGCCGGTATTCGAACGTGGTGCTTTTCAGGACAGTCCAATTGTCCGAGAGCACGCGGACGTCCTTGATGCGGACGCGGTCGGAAAGGGTCATCACTGTCTTCCAGATACAAGCTAAGGTGTCGGATCGCGGCCGTCGAGCCACTTTTGGAACATCACCGAGGTGGATTCCTCGAAGCCGAGCGACTGGTAGAATGCATTGGCCTGCGCGTTCTCGCGACGGACCAGGAGCTGGAGCTTCGCGATGCCGGCTTGGCGCAACCAGTCCTCCACCGCGGCCATGATGACGCGGCCGTAGCCGCGCTTACGGCAATCGGGATCGACGGCGACGTAATAGACCCAGCCCCGATGGCCGTCATGGCCGACCATGGCGGTCGCAACGATTGCACCGCCATCACGGCCGATCAGGATCGTCGAGTTGTCGCGGCGCCGCGCCAGCGCGATGTCGGAATGCGGATCATTCCAGGGCCGCGTCAGGCCGCAGCGCTGCCACAGCGCAACGACGGTTTCGACATCGGTATCGTCGATCGGGGCGATTGCGAGCGGAGCAGGGGAGAGAGAGGCGTTCACAGCACTTTACCGGGGTTCATAATTCCAAGGGGGTCGAGCATCGCCTTGACCGCGCGCATCAGCTCGATCGCGGTCTTGTCCTTCACGTCGGGCAGCTCGTCGCGCTTGAGCACGCCGATGCCGTGCTCGGCCGAGATCGAGCCGCCCATGCGCAGCACGATCTCGAACACCACGGCGTTCATCTCGTGCCAGCGCGCGAGGAAATCCGCGCTGTCGGCGCCGACGGGCTGGCTGACATTGTAATGCAGATTGCCATCACCGAGATGACCGAACGGCACCGGTCGCGCGCCGGGGATCAGCTTGACCACCGCGGCGTCGGCCTCGGCGATGAAGGCGGGCACGGCGGCGACCGGCACGGATATGTCGTGCTTGATCGAGCCGCCCTCCGGCTTCTGCGCCGCCGACATCTCGTCGCGCAGCTTCCAGAAACCGGCGCGCTGGGTGAGATTGGCCGCGATCACGGCGTCGTCGACGATCTCCTCTTCCATGGCGCGGCCGAGGATCGATTCCAGTGGCGTGCGGGCGTCCTCGCCCGGCGAGGACAATTCCATCAGCACGTACCAGGGATGTTTCTCTTGAAGCGGATCGCGCACGTCGATGCCGTGGCGGATCGAGAAATCGACCGCCATCTCCGAGAGCAGCTCGAAGCTCGTCAGTGCGTTGGCAGCCTCGCCCTGCGCGATCGTCAGGAGTTTTAGCGCCGCGTCCGGCGACTTCAGCCCGACGAACGCCGTCTCGACCGCCCGCGGCCTCGGGAAAAGCTTCAGGGTCGCCGCCGTGATGATGCCGAGCGTGCCTTCGGCGCCGATGAAGAGGTTGTGCAAATTGTAGCCGGTATTGTCCTTCTTCAGCTTCGACAGCACATTGAGCACGCGCCCGTCGGCCAGCACCACCTCGAGCCCCAGCGCCATCTCGCGTGCGACGCCATAGGCCAGCGCCGCCGTGCCACCGGCATTGGTCGAGAGATTGCCGCCGATGGTGCAGCTTCCTTCCGCGCCCAGCGACAGCGGAAACAGCCGGTCGACCTCGGCCGCCTTCTGCTGCGCGATCTGCAGCACCACGCCGGCCTCGCAGGTCATGGTGTTGGAGGCGGTGTCGACCTCGCGGATCTTGTCCAGCCGGCGCAGCGACACCACCACCTCGCCATTGTGCGGGGTCTGTCCGCCGACGAGGCCGGTGTTGCCCCCCTGCGGCACCAGCGCGATTCTGTGCTCGGAGGCGAGCTTGCAGATCGCGGAAATTTCCGCGGTCGAGCCCGGACGCAACACCAGCGGCGAGCGGCCGTGGAACAAATTGCGCTCCTCGGTGACGTAGGCCTCGATATCCGCGGCATCGGTGATCGCGTGCCGGTCGCCGACGATCTTGCGGAATTTTTCGATCAGCTCGGGCGCAAGCGGAGATGGGGCTGATTTATTGATGTTCATATCGTCTTCTTTCATTCCGCTTCTTATCTTCTTGCGCATAGCCGTTACACACTTTGCGCTAACGCGGCGCTCTGGAGCCGGATCATGCGCTAGCGCGCCACGGCCGCGCGGCGCAGCCGGTCGTTGATGGCTTCGCCCAAGCCTTCCTCGGGAATTGCCATCACCGCGATCGCCCGCGGACCCTTGGCATCGAGAGTCCGAAGATAGCCGAACAGATTGGCGGCGGCTTCATCGAGATCACCGGCGCACGACAGATTCATGACCGCCGCCGCGGCCTCGAGGCCAGGCAGGCGCGCGGGGCCGAACGCCAGCAGCGCTTCGCCTGGGGACACGTCGCGCGCATTCAGCCGCACGCAGGCGCGCGGGGCGTAGTGCGAAGCCAGCATGCCCGGCGCAAGCGGCTGCGAATCGTCGCTCTCGTCGGCGGGCGGCCGCGCCAGCGGCACGCCCAGCACGGCCTCGATCCGCTCGCGCGAAAGCCCGCCGGGGCGCAGCAGCACCGGCGCCTCGAAGCAACCGATAATCGTCGATTCGACGCCGACCTCGACCGGCCCGCCATCGACGATCAAATCGATGCGCCCCGAAAGGTCGCTTTCGACATGGGCGGCCAGCGTCGGCGAGACATGGCCGGAGATGTTTGCAGACGGTGCCACCACGGCTCCGCCAAAGGCGCGCAGGATCGCCTGCGCGACCGGGTGGGCCGGAATGCGGATCGCGACCGTATCGAGGCCTGCGGTGGCCAGCTCAGCCACCGGGCAGCCTTCGGTCTTCGGCACCACCAGCGTCAGCGGCCCCGGCCAGAACGCCTCCGCAAGCTTCAAGGCGCGGGCATCGAACCGGCCGATCCGCCGCGCGGCGGCAAGGTCGGCGACATGCGCGATCAGCGGATTGAAGGCCGGCCGTCCCTTGGCGGCGTAGAGATGGGCAATCGCGGTCGCATTGGCGGCGTCCGCCCCGAGCCCATAGACCGTCTCGGTCGGGAATGCGACCAGCCCTCCGGCCGCAAGCGTCCGGGCCGCAGCCTCCGAGGCCGCCTGGCCTGCCGGCAGAATCAGCGTTTCCAGATCCATTTTCACTGAGACAAAATTCCTCAAACCCGCCGCTTGCGGTGCGTCAAACCCGACGCTATAAGCCGCCTTCTTGTCGGAGTGTGGCTCAGCCCGGTAGAGCACTGCGTTCGGGACGCAGGGGTCGCAGGTTCGAATCCTGCCACTCCGACCATTCTTCCAAAAGTTACCGTTTTCCAGAGGCTTGGCGGATCGGCCGCCGCGCCTTGTGGGCCTTCTTGCACGGATTTTGCGGACGGGTCCACGCCGGATTTGAGCGGGCAGAGGGGCCTGCCGACGCGGCATGGCTACCGTCTGCTGGGCTATCCCACCGGCCACGGTGCGAATGAGACGATACGCTTGGCCTTGATGCGGCCGTGCACCCAATAGCTCGAATCGAAGCTCAACCTCGCGCCATCGCGGTGGATATCGATAGCACAATCGAATGTGCCGTTAACGCAACTCCCGGCTGCCGACCCTTATCTACTTCCGCAGCAACTCGCTCAGCGCTGCCGTCGCCTCGGCGCAGCGGATGTCGTCGATCTCACGCGATAGGCTGAGCGCGCTCGACTTCAGCTCCTCGATCTTCCAGCTCTCCGGGTGCTGGCTCTCGAGTTCATTGAGACGCTTGTTCAGATCATCCAATCTGGATTGGAGCTGCCCAACGTTGGTGGCCCCATTCACTTTCCAGATTCTTTGCGCACGCATCGAGATTCCCCGCATTTCGCACGGCGTTGTGAGCGGGGTTCGTGGCTGCAATGGGAGTTTCTTTTGTTCGGCGTTTGATTGTCGGGAACCGTTGCAGTTCAGCAACGACCATGTTCCGCGTCGGAACCCGCTACCGTCGCGCCACCAGCACGCCCAGCAGGAACGCCACCAGCAATGAGGGCAGCGGCGCTTCGCGCACCATGCCGCGAACGATGTCGGGCCAGTGCTGGTCGGGGACGATGCTCGGCGACCTGATCTCGGTTGCTGACTCGATGCCCCAGTCCGAAGCAAGTTCGGCGATCTCCCTTCCGGCCAATTGCGAGCCGTCGCGGACGCGGAAGATGGCGGCCTCGGAGCGGTCGCGCGGCGCGAGCGCCATCAGCGTCGCGATGGCGGTGCGCAGCGTCATCTCGCCGTAACCTTGCAGCCTCACCGACTCCTCGGGGTCGGGTGTCATGCGAACGTCTTCCTCATAATGCGAAATGGCTGGCGATGGTGAACACCGCCGTCGCGCAAAGGACCAGCATGGAAACCGCGCCGGCCACGCCGCGCGCGAGATCGGCTCGCGTCAGGTGTCTGGTCATGATTCCGCTCCTTGGCTCTCAGGGAGAATGGCGGCGGTGGAGGTTGGTTCCTCGCCAAGGCCGTTATCCGCTCACGGTTGTGCGGGACGAGGTCGACACTCATCCGGAACCATTTGCTGTTCTTTCCCGTTGCCGTGCCGACCTCGATAGCGAGGTGATCGAGGGACCCATGCCGCTCATCCGCTATTTCATCTTCACGGGCGGCGTTCTGCTGGCGCTGCTGTTTCTAGTCGACCGCTACATGGGCAGTCCCGAAAACGTTGCCGTCCAGGTCGGGCAGGATCCGGTCGTGCGGATTCATTCCGCACAAAGATGGCCCGAGAAGATCGTCTTCGACACCAGCGCGCCGCGAGTGCCGCCACCTGACGTCGCGGTGGCTGCAGCGCCTTCTGCACCTGCGCCGGATACGCAGGGCGGCACGCGTCAGGCGTTCGCGATGGCTGAGCAATCAGCCGGCGAGCCGAAGCGCGCCGCGCCGCCGACGCCGAACAAGCATGTCGCACAACAGCATCGCCGGCATCCGGCGCCGCGCACAATGCCGCGCGACCAGCCGATGCTCTATGGGCAGTTCTATGGTCCGCGCCTGTCAGCGGGCTGGTGGTGATTGGCGCCCTCGCGCGCGGCGCTGACCGATTAAACGCAGGTCAATAGAGGCCGGATCACATCCTCAGATATCGAGGATGTTTTTCGCGTTCACAACAGCGTGTCTTTATTCGGGAACAATCGTTCCCTATTATCCCGCAATGCAAAAAAAACCCCTCCGATCGCAACCCGTTCTCCGTGCGCCCGGTCGTCCCCGGGAGTTCGACATGGATACCGCCCTCGACCGGGCGGTGCGGGTGTTTCGCGAGCGGGGCTACCATGCCACCTCGATCGGCGACCTCACCGCGGCGATGCGACTGGCCACCGGCAGCGTCTACAAGGCTTTCCGGGACAAACGTGCCGTGTTTCTCGCCGCCTTCGAGCGCTACACGGCGCGGCGGCAGGAGCAGACTCGAAGCGCCGCGGCCGAGGGCAACAACGGCCGGGAGCGGGTGCGCAACGTGCTTCGCTCCTATGTCGAGTACTCCCGGGGCAGCGAAGGGCGGCGCGGCTGCCTCGTCGTCGGCAGCGCGATCGAGTTGTCCGCGCTCGATTCCGAGATCGGAGCGCGTGTCATCGCACAGCTCAGGAGCAACGAGAATTTCATCGCCAGCCTCATTCGCGAGGGCCAGGCCGACGGCTCGATTCCCGACTCCGTCGCGGCCGACGACACCGCGCGGCTGATGATCTGCATCACCCAGGGCCTGCGCGTCGTCGGCAAGGCGCGGCTGCCGCTCGAGGCCGACCGCCTCGTCGCGGTCGCGATGAAGCTGCTGGCCTGAACCTTTGTCAAATTGGGGAATGATCATTCCCGATTTCTGGAGACTTGTGAATGACGATGAATGCCACGATCGACACTGCGCCGGAGACGCGCGCGGTGTCGCAGCGACTGACCTTCCTGCTGGCTGCGGCCTGCGGCATGGTCGCCGCCAACATCTACTATGCCCAGCCGCTGATCGGCCCGATCAGCGCCGCGCTCGGCCTGTCGCACGCCGCGGCGGGGCTGATCGTGACCATGACGCAGATCGGCTACGGCATCGGGCTGCTGCTGATCGTCCCGCTCGGCGATCTCGTCGAGAACCGCAAGCTGATCTGCTCCGTCATCATGCTCGGCGCCGCGGCGCTGCTCGCGGCCGCGTTCGCGACGCAGGCGCTGCCGTTCCTGACCGCCGCGCTCTTCATTGGTCTCGGCTCGGTCGCGGTGCAGATCATCATTCCCTACGCCGCACATCTCGCGCCGGAAGCCATTCGCGGCCGCGTCGTCGGCAACGTCTCGACCGGCTTGATGCTCGGCGTCATGCTGGCACGGCCCGCCTCCAGCTTCGTCACCGCGGCGCTGTCGTGGCATGCCGTCTTCTTCGGCTCGACGGCGCTGATGATCGCGCTCGCGACCGTGCTCTGGATGACGTTGCCGGAGCGCAGGCCCGTGGCGCGCATGCATTACGGCGCACTGCTGATGTCGATGCCGCATCTGGTGCGGACCACGCCGCTGCTCCGGCGTCGTGCGCTCTACCAGGCCTGCCTGTTCGCCGCCTTCAGCCTGTTCTGGACCGTGACGCCGCTCTTGCTCGCGAGCTCCGAATTCGGCTTCTCCCAGCGCGGCATCGCGCTGTTCGCGCTTGCCGGCGCCTCTGGTGTCGCCGCCGCGCCGATTGCCGGACGGCTCGCCGATCGCGGCCATAGCCGCATCGCGACCCTGATCTCGATGTTGCTGGTCGCGCTGGCCTTCCTGGTGGCGCATATCGACGTGGCCGGGTCAGGTCTAAACCTTGCCTGCCTGGTCGTCGCCGCCGTCGCTCTCGATTTCGGCGTCCAGGGCAATGTGGTGTTGGGTTTCCGCGCCATCTTCGCGCTCGGGCCGGAGCATCGCAGCCGGCTCAACGGCCTCTATATGGCGACCTTCTTCACGGCCGGCGCCGCCGGGTCCGCCCTCGGCGCCTGGGCCTTCGTCCAAGGGGGCTGGATGCTGGCTTCGTGGATCGGCCTTGCCTTGCCTGTCGCTGCCCTGATCTATGCCGCCACGGAGTAGCGCCCGGCGAGCCCGATTGTGCGCTGCGGTCGGCTTTACCACGCCTTCGGCCAGGCCATTTCCGCCTCGCGAATTTGGCGCGGCTGTAGTACTTTGGTCGCAACATGACCTGGTTGAAAGCAGGCGGCAGGGGGAGGCTTATGAGGCGTGCGGGACTGTTCGGCGTACCGCGGGTACGGCCATGGTCGTGGCAGGCATTTCTGCTCGGCTTTGCGACTGTGGCGGTGTCGGCCACGCTTCAGGGCATCTGCGTCGCGCTTGGTGCGCAGCTCTGGTTCGCGGCGTTCCTGCCCAGCATCTTCGTCGTCGGGATCGTGGCCGGTGCGCCGGCAGCTGCGGTCGCCGCTCTGCTCACCATTCCGCTGGTATGGTGGGCATTCATGCCGCCGTTCTTCGAGTTCAGCCCGTTGACCACCGTCTATGCGGATTCCATCAAGCTGTTCTTCCTGCTCGCCGTGCTCCTGATCGGCCTTGCCGATCTCTGCCGCGAGACGATGGCAATCGTCAGCCGCGGAGGAATGAGGCCGACAGGCGAGGGCGCGGCAACGAATCCGCAATAATTGGGCTTCGCGCCGAGGGCGCGTTGCCTCGGCGCAACGGTCCGGCAACCATCCGCGCGCTTCTCGTGCGCCGCTAACTTTTCGCAAAACGTTTGGCCGCAGTTTCTCCCCCGGGAATGACGAGGGAGTTTTCGGACATGAACGGCCAGGCCATTTTGGAGAACGTGCGCCGCTACCGCGGAATCGCATCGCTGTATCGGCAGACCGCCGCATTCCGGCCGCGCCAGAGCTGGTCGCTGCTGGAGCAGGCCACGGAGTGGGAAGCGCGCGCGATCGCGGAGCTGGAAGCCTATTTCGCCGCCCGCACGGACCTCGCGCTCGCTGCGTGAGTGTTAACCACTAGGCCGAACGTCAGCGACAAGACCGCCGACGTTCGCCGCGAAACGTGCGCCGGCAGCACCCGTGGTCTCTACGGAGTTACCCCGGCATACGGGTGTGATAGCAACGCCTCCGTCAGATTGCCTTGACGTCGGCAGGGGGCACGCGATGACCACCTTCAACCGCATCTTCACGACAGAGCGTCTGCTCCAGATCATCGTGATTCTGGCAGCGACGGTCGCCATGAAGCTGATGAGCTGAAGACTATCGCCGGCCGAATTCCGGCACATCGGGCAGATAGTTCGATCCCTCCGAGCCCAGAAAATCGAACATCGCCTGCGCCGGCGGCAGCAGCACCTTGTCGCTGCGGCGGATCACGTACCACTGCCGGACGATGGGAAGTCCGGCGACATCGAGTACGATGAGCCGGCCCTCCGTGAGCTCATGGGCGACCGTGTGCGCTGAGATGAAGGCGATGCCGAGTCCGGCGATCACCGCCTGCTTGATGGTCTCGTTGCTGCTCATCTCCATGCCGATGATCGGCTCGAGATCCGACTTCTGGAACATGCCCTCCATCAGCGTCCGCGTGCCCGATCCCGGCTCACGGGTGAGGAAGGTCTCGTGCACGAGATCGGTCAGGCTGAGGCCGGCATCCTTCTCCAGCCAGTGCCCCTTGCGCGCGACGATGATGTGCGGATTGCGCCCGAGCTGACGCACGTCGACGCTGACGTCGGCCGGTGGCCTACCCATCACCGCGAAATCGAGATCGTAGCCGTGCATGGCCTCGCGGATGTCCTCACGGTTGCCGATGGTCAGCTTGATCTCGATCTTCGGATACCGCTTCGAGAACGCCGCGATCGCATGCGGCACGAAATACTTCGCGGTCGAGACCGCGCCGAGATGCACCGTGCCCCCGGTTCGCCCCGCGAGGAGGTCGAGCGCGCCCTGACAGTCCGCGATCGCGGCTTCGACGCGCTCGGCCAGCGCGAGCACTTCCTTGCCCGCTTCCGTCAGCAGCATGCCGTCGCCGGTCCGCTGCACCAGCGGCAAGCCGGCGAGGTCCTGAAGCTGCCGGAGCTGCTGCGTCACCGCCGGCTGGGTCAGCCCGAGATGGCTGGACGCCGCCGTGACGCTGCCCTTGGCCGAGAGTGCCGCGAGCGAGCGCAGCTGCCGGATCGTCAGATGCCGGAGCTGGGTCGCCGCATGGCCCGGACCATTATAAGAAAATTCTTTGAGGCTCATTATGAATAGAAATTTTCCTTATTAGGCCGGCCCTGTCAATCTCATCGTGCTGGGACGGACCGCACCGGCCTCTACGGGGAGGAAATGGAGGCGGCGCCAGCAAGGGGATGAGCGCAGATGACCGGGCAAATCAGGCTGGACGACCACCTTCAACGGTATTCGGAGACCGCGCCGCACGCGTTGGCGGTGGCGGCGGCAGTCGATGCCATCGCGGCAGGCTCACTCGAGATCGCCGATCTCACCAGCACCGGGCAGCTCGCCGATGCCTCCGGCCTGACGACGGGCCGCAACAGCGACGGCGATCTCCAGCGCGATCTCGATGTCCAAGCCGATGCGATCCTGCGCCGCTGCCTCGGCAAGCTGCCGATCGCGGCCCTCGCATCCGAAGAGATGCGCGAGCCGCAGATCGTCGATCGCGAGGGCAGGATCTGCGTCGCGATGGACCCGCTCGATGGCTCGTCCAACATCGACATCAACATGACGGTCGGCACGATCTTCTCGATCCTGCCGGCGCCGGATGATCTCGCGCTCGCCTTTCATCAGCGCGGCTCGGCGCAGCTTGCGGCGGGGTTCATCACCTACGGCCCGCAGACCTCGCTGGTGCTGACGCTCGGCGACGGCGTCGACATCTTCACCCATGACCGCAAGTCCGGTTGCTTCCGCCTTGCGCGCGGCAACGTGCAGATCCCCGAGTCCTGCGAGGAGTTCGCGATCAACGGCTCCAACCGCAGGCACTGGGATCCGCCGGTGCGCGCCTTCATCGACGAATGCCTCGCCGGTGTCGAGGGGCTCGCCAATCACGACTTCAACATGCGATGGATCGGCTCGCTGGTCGCTGAGGCCTACCGCATCCTCACCCGTGGCGGCGTCTTCCTCTATCCGTCCGATGCACGGCCCGGCTATGGCGACGGCCGCCTGCGCCTCACTTACGAAGCGCATCCAATGGCCTTCATCGTCGAGCAGGCCGGCGGCTCCGCCTCCACGGGGCGCGAACGCATCCTCGACCTTGCCGCGCGCGATCTGCATCAGCGCGTGCCCTTGATCATGGGCTCGAGCAACGAGGTACGCCGCGTCGAGGAACTTCATTGCGATCCGCTGCTGGTCGCGAGCGTTTCCGCCCCGCTGTTCGCGCGGCGCGGCTTCTTCCGGCTCTGAGCGAGGTGACGCATGTCCAGGAAGCATCCGATCATCTCCATCACCGGCTCCTCCGGAGCCGGCACCACCTCGGTCAAGAAGACCTTCGAGCAGATCTTCTTCCGTGAGCGCGTCAACGCCGTCTACATCGAAGGCGACGCCTTCCATCGCTACGACCGCGCCGAGATGCGCACGCAGATGGCGAAGGAGGCCGAGCGCGGCAACAAGCACTTCAGCCATTTCAGCCCCGAGACCAATTTGTTCGAGGAGCTGGAGCGGGCATTCCGCGACTATGGCGAGAGCGGCACCGCGGTGACGCGGCACTATGTCCACGACGCCGAGGAATCCGCGTTGCATGGTACAGCGCCCGGCACCTTCACCGAGTGGAAGCGGCTGCCCGAGAATTCGGACCTGTTGTTCTACGAAGGCCTGCACGGCGCGGTCGTCACCGACAAGGTCAATGTCGCGCGCTATGCCGATCTGAAGATCGGCGTCGTCCCCGTCATCAATCTCGAATGGATCCAGAAGCTGCATCGCGATCGCAGCGCGCGAGGCTATTCCACAGAGGCCGTCACCGACACCATCCTGCGGCGGATGCCGGATTACATCCACTACATCTGCCCGCAATTCACCGAGACCGACATCAACTTCCAGCGCGTGCCGACGGTGGACACTTCCAATCCGTTCATCGCGCGCTGGATCCCGACGCCGGACGAATCGATGGTCGTGATCCGCTTCAAGAATCCGCGCGGCATCGACTTCCCCTACCTGCTCTCGATGCTGCCGCACAGCTGGATGTCGCGTGCCAACTCGATCGTCTGCCCGGGCGCAAAACTCGATCTAGCGATGCAGCTCATCCTGACGCCGCTGATCATGCAGCTCATCGAGCGCAAGCGAAGCCTGAAGTGATGCGCAACAACAACATCGGGAGCGTTTGATGAACATCTCGGTTCATGCCGAAGCCGACCTCACTGCGGTCACGCATAGCGATCTCGCCAATGCCGTCCGCTTTCTCGCGGTCGACGCCATCGAAACCTCGCAGTCCGGCCATCCCGGTCTGCCCATGGGCATGGCGGACGTCGCAACCGTGCTGTTCTCGCGTTTCCTCAGATTCGACTCTGCGCATCCCAATTGGCCGGATCGCGACCGCTTCGTTCTGTCGGCGGGTCACGGCTCGATGCTGCTCTATGCATTGCTGCATCTCACCGGCGGCGATGTCAGCCTCGATGACATCAAGGCGTTCCGGCAGTGGGGCTCGAAGACTCCGGGCCATCCCGAATATGGTCACACGCCGGGCGTCGAGACCACGACGGGACCGCTGGGGCAGGGGATCGCGACCGCCGTCGGAATGGCGCTTGCCGAACGCATGGCCAATGCGCGGCATGGCGACGGCCTCGTCGATCACTTCACTTACGTGATCGCCGGCGACGGCTGCCTGATGGAGGGCATCAGCCAGGAGGCGATCTCGCTCGCCGGGCATCTCCAGCTTGGCCGCCTGATCGTGCTGTTCGACGACAACGGCATCTCCATCGACGGTCCGACCTCGCTTGCGACCTCGGATGACCAACTCGCCCGCTTCGCTGCCTCGGGTTGGTCGGTGCGGCGTGTCGACGGGCACGATCCCGAGGCGATCGCGCAGGCGATCGCCGAAGAGCGCGAGACTGCACAGCCGTCGCTGATCGCCTGCCGCACCATCATCGGCTACGGCGCGCCGGACCGGCAGGGCACCGAGAAGGCGCATGGCGCTCCGCTCGGCACCGAACAGACGGCAGCAGCGCGCCGGACGCTCGGCTGGGACTATCAGCCCTTCGTGGTTCCGATCCCCGTTGCGAAGGCGTGGCGGATGATCGGACAGCGCGGACAGGTCGCACGCCTCGCCTGGCTCGATCG
The DNA here is from genome assembly GCF_000426265.1 of Bradyrhizobium sp. Cp5.3. Lineage (NCBI taxonomy): Bacteria > Pseudomonadati > Pseudomonadota > Alphaproteobacteria > Hyphomicrobiales > Nitrobacteraceae > Bradyrhizobium > Bradyrhizobium sp. Cp5.3. The sequence goes on along the minus strand of NZ_AUFA01000018.1, from coordinate 35,348 downwards.
TTATGAATGCGCGACGCCCGAGCAGCGCGAATTGTTCATCGAGGGCAAGGCGGTTGCCCTGCCGAGCGCCTATGCCCAGGCGTCGGCGAAACTGCGCGAGCGCTTTGCCACCGAGCGTCCGAAGATCGCGACGCGGCAGGCCTCGCAACAGGTGCTCGACGGCATTGCCGCGACGATTCCCGGCCTTGTCGGCGGCTCGGCGGATCTGACGCATTCGAACCTGACGCACGCCAAAGGCCAGGCTCTGGTCAAGCGCGGCGCGTTCGCTGGCGACTACATCCACTTCGGCATTCGCGAGCATGGCATGGCGGCGGCGATGAACGGGCTTGCGCTGCATGGCGGCTTCATCCCCTATGGCGGCACGTTCCTCGCCTTCTCCGACTACAGCCGGCCGGCCATTCGCCTTGCCGCCTTGATGCGGCTGCGCGTCATCCATGTGATGACCCATGACTCCATCGGGCTCGGCGAGGACGGCCCGACGCATCAGCCGGTCGAGCATCTTGCGGCGCTGCGCGTCATTCCGAACCTGTTGGTGTTCCGCCCGGCCGACGCGGTCGAGACGCTGGAAGCCTGGGACTGCGCGCTCGAGGCGGAAAATCGCCCCTCAGTGCTGTGCCTGTCGCGGCAGGCATTGCCGACCTTCCGTAGCGATGCGCGCGGCAGGAACCGCGTCGCGCGCGGCGCCTATCTCGTCGTCGCGCCGGATGGCGGGCGCGACGTCACGCTGATCGCGACCGGGTCGGAAGTATCGATCGCGCTCGAGGCGGCGCGCCTGCTGGCGACCGAGCATATCCGTGCCGCTGTGGTCTCGGCGCCCTGCTTCGCGCTGTTCGAGGAGCAGCCGGAGGATTACCGCGCCACTGTCCTCGGCACCGCGCCGCGCATCGGCATCGAAGCAGCGGTGCAGGGCGATTGGGCGCGGTGGCTTGGTGCCGACGGCGAGTTCATCGGCATGCGTAGCTTCGGCGCCTCGGCGCCGGCGCCGGTGCTGTACCGCGAATTCGGCATCACCCCGCAGAGCATTGCAGAGGCGGCCAGGCGCTCGGTCGCGCGTCGGAACGAGGGAAAAGAAGCATGAGCTTGCGTGTCGCCATCAACGGATTTGGCCGGATCGGCCGCAACGTGCTGCGCGCGATCGCCGAGTCCCGCCGCAACGACATCGAGGTGGTCGCGATCAACGACCTCGGTCCGGTGGAGACCAACGCGCATCTGTTGCGGTTCGACTCCGTCCACGGCCGCTTCCCGGGCGAGGTCAGGGTCGACGGCGATACGATCGATATCGGCGGCGGTCCGATCAAGGTGACGGCGATCAAGGATCCCGCGCAACTGCCGCATCGCGCACTTGGCGTCGATATCGTGCTGGAATGCACCGGCTTGTTCACCTCGCGCGAGAAGGCCGCCGCACACCTTCAGGCGGGCGCGAAGCGCGTGCTGGTCTCGGCGCCGGCGAGCGAGGTCGACCTCACCGTCGTGTTCGGCGTCAACCATCTCAAGCTGACCGGCGATCACATCGTGGTCTCCAATGCCTCGTGCTCGACCAATTGCCTCGCGCCGCTCGCACAGGTGCTGGACGAGGCGGTCGGCATCGAGAAAGGCTTCATGACCACGATCCACTCCTACACTGGCGATCAGCCGACGCTCGATACGTTCCACAAGGATCTCTACCGCGCCCGCGCCGCCGCACTGTCGATGATTCCGACCTCGACCGGCGCGGCCAAGGCCGTGGGCCTGGTGCTGCCCGAGCTGAAGGGCAAGCTCGACGGCGTGGCGATCCGCGTGCCGACGCCGAATGTATCGGTGGTCGATTTCAAGTTCGTCGCCAGGCGCGCAACGAGCGCGAAGGAGATCAACGACGCGGTCCAGGCGGCAGCCAATGGACGGCTGAAGGACATCCTCGGCGCCACCGACGCGCCCAATGTCTCCACCGACTTCAACCACGATCCGCGCTCCAGCATCGTCCATCTCGACCAGACCAAGGTCATGGACGGCAATCTGGTGCGGGTGATGAGCTGGTACGACAACGAATGGGGCTTTTCCAACCGGATGGCGGACACCGCCGCTGCGATGGGCCGGCTGATCTGAGCTGACGGAAGACGAGAACGGAGAACTGCCTTGGCACGCATTACCCTTCGACAACTGCTCGACCACGCAGCGCACCACGGCTACGCGGTGCCGGCGTTCAACATCAACAACATGGAGCAGGGCATCGCGATCATGCAGGCGGCGGCCGAGGTCGACGCGCCCGTGATCATGCAGGCCTCGCGCGGCGCGCGCAGCTATGCCGGCGATCTCATGCTCTCGCACATGATCGATGCGCTGGAGCGGACCTATCCGGACATTCCGCTCTGCATGCACCAGGACCACGGCAATGACGAGGCGACCTGCGCCAGCGCCATCGCCCACGGCTTCACCTCGGTGATGATGGACGGCTCGCTGAAGGCCGACGCCAAGACGGCGGCAGATTACGACTACAACGTCGCGATCACCGGCCGCGTCGTCGATCTCGCCCATTGGGTCGGTGCGTCGGTCGAAGGCGAGCTCGGCGTGCTCGGCTCGCTCGAGCACGGCGGCGGCGAGCAGGAGGACGGTCACGGCGTCGAAGGCAAGGTCAGCCACGACCAGTTGCTGACCGATCCCGACCAGGCGGTCGATTTCGTCCGCGCGACGAAAGTCGACGCGCTGGCGATCGCGATGGGCACCTCGCACGGCGCCTACAAGTTCAGCCGCAAGCCGGACGGCGACATCCTGGCGATGCGGGTGGTCGAGGAGATCCATCGGCGGCTCCCGAACACGCATCTTGTTATGCATGGCTCGTCCTCGGTGCCGCAGCCGCTCCAGGACATGTTCAACCAGTTCGGCGGCGAGATGCCGCAGACCTGGGGCGTGCCTGTCGAGGAGATCGTCCGCGGCATCAAGAGCGGCGTCCGCAAGGTCAATATCGATACCGACTGCCGGCTGGCCATGACGGCGGTGTTCCGCAAGGTCGCCGCTCAAACGCGCTCCGAGTTCGATCCGCGCAAATTCCTCAAGCCCGCGATGGACGCGATGCGCGAGTTGTGCCGCGAGCGGTTCGAGCAGTTCGGCACTGCAGGCCACGCGAGCAAGATCAAGGTGATCCCGATGAGCGAGATGGCGCGGCGGTACCGCGCCGGCGAATTGGATCCACGCATCGACGCCCGCGAGCCCGTCGCGGCCTGACCAATCAGAAAGAGCAGAGAGAAGAAACAGGAGAGAGACATGAACGCACATGCAGGCACGGTCCGCGGCAAAGAGCGCTATCGCTCGGGCGTCATGGAATACAAGCGCATGGGCTATTGGGAGCCCGACTACACGCCGAAGGACACCGACGTCATCGCGCTGTTCCGCGTGACGCCGCAGGAGGGGGTCGATCCGATCGAGGCTTCGGCGGCGGTCGCCGGCGAATCCTCGACCGCGACCTGGACGGTGGTGTGGACCGACCGCCTGACGGCGGCCGAGAAGTATCGCGCCAAATGCTATCGCGTCGATCCGGTGCCGGGCTCGCCGGGCTCCTACTTCGCCTACATCGCCTACGACCTCGATCTGTTCGAGCCGGGCTCGATCGCCAATCTCTCGGCGTCGATCATCGGCAACGTCTTCGGCTTCAAGCCGCTGAAGGCGCTTCGGCTCGAGGACATGCGCTTCCCTGTCGCCTATGTGAAGACGTTCCAGGGGCCTGCGACCGGCATCGTGGTCGAGCGCGAGCGGCTCGACAAGTTCGGCCGGCCGCTGCTGGGCGCGACCGTCAAGCCCAAGCTCGGGCTCTCCGGCCGCAATTACGGCCGCGTCGTCTACGAGGCGCTGACGGGTGGTCTCGATTTCACCAAGGACGACGAGAACATCAACTCGCAGCCCTTCATGCACTGGCGTGACCGCTTCCTCTACTGCATGGAGGCGGTGAACCGCGCGCAGGCGGCCTCCGGCGAAGTGAAGGGGACTTACCTCAACATCACCGCGGGGACGATGGAAGACATGTATGAGCGCGCGGAGTTCGCCAAGGAGCTCGGCTCGGTCATCGTCATGATCGATCTCGTGATCGGCTACACCGCGATCCAGTCCATGGCCAAGTGGGCGCGGCGCAACGACATGATCCTGCATCTGCATCGCGCCGGTCACTCGACCTATACGCGGCAGAAGAGCCACGGCGTGTCGTTCCGCGTCATCGCCAAATGGATGCGGCTCGCCGGCGTCGACCACATCCATGCCGGCACCGTGGTCGGCAAGCTCGAGGGCGACCCCAACACCACGCGCGGCTACTACGACGTCTGCCGCGAGGACTTCAATCCGACAAAGCTCGAACACGGCCTGTTCTTCGACCAGTCCTGGGCGAGCCTGAACAAGATGATGCCGGTCGCCTCCGGCGGCATCCATGCCGGCCAGATGCATCAGCTGCTCGATCTCCTCGGCGAGGACGTCGTGCTGCAATTCGGCGGCGGCACCATCGGCCATCCCATGGGCATTGCGGCCGGCGCGACCGCCAACCGCGTGGCGCTGGAGGCGATGATCCTCGCGCGCAACGAGGGCCGCGACTACGTCCATGAAGGTCCGGAGATCCTGGCCAAGGCGGCTCAAACATGCACGCCGCTGAAGGCCGCGCTCGATGTCTGGAAGGACGTCACCTTCAACTATCAATCCACCGACACGCCGGACTTCGTGCCGACGGCGCTGGAAACTGCTTGAGGAGAATAGACATGAAGCTGACTCAGGGCTGTTTTTCGTACCTGCCCGATCTGACCGACGACCAGATCTACAAGCAGGTGCAGTACTGCCTCACCAATGGCTGGGCGGTAAACATCGAGTTCACCGACGATCCGCATCCCCGCAACACCTATTGGGAGATGTGGGGACTGCCGATGTTCGATTTGCAGGACGCCGCCGGCGTGATGATGGAGCTCGCCGAATGCCGCAGGGTGTACGGCGACCGCTACATCCGCATCAGCGGCTTCGATTCCAGCCATGGCTGGGAATCGGTGCGGATCTCGTTCCTGGTGAACCGGCCGAAGCAGGAGGCCGAGTTCGAGCTGGTGCGGCAAGAGGTGAACGGCCGTGCGATCCGCTACACGACCGTGCGCAAGGCCACGCAGCACGCCGCGCCGTAAGCCTTTTCGTTTCCGCGCGGAGCGCTCCCTGCTCCGTTTCCTTGGCGGACCACTGCTTCGCCGCTCCCCCGCGGCGAAGCCCTTTTCTTCGAGATGCCGATGCTTGATGTACCGAACCCGACCACCACGGAGACCGCCTTCGACCTGCGCAAGGAGGCCGAAGCGGCCGGGATCACCTCCACGCTGCAGCAGCTCGAGCAGGAGCTGATCGGCCTGAAGCCGGTCAAGAACCGGGTGCGCCAGATCGCCTCGCTCCTGCTCGTCGAGCGCATGCGGCAGCGGGCAGGACTGGCCTCCGCGCCGCCGACCCTGCACATGTCGTTCACCGGCAATCCCGGCACCGGCAAGACCACGGTCGCGTTGCGCATGGCAAAGATCCTGCACGGTCTCGGCTTCGTGCGGCGCGGGCAGGTGATCTCGGTGACGCGTGACGATCTCGTCGGCCAGTATATCGGCCACACTGCGCCGAAGACGAAGGAGATCCTGAAGAAGGCGATGGGCGGCGTGCTGTTCATCGACGAGGCCTATTATCTGCACCGACCCGACAATGAGCGCGACTATGGCCAGGAGGCCATCGAGATCCTGCTCCAGGTGATGGAGAACCAGCGCGAGGACCTCGTCGTGATCCTTGCCGGCTATGGCGAGCGGATGACGAGCTTCTTTGCCTCCAATCCCGGCTTTCGCTCGCGCATCGCCCATCACATCGAATTCCCGGACTATTCTGAAGCGGAGCTGCTCTTCATCGCGGAGTTGATGTTGCAGGAGCGCGGCTATCGCCTGTCGAGCCCTGCGCGTGATGCGCTCGAGAGGTACATCGCGTTGCGCCGGACGCAGCCGTTCTTCTCGAATGCGCGTTCGATCCGCAACGCCGTCGACCGCATCCGGCTACGCCAGGCCGACCGCCTGGTGTCTGATCTCGACCGTATGCTCGACATCGCCGATCTCGAAACCATCGACGCCGTCGACGTGCTTGCGAGCCGTGTGTTCAACGGCGGCGCCGCAGCCGACGCGAGGAGTGCAAAGCCATGACCAGGGACATCGTGATTGCGCCGTCAATCCTGGCCGCCAATTTCGCAAAGCTCGGCGAAGAGATCGCCGCAATCGACGCGGCCGGTGCCGACTGGATCCATTGCGACGTAATGGACGGGCATTTCGTGCCCAACATCAGCTTCGGCGCTGACATCATCAAGGCGATCCGGCCCATCACCCGGAAGACATTCGACGTCCATCTCATGATTGCGCCGGTGGATCCCTATATCGAGGCCTTCGCCAAGGCCGGCGCCGACATCATCACGGTCCATGCCGAGGCCGGTCCGCATCTTGATCGCTCATTGCAGGCGATCGGCGCGCTCGGCAAGAAGGCCGGTGTCAGCCTGTGCCCCGCGACGCCGGAAACTGCAATCGAACATGTGCTCGATCGCGTCGATCTCATCCTGGTGATGACGGTCAATCCCGGCTTCGGCGGGCAATCGTTCCTCGATTCCCAGATCGGGAAGATCAGGCGAATTCGCAGCATGATCGGCGGTCGGCCGATCCGGCTCGAGGTGGATGGCGGCATCACGCGCGATAACGCGGCGGCCGTTGCCGCTGCGGGCGCCGATACGCTGGTTGCGGGATCGGCGGTGTTTCGCGGCAACGACAGCGCCGACTATGCCCGCAACATCGGGGCTATTCGCCTCGCCGCGGAAGCCGGCCGGGTTCCCAACCTGCAACAAAATTCGGCGCCTCCGGCGCGTGCCGTCGAGACGGCACTCCGGTAGACTAACGGGTGGTTCATGCGGCGAATACGCCGTGGCGCCGCCGCGCGTTCCTCGCGGGCGAAGCCTGCGAGGAGATGCAGGGCTATCTCATCGGCCGGCCGGAACTCATCGAGCGTGATCTCGATTTGATCGGCGTCAATGTCGGGCGTCGTCTCTACGTGTAGCCTGCGAGCAGTCGGTTCCCACGGGCTCAGGAACCACTCGCGTTTCCTAGAAATTAACCCAAGTTAGGCGAGCGGGATGGCAAGTTGGCCCGCAGAAAATCTTTTGCATAACCGCCATCGGCCTGACGCAAATCAAGGCAATAAGCCGAGTTGAACGCGAGGGAGGGTCTCATGGAGAACGTACGTCGCTACCGGGCACTTGCATCCCTCTGTCGTCAACAGGCGGCCTATCGACCGCTCCAGACCTGGGAGCTCCTTGGTCAGGCCGAGCATTTCGAACATCTCGCTGAAATCGAGCTGAAAGCTCATTTCGACGCGTGCAACGCGAAAGCCGCAGACGAGGCTCCGGCCGCTCCGAAATGGGAAACTCCGGCTGCGGCCTGATGAAGTCGGACACTGCTTTCGTCAAAACGACGTCACTCCCCGGGACTGTCATGGTCTCCGGCGCGGCGTAGGTATTGCGCTGCTCCGCTCGCAGGTGTTTGCTGACCACCGCTCACACTGAGCCGATCTCGAACCGAGTCGCGCAATTTCGGCCGCGGCCCCGGCCGCACATTCTTTGCCAAGATTTAATCGCGTGGACGGGACGTCGTAAGGTTGCGGCGCCCATGTTGGATGCAAGGCGACACCTTCCAACATGGACATTTCGACATGAACGATCCCGTCAATTCCGGCACTAAACCCCATACCATTCTCCGGCCACGCCGGCTCGCGCTGCTTGGCACCGTGGGCGCGCTCGGCCTCGCCGTGCTGGCGACGGCTCCGGGCACGTCTCCCTTCCAGGCTTCTCTCATTGCCCCGGCGCAGGCCGCTGAAACGACCGCGACGCCGCCCGGCTTCGCCGATCTCGTGTCCAAGGTGAAACCCGCCGTGATCTCGGTGCGGGTGAAGATTGACCAGGACAGCGACAAGAGTGCGATGCTGCAGCAGAATCGGATGGATTCCGACGAGGATTCGCCGTTCGAGCAGTTCTCGCGGCAGTTCGGCTTCCGCTCTCCCAATGACATGCCCAATGGCATGAACGGTATGCCCCGCCAGCGCCACCAGATGGTTACGGGCGAGGGCTCCGGCTTCTTCATTTCGGCTGACGGTTACGCGGTGACCAACAACCACGTCGTCGACCATGCCCAATCCGTGCAAGTGACGACGGATGACGGCACGATCTACACCGCGAAGGTGGTCGGCACCGATCCGAAGACCGACCTGGCGCTGATCAAGGTTGAAGGCAAGAAGGACTTTGCGTTCGTCAAATTCTCCGACCAGAAGCCGCGGATCGGCGACTGGGTGGTCGCGGTCGGCAATCCCTTCGGCCTCGGTGGCACCGTGACCGCCGGCATCGTCTCGGCCAGCGGCCGCGACATCGGCAACGGTCCCTATGACGACTACATTCAGATCGACGCGCCGATCAACAAGGGCAATTCCGGCGGTCCGGCGTTCGACATGAACGGCAACGTGATCGGCGTGAACACCGCGATCTTCTCGCCCTCCGGCGGCTCGGTCGGCATCGGTTTCGACATTCCGGCGGCGACAGCAAAGCTCGTTGTTGCCCAGCTGAAGGACAAGGGCTCGGTCACCCGTGGCTGGCTCGGCGTGCAGGTCCAGCCGGTAAACGCTGATATCGCCGACAGCCTCGGCCTGAAGGAGGCGAGGGGTGCGATCGTCGACAATCCGCAGGACGGCAGCCCCGCGGCGAAGGCGGGCATCGAGGCGGGCGACGTCATCACCGCCGTCAACGGCACTGCGGTCAAGGACTCCCGCGACCTCGCCCGCACTATCGGCACGATGGCGCCGGGCAGCTCGGTGAAGCTCGACGTCTGGCACAAGGGTGAGAGCAAGACGGTGACTGTCGCGCTCGGCGAGCTGCCGAATGAGCGGCAGGCCAAGGCCACCGAGGGCAAGGTGCAGCCGGACGCCGGCACGCCGCGCCTCGGTCTCAGCCTGGCGCCGGCCGGCGACGTGCAGGGTGCGGGCCAGAAGGGCGTCGTCGTCACCGAGGTCGACCCGCAGGGTCCGGCTGCGCAGCGCGGTATCCAGACCGGCGACGTCATTCTCAATGTCGGCGGCAAGGCGGTCACCAATGCTGGCGACGTCCGCTCGGAGCTGATGCAGGCGAAATCGTCCGGCAAGCGCAGCGTGCTGCTGCAGGTGAAGAGCGCCGACGCCACTCGGTTCGTCGCCGTGCCGCTCGCCTGAGCCCGGACGCCTTCGATCGCAAATCAAAAAGGCGGCCAGCGGGCCGCCTTTTTCACGCTCCGCTGCGACATACACTAAGGAGGCCGATAACATTCTCGTTAACGGCAGCAATAGTGACGGGTTTGTCTGAAAAAGCCGCGTTCACGCGGCAGTCTTGTGGGAGTTGCGTCCCGGCGGCAATGGCGCTGCCGCGACGGTTGCAAGAGTGGAACTTCAACCACCCGGCCGGTGGCCGGGAGTTCGCATTTGATCGGTGCCGACATGGATCGATTGAAGCTCTCGCGGAGAAGCGCGCTGCTCGTGGTGCCGTTCGTGCTCTACAGCCGAAGCGCCCTGGGGCGTGACGACGGCCGCTACTCCAATTCTCCGCTCAAGCCGTGGTTCGACAGCTTGCGCAGCCATCTCGGTCCCTGTTGCTCGGATGCTGATGGCGTCGCCGTCGCCGATCCCGACTGGGAATCGCACAATGGACACTATCGGGTGCGGCTCGATGGGCAATGGGTCGAGGTGCCGGACGAGGCGGTGATCACCGAACCAAACCTTGCCGGCCGCACCATGGTGTGGCCGGTCAAGACTGCCTTCGGTATCTCGATTCGCTGCTTCATGCCGGGCAGCATGATCTGAGAACACGATCTGAGTGATTGTCGATCTTCGGCAAGGCGCGCCCCGCCTGCGCGCCTTGCCGAATCTCGTCGTAGCGTTAGCGCTTCTTCTTCGATGACTTTCGCTTCTTCGACGCCTTCTTCGTGGCCTTCTTCTTCGGTACCTTCTTGCCCTTCTTGCGTGCCTTCGACAGTCCGATCGCGATTGCCTGCTTGCGGCTCTTCACGCGTCCGCCACGACCGCCGCGGCCGCTCTTCGCGGTGCCCTTCTTGTAGCGCCGCATCTCGCTTTCGACGTCTTTGCCGGAGCTGCGCGAATAGCGCCGTTTCTTTGCTTTCCGTGCCATGCATGTTCTCCGTCGGCCGATGGAGAACCGTTCGCGACAGGCATGGTTCCGAAGGCCCGCGCGAGGCGGCGACGACGGCAAGCTGTCTAGAAGGAATTCGCCAGCTCGATCTCCGCCTCCAGCGCCTGGATGCGCTGTGCCGCTTCGGTGAAGGACAGGTCGCGCGCATATTGCGCGGGCTGGTAGGCTTCTTCGCTCAGCCGCTTCAGCTTGAGCCCTTGCGCGCGCGTCATCTGCTCTGCGAGCAAGACCTTGGCATCGTATTTACCTTGAAGTTGCATGTCGGTGCTCCATCCTGAAATCGTGACTTGACTATATGTTCTTATTTTGTTCTAACAAGCCATGGACAACAGAATTAATGAAATTCGACGCAAAATCAGTGCCTTGAGGCTTGAGATGGCCGACGTCGAGGCGTCCGTTCGCGACCTCCTCAATCGCGACCGCGACTGCACCGGACGTGCGCTCGAGCAGATGGGACTGCGGCGGAAGATCAACCTCTTGATCGGCGAATGGAAGGCGGCGGGCGGCGGCGATGTGCTGCCTGATATCGCCGATCGGATGCGTCTTCGCCCCGCGAAGAAGGACGGCAAACCGGCGCGCCCCATCGCGCGCTGCTAAAGACTTTCGGAGGCGCGCCGTGGACGAAGACCCGGATACGTACCGGATTCTGAAATTGCGCGCCGAGATCCTCGAACTGGGCTCCGCCATCCGCCAATTGCGGCGCGAGGGCCTGGATCATGCGGCGGCACAGCTCCTGATCTCGCGCAAGCGGGCGCAACTCGAGCAGCTCGTCAAGGCACCCGAGCGGCGACCGGCTTAACATCACTGACATCCGACGCAGCTAAAGCGTGCGCGCAATGCGACACGCCGGAGTTCGCCGATGTCGGATGCCGACATGACCGCCTTGCTGCACAAGGTTCTTGATGAAGTCTGTGCCGACGTTCCCGCGTCCGAGACAGCGACCCGCGAGCGCGTTGCCGCGAGATTGCGCGAAGCCGCGCGACGGGATGATTGCTCGGTCGAGGATTTGAAGCGGGCCGGGTGCGATGCGCTGTGCCGCGCACCGACGATGTGGCCCTAAAACGAGTGTCGCTCGAATATCAGATCGAGAAAGGCCCCGCGATCGCGAGGCCTTTGCATGAGGCGTGTACCGCCTATTTGCTCATGCTGCCGCCTTGGTTCGTTCCGGGGCCGGCATTGCCTTGGCTCGATGGGTTTGCGGGTCCGCTGGATTTCGTGTTGGCTCCCGTCGTCTGCGATGACGTCGTCGATGATTGATGTTTCGCTTTATGCGATTTGGCCTGCGCGGCGAAGGGCGCGGCGGCGACGCCGATTGCCAACATCATGGCGAGAGCGAGCTTGGTCGTCTTCATGTGCGGGAACTCCCTGAGTTAGATTGACGCAGGCAGCCAACCGCGTCTCCCGGCAGGAGTTCCGAACAAAGCGCGTTGCGGACCTCGCACGCGCTTCAAAATTCCTTGTCCTCGGCGAGGATGAATACGGCGCCCGTCAAAGCGGCGCCGATCGCAAATGTCGTCACCAGCGTGACCACGAAGACGAAAATCGCCGGACTTCCGCCGTTATTGAGCAGGGTGGCGACTGCCGGGTTCACCAATGTGAGGATCAGGCCGAAGAGCAGTCCCAGCGCAGCGCCCATCATCGCATGCGTCATCACCTTGATGATACCGGTGCGGGAGATCAGGCCGGACGGCTTTTTCTGTGTACGCATGGAACCGCCCCATGAACAGCATGGAAACGCGGTTGATGACCTTCGGGTTCCCCGCGCATGAACGAATTGTCACGCCGGGCTTCATCCGACGTTCATGCCGGGCCTGCGAGGATGCCGCGGAGAAGGAAAAGGGACATGTGATCATGGGAAAGGTCGTCTTTCTTTATCGCTCGCTGGCCTATCGCAACGCGGCGGCCGAAATGCTGCGCAAGGCGCGCAACCTGCCGCGTGGCGCGGAGCGGCGCGCGGCCAGGCGTTATGCAAAGGCGTTGCGCGATCTCGCTCAAACCGAAGCATGGCTGGAGGGACGAGTCGCCGACGAACCGCGTCCGGTGCAGCAAATGAGGACGGCGGCTTCGCGCTAACCCGACGCGCGCTGAAGCTCGCCGGAGGAGGCCGCCTCGAATTTGGCGGGTGAGGTCGACGTCGTGGCCTTCCGCGTCAGCGGCACTTCCAATCGACACAGCAGGCCTTCCGCACGCCAATCGAACTTCGCCTGCCCGCCGAGCTGGGATTCGATGCTGGCGAGCAGGCTCCTCGTGCCGAAGCCGCGAGATTTCGGCGTTCTGACTAGCGGGCCGCCGGATTCCTCCCAGCTCAAGGAGAGGACGTCGTTTTCGGTCTGCCAGCCGATCGTGAGCCGTCCTGCACGCGTCGAGAGCGCGCCATATTTCGCCGAATTGGTGAAGAGCTCGTGCAGCGCCAGCGCAAGCGTCTGAGCCGTCGCCGGCGCAAGCTGAACCTCGGGACCGGCGAGTCTGATCTGACCGCCGAGCGAATAGGGCGCGAGTTCCTCCTCGATCAGCTTGGAGAGCTCGGCGCCCTGCCAGCTCGACAGCGACAGAATGGTGTGGACGCGCGCCAGCGCGTTGATGCGCCCCTCGACCGCGTTGACGTAGGTCTTGACGCTGTCGGCGCGGGTGAGGCGGACGATCGATTGCGCCAGCGCCAGCGCATTCTTGGCGCGATGATCGACCTCCCGCGCCAGCAGATTCTGCCGTTCCTCGGCGCGCTTGCGTTCGGTGATGTCGACGGTGACGCCGCTCACCCGAACCACGCGGCCGCTTGGGTCCACCGTCGCGGCCGCAGTGCCGACGCACCAACGCACCTCGCCGTCGGGCCGGCTGATGCGGAACTCACCCTCATAGGCCCGCGCGCCGGTATTGAATGCTGCGATCGCCGCTCGGAACTGGTCGACGTCGTCAGGGTGCAGCAAGGCCTGGATGTTCGCCGAGCTGACGCTGAACGTTTCTGGCGTCACGCCGAAGATGCGGTATTGGCCTTCATCCCACATCCAGTCGCCGTTGATCCAGTCCCAGTCCCAGGATCCCATCTTGCCGGCGGCGATCGCCATGCTGCGCCGCTCCTCGCTCTCGCGCAGCTTTGCCGTGGAATTCTCCAGCTCGGCCGTGCGGGCGCGAACCCGGTCCTCGAGTTCCTGGTTCAACCGTTCGAGCTCGCGCGTCTTGCGGTAAAGCTCGGCAAACACCTTGATCTTCGCGCGCAGCACCTCCGGCACGACCGGCACCGGCACGTAGTCGACCGCGCCCATCTCATAGCCGCGCAACCGGTCGATGTCGGAGACCTGGATCGCCGAGATGAAGATCATCGCGGTCTTCTGGAAGCGCGGATGTTCCCGGATCATGGCGGCAAGCTCGAAACCGTCGAGCTCGGGCATGCAAACGTCGACCAGGATCACCGCGATCTCGGTCTTCAGCAGGACCTCCAGCGCATCGCGCCCCGACGAGGCGATCACCAGGTTCTCACCGAGATCCTTCAGGATCACCTCATAGGCAAGCAGCTTGGCCGGCTGGTCGTCGACAAGGAGGATATTGACCTTTTCGTGGTCCATTCGCGGATCCCACTCAGCGATGCAGCCACATGCGGATCGCAAGCAGCAACTGATCGGTGTTGACGGGTTTGGCGAGATAGTCGGACGCGCCCGCTTCCAGACATTTCTCCCGGTCGCCCTTCATCGCCTTCGCAGTGAGCGCGATGATCGGCAGGCGCGCAAAGGCCGGGTTCTCCCGGATCACGCCGATGGTCTGATACCCATCCATCTGCGGCATCATGATGTCCATCAGCACGATCGCGATCTCCGGATTGGACTCGACCAGCGCCACCGCCTCACGGCCGGTGGTTGCGGTCAGCACCTTCATGCCGCGCCGTTCCAGCACGCTCGACAGCGCGAAGATGTTGCGTGCATCGTCGTCGACGAGCAGCGCGGTCTTGCCGATCAGATCCTCGTCGGAACTGTTCAGCTTCTCGAGCATCCGCTGTTTCTCGGTCGGAAGTTCCGTGATCACGCGATGCAGGAACAGCGCGGTTTCGTCGAGCAGGCGTTCCGGCGACTCCACGCCCTTGACCACGATGCTGCGCGCCATGGTGTGAAGCTCGGCATCCTCCTCGGCCGAGAGCTCGCGGCCGGTGAACACCACCACGGGGATGTTCGACAGCATCTCGTCGTTGCGGATCTGGTCCAGCACCTCGAAGCCGCTCATGTCGGGCAGGCGCAGGTCCAGCACCACGCAATCGCAGGGCTGCTGGCGCAGAGTCGAGAGTGCGCCGGCGCCGGTGTCGGTCGCGACGATCTCGATGTCGTCGTGATGCAGGAGCTCCCGGATTGAGAGCTGTTCGGCCTCGTTGTCCTCGACGATCAGGAGCCGCTTGCGCCGCGGCCTTGCATATTCCTTGATCTGCGTCAGCGCGGCGGAGACGCCCTCGGTCGTCGTCGGCTTGTTGACGAACGAGAAGGCGCCGCGGGCGAGCGCATGCTGGCGGTCTTCGTCGAGCGTGATGATCTGCACGGGAATGTGGCGCGTCAGCGGATTGTGCTTGAGCTGGCTCAGTACCGTCCAGCCGAGCATGTCGGGCAGGAACACGTCGAGCGAGACGGCCGTCGGCTGATACTGCTTTGCGAGCTCGAGCGCTTCGGCGCCGCGGGCGGCGACCAGCACCTTGAAGCCCTTGTCGCGGGCGAGGTCGACCAGCACCCGCGCATAATGCGGATCGTCCTCGACGATCAGGAGAATAGTATCGCCGGGCTCGAGGTTGAGCCGGTCGTCGGGCAACTGCTCGATGACGCGCTGCTGCTCGGGCGCGGCCGGCTGCAATGCCGGCGGCTGGCTGTATTGCTGCGGCGCGGGCGCGGCGCGCGGCGCGAGCGTCGGGCCGGAATATTTCAGGGGCAGATAGAGCGTGAAGGTCGAGCCCTTGCCGGGCGCGCTGCGCAGGTGGATCTCGCCGCCGAGCAGGCTGGCAAGTTCGCGGCTGATCGCAAGGCCGAGACCGGTGCCGCCATATTTGCGGCTGGTGCCGGCGTCCGCCTGCTGGAACGCCTCGAAGATCAGCTTCTGCTTCTCCGGAGGAATGCCGATGCCGGTGTCGGTCACCTCGAAGGCGATCACGGCCGGCGCTGTGTTCAGCACGGGATGATCCGTGCTCCAGCCGCCGAGTGCGCCCTCGACCTTCATCCGCACGCCACCTTCTGCGGTGAACTTGAAGGCGTTGGAGAGCAGGTTCTTCAAGACCTGCTGCAGGCGCTTGGAATCGGTGACGATGCTGCGCGCGAGGTTCGGATCGACGTCGATGTTGAACGACAGGTTGCGGTTCTCCGCCTCGTGGCGGAACGGCCGCCCGACGGTCTCGAGCAGGTTCGAGGTCAGGATCTCCTCGGCGTCGACCGTCACTGTGCCGGACTCGATCTTGGAGAGATCGAGGATGTCGCTGATGAGGTTGAGCAGGTCGGTGCCGGCGCCGTGGATGGTGCGGGCGAACTCGACCTGCTTGGGCGAGAGGTTGCCGTCCGGATTGTCGGTGAGCTGCTGGCCGAGGATCAGGATCGAGTTCAGCGGCGTGCGCAGCTCGTGGCTCATATTGGCGAGGAACTCGGACTTGTACTTCGAGGTCAGCGCGAGCTCGGTCGCCTTTTCCTCCAGCGCGCGGCGGGCCTGCTCGATTTCCTGGTTCTTGCGCTCGACCTCGACGTTGCGCTCGGCGAGCTGCTGCGCCTTCTGCTCGAGCTGGTCGTTGGTCTGCTGCAACTCGCGCTGCTGGGTCTGAAGCTCGCCGGCGAGCTGCTGCGACTGCTTGAGCAGGCCTTCGGTCTGCATCGTCGCCTCGATCGAGTTGAGCACGATGCCGATGGAGTCGGTGAGCTGCTCCAGGAACGTCATCTGCGAGGTCGTGAACGAGGCGAGCGAGGCGAGCTCGATGACGGCCTTGACCTGACCTTCGAACAGAATTGGCAGGACGACGAGGTTCTTCGGCGCGACGCGGAACAGCGCCGAGTTGATCTGTACCACGTCGGACGGAATGTCCGCGACCACGCGCTGCCGCTTGTCGAGCCCGCACTGGCCGATCAGGCCTTCGCCGAATTGCAGTACGCGTTGATACGGGTAAACGCCGTCGCTGGCGTAGGAGGCGAGCAGCAGGAGCTGCGGATTGTCCTCGTTCTCGACCTGGTAGATCACGCCGGTATGGGCGTTCACCAGCGGCGACAGCTCGGTCAAGAGGAGGCGGCCGACGGTGGCCAGATCGCGCTGGCCCTGGAGCATGTTGGTGAATTTGGCGAGGTTGGTCTTGAGCCAGTCCTGCTCGGTGTTCACGTCCGTCGTGAGACGGAGGTTCGTGATCATCGTGTTGATGTTGTCTTTCAGCTCCGCGACCTCGCCGCGGGCGTCGACCTGGATCGAACGCGTCAGGTCGCCCTTGGTCACGGCGGTCGCCACTTCCGCGATCGCGCGCACCTGCGAGGTGAGGTTGGCCGCGAGCAGGTTGACGTTGCCGGTGAGATCCTTCCAGGTGCCGGCGGCGCCGGGCACGTTGGCCTGACCGCCGAGGCGGCCCTCGACGCCGACCTCGCGCGCCACCGACGTCACCTGGTCGGCGAAGGTCGCGAGCGTCTCGGTCATGTTGTTGATGGTGTCGCCGAGCGCTGCGACCTCGCCCTTCGATTTCACGGTGAGATTCTGCTTGAGATCGCCGTTGGCGACCGCAGTGACGACCTTGACGATGCCGCGCACCTGCTCGGTCAGGTTCGCCGCCATGAAGTTCACGGTGTCGGTGAGGTCCTTCCAGGTGCCTGCGACACCCGGCACCTGCGCTTGGCCGCCGAGCTTGCCCTCGGTGCCGACCTCGCGGGCGACGCGCGTGACTTCGCCGGCGAAGGCGTTGAGCTGGTCCACCATGGTGTTGATGGTGTTTTTCAGCTCGAGGATTTCGCCCTTCACGTCGACGGTAATTTTTCGCGACAGGTCGCCGCGCGCCACGGCGGTGGTGACCTCCGCGATGTTGCGGACCTGTGTGGTGAGATTCGCAGCCAGCAGGTTGACGTTGTCGGTGAGGTCTTTCCAGGTGCCGCCGACGCCGGGCACCACGGCCTGACCGCCGAGCCGGCCTTCGGTGCCGACCTCGCGCGCCACGCGCGTCACTTCGGCGGCGAAGGAGCGGAGCTGCTCGACCATGGTGTTCAGGGTGTCCTTCAAGAGAAGGATCTCGCCACGCACGTCCACGGTGATTTTCTTGGAGAGGTCGCCGCCGGCGATGGCGGTCGCGACCTCGGCGATGTTGCGGACCTGCGCCGTAAGGTTCGAGGCCATGAAGTTGACGTTGTCGGTAAGGTCCTTCCAGGTGCCGGCGACGCCGGGCACCTCGGCCTGGCCGCCGAGCTTGCCTTCGGTGCCGACCTCACGGGCGACGCGCGTCACCTCGCCGGCGAAGCCGTTGAGCTGGTCCACCATGGTGTTGATGGTGTTCTTCAGCTCGAGGATTTCACCGCGTACGTCGACGGTAATCTTGCGCGACAAGTCGCCGCGCGCCACGGCGGTGGTCACTTCGGCGATGTTGCGGACCTGGGCGGTGAGGTTGCCCGCCATCGAGTTCACGCTGTCGGTGAGGTCCTTCCAGGTGCCGGCGACGCCGGGCACGTTGGCCTGGCCGCCGAGACGACCTTCGGTGCCGACCTCGCGCGCCACGCGCGTCACCTCGCCCGCAAAGCGGTTGAGCTGGTCGACCATCGTGTTCAGCGTGTCCTTGAGCTGAAGGATCTCGCCGCGCACGTCGACGGTAATCTTGCGAGACAGGTCGCCGCCGGCGATGGCGGTTGCGACCTCGGAGATGTTGCGGACCTGGGCCGTGAGGTTGCCCGCCATCGAGTTCACGCTGTCGGTGAGATCCTTCCAGGTGCCGGCGACGCCGGGCACTTCGGCCTGACCGCCGAGCTTACCTTCGGTGCCGACCTCGCGGGCGACGCGCGTCACTTCGCCGGCGAAGGCGTTGAGCTGATCCACCATGGTGTTGAGCGTTTCCTTCAGCTGAAGGATTTCGCCCGACACGTTCACCGTGATCTTCTTGGACAGGTCGCCCTTGGCAACGGCGGTAGCGACTTCGGCGATGTTGCGGACCTGGCCGGTCAGGTTGGAGGCCATCGAGTTGACCGAGTCGGTCAAGTCTTTCCAGGTACCGGCGACGCCACGCACCTGCGCCTGGCCACCGAGCTTGCCTTCGGTGCCGACCTCGCGGGCGACGCGCGTCACTTCGCCGGCGAAGGCGTTGAGCTGGTCCACCATGGTGTTGATGGTGTCCTTCAGCTCCAGAATCTCGCCGCGTACGGTCACTGTGATCTTCTTCGACAAGTCGCCGCCGGCGACCGCGGTCGTCACCTCGGCGATGTTGCGGACCTGTGCGGTCAGGTTCGAGGCCATCGAATTGACGCTCTCGGTGAGGTCCTTCCAGGTGCCGGCGACGCCGAGCACGTTGGCCTGACCGCCGAGCCGTCCCTCGGTGCCGACCTCGCGGGCGACGCGCGTCACTTCGCCGGCGAAGGCGTTGAGCTGGTCGACCATCGTGTTGAGCGTTTCCTTCAGCTGAAGGATCTCGCCCGACACGTTCACTGTGATCTTCTTGGAGAGGTCGCCGCCCGCGATTGCGGTCGCGACGTCGGCGATGTTGCGGACCTGCGCGGTCAGGTTCGACGCCATGAAGTTGACGTTGTCGGTGAGGTCCTTCCAGGTGCCGGCGACGCCCGGCACCTGGGCCTGGCCGCCGAGCTTGCCTTCGGTGCCGACCTCGCGGGCGACGCGCGTCACTTCCGACGCAAACGAGTTGAGCTGGTCCACCATGGTGTTGATGGTGTCCTTCAGCTCCAGGATTTCGCCTCGCACGTCGACGGTGATCTTGCGGGACAAGTCGCCGCGCGCCACGGCCGTGGTGACGTTGGCGATGTTGCGCACCTGTGCGGTCAGGTTGCCGCACATCGCGTTCACGGAGTCGGTGAGGTCCTTCCAGGTGCCGGCGACGCCGGGTACGATCGCCTGGCCGCCGAGCTTGCCGTCAGTGCCGACCTCGCGGGCGACGCGCGTCACTTCGGAGGCGAAGGAGCGCAGCTGGTCCACCATCGTGTTGATGGCTTCCTTGAGCTGAAGGATCTCGCCGCGGACGTCGACGGTGATCTTCTTGGACAAGTCGCCGTTGGCAACCGCGATCGTCACCTCGGCGATGTTGCGAACCTGGTCGGTCAGGTTGTTCGCCATCGAGTTGACGCTCTCGGTCAGGTCCTTCCAGACGCCGGTCACTTCCGGCACTTGGGCCTGGCCGCCGAGCTTGCCTTCGGTGCCGACCTCGCGCGCGACGCGCGTCACCTCGGAGGTGAACACGCCGAGCTGCTTGATCATGGTGTTGACGATGGTCGCCGACTGCAAGAATTCGCCGCGCAGGGGGCGGCCGTCGACGTCGAGCTTGACGGTCTGGAGCAGGTCGCCTTGCGCGACCGCGGCGACCGCACGCGTCACCTCGCGCGTCGGCCACAACAGGTCATCGATCAGCGTATTGACCGAGCCTTCCATGTCGGCCCAGGAGCCGCTGGCGAGACCGAATTTCACGCGCTGGCGGGTCTTGCCTTCGCGTCCCACCACTTGCCCGACCAGCTCGAGCTGCTGCGCCATGCGCTGGTTGGCGGCGATGATTTCATTAAAAGTGTCGGCGATCTTGCCGTCGATGCCGAGATAGTCGCCGCTCATCCGCACGGAAAAATCGCCGCTGCGCATGGCTTGCAGCGCGAGCAGCAATTCCTGCCGGGAATCGGGCTCTGATGTGCCGTTGGTGGTTCGTTTCGGGATGCGACGGCCGGATCGTGAAGGTCCGGGATCAAGGTCGCTCATTCTCAACTCCCCCCGCAGGTTGCGCCACCGAATCCGGTCAAAACGCAGCATCCGAAATAGAACGTCAGCCAAATTCCAAATCAAGCGGCAACCTTGCGGCCCAAGAAAATGGAACATGCCTCGCTCAGCCCGGCCAAATAAACGGCTGTTCGCGCAATTGGTTCCTTTCCGGTTCCAACAAAGTTCGGCCCTCGGACGGGTCCGCATCCGGCCGCCGGTTTCGGAACGGAGGACCGGCGGCTGCTGTTAGTCCGCAGGAAGAGAGAGAGCTCATATGAAAGCCGGACTTGCAGTCCTTGTCGTAACGATGTTTGCCGCCGGACCAGCGCTCGCACAGGGCGGCGCGCCCAGCGGGCGCGGGGCCGCGACCGGCGATCCCGCCGCAAGCTCTGCGACCCCCCGCGCGGAGTCCCCGACCACGGGAGCGGCGACCAGGCCAAGCCGAAGCGGCAGCGGCACCTCGACCTCCGGCGGCAAGGACGACAATGGCGATCGGGGTCGGGACAAGATGCCCGAGGGCGACCGCACGGTGCGGCCGGAGAGCCAGCAGCATCATCCACAAGACAGGTAGATCCGCTACTTGTCCGCCATGGTGTGCTCGGCGTTCCTGAGTTGTGAACGCAGGATGGGCAGGTGCTCGCGGGCGAAGGTTGCAAGCGCAGCATTGTCGGGCGCGAGCAGATAGCGCTCAAGCAGGGCCACGGCAGATTCGTATTCGGGGATCTGGGCCGCGTAGAAGCTTCTGACATAGGCGGGTCCGTCCGAATTTTCGGGCTGGGCCAGGCTTGCGCCGGCCAGCGTCCTCTTGCCGACGCGTGTCTCGGCGCCGATTGCCTGCTGAATGTCCTTCAGGGTTCTGTCGCGCTTGGCCGCCTCCTCGGCGCGCAGGGCGGCGAGGTTCTTGACCTCTGCATTGCCTTTCAGATCGGTGCTTTCCAGTAGGCCCTGCTGGAAGCGGCTGAATGCGTAGAGGCCGCTGATGACATCCGTTGCGGTCGGCGTAGGATTGCTGCGCATCCGCTCGCCGGTACTGTCGGCAAACGCCGTGGTGCTGATCAGCAGCAGGACTATCGCGACGAGACTTCGCATGGATTTGCAATGACCTATCCCGCGCGAAGTTCCGGCAAGCGTTACGATCTGGAAAGGGACGGTTGCGGAACACGGGTTCCGTGCCCACGTCCCTTTCATGAAGCAATCTGACATTTTCAGGGATAACGCTGAGAACTGCCTGCAGCTCGCCGAGCGCGCTCAAGGGCAACCCGCCTATAAGCGCTATTCGCGCATGGCGGAGGCCTGGATGGCGCTGGCCGAAGAGCAGGATTGGCTCGATGGCGAGATTCCGCCTGTAACGGTCCGCGTCCCTCGAAAGCAGGACGCCTGACCGCTCTCGCTTTGGTGAATCTGCGTGTGAGACCGCGCACGGAAGGACGGCGACAAATCGACAATCATTCGGGACCGGTCGATCGCGTTGATCTTTGACTCCAGAAGGAGGGTTTTCCGATGGCTCCACGTCTGGCTCTTCTCTCGCTCGTTCTCGCCTTCGGCGTCTCGGTCGCATTCGCGACGGTAACGACAGTCCGCCAGGTCCATTTGGCGCATACGCCTTCGACGCTGCACGCAGCGCATAGTTAGTCTCGCGCTCGCTCTCGCAGCGCCTGCGCCTGTCGGAACATTCGACGCTCCGGCGCGTAGGGCGCTGCAGGACATCAGCAAAAGCGAGGGAGCATCATGGCGCATTCCGACCACGGCATCGTGAGGGACAAGCGGGCGGAGGACCAGCCGCGCGACAAGCAGCGTGCGCAGACCGTGCATAAGTCGAATCCAAAGGGCTCACCATCGCGCGAGGCGACGCGCGATCCCAAGCTCAACGACAACAGCAAGACGCCGGGCTCCGGCATGGCGCCCGATGATTCCGGCGACGCGCCGACCGGCTAGCTGCGAGGAGCGAATTTACGTACCGAGAGTCGACTGATTGCTTCCGGCGGTCATGCCCCCGGTGCGCCGGAAGCAATCTCCAAGGGCCCTGGCACTCCCGTGCCGGGGCCGCTTGCTTGTGGGGCCAAGGAATCAATCCTCAGTGTCGGAGTTCCCCTGGATGTGCCCCCCGGGTCCGCGACCGAAGACGCCAAAATTGCTCGACTTGACTCCGGCGCCTGCATCCACGCCCGCGGCGGCAAGGCCGAGCTTGAGCAGTTCGCGCACGGCTGCCGCGCGGGTCGGCATACGGTGTTTGAACCGGAAATCGTCTACGGCGGCCAGCTCTTCCGGCGAGAGCATCACTTGAAGCCGCTCGGCGCGAAGGTCGTTCATGGTCAATCACGCAAAATGTGCAAGTTGAGTAGTTTGCTCAACGATTTAACTTAGCCAGGGTTCCTCAGAACTCGACAAATTTGGCAAATGAGCCAAAATACCAAATAAAATCAATAAGTTGCATTGAAACGACTCGCGCGATTGCGCATTCTATTGGAAAGGGAGAGAGGCCATGACGGACGAAGTCAGGTTACCTCGCAAACTTTCCGAAGAGCCCGAAGCGCCGAAGCCGCTACGCGAAAGCCATCGGAAGGTCATCGAGCAATTGGAGCGCTGGGCCAACAGTCCCGGCCTGCAGCCACCAAGGACACGCGATGAGAAGACGATCTGAACCGCACACATTCGAACAGCGTCTCGAGGCGCAGAGGCGACGGCTCGAGCACGAACTGACACGCCTGCCTGATGGCAGTGAACGTGACGCTGTGGCGACGCGGATCGAGCAGCTTCAGGCAGCCGCCGAGATGCATGAATTCCTGTCGCTACGGGAAGAGGCTGGGGTTGTCCGCTGATGGCGGCCGGTGCCCGCGCGGATGATTGAATACGGTACGAAGCTTTCGCCTGATCCACCAAGGCGACACCGAAATGATGGCCCACGTCACCAGCGCGGCAATGAAGGCGCCGACGACGCTCGCCGTCACGGTAACATGAAAGACGGCTGCGAATGCGACGAGACCGATGCCGCCGAGCGCCGCGCCGGCGGCATCGAGCGCTGCCGCCTCCTGTCCGCGGCGCCGCCCGCTGAGTCCGGCCTTCTCCTTCGCGCGCCGCTCGTGGCTTTCGATCAGTGTCGCGCTGGCGCAGAAGATGGCGGGAAGCGCGAGGAAGAGCCCGCCAACCGACACGCCGAATCGCGCACCGACCGCGCCGGCGAGGACCGTCGCCAGCCCGCCGAGCGCGAAGCGAATGCCGTATTCGTACGAGTACGTCTGTTTCAGTGCGGTCAATGACAGCTTGATCAGCATCAGGCGGCGCCTCCGAAACCGGCGAGCAGACCGAAGGCGATCGCAAGCCATGCAGCGAGGGCGGCGATGGTGGCGGGGAGCGCCGGGAGACGAGATCTCATCAGCAAATGGCAAACGACGACGCTGTAGCAGCCGAGCGCGACCGCGCCGTAGATCATCGTCCAGCTTTCAGCCGCGGCGTAGCTCGGGCCGTGCTGCACGACGGCGATGCCAAGGGTTACCAATGCGACTGAGGGCGCGGCGCCCAGGAGTCCCGCGAAGCTCTTGGGCCGCAGCATATCGCCCAGGATTGCGAAGGCGGAGACGATCATGCCGCCAGCAATGAAGCGCAGGAGATACTCGGTCAAGGCCTTGTCCGCGACGTGAGGCGACTGCGGCGCGGTCTCGTCAGCGTCGGCGGTCGGAGCAGCCTCTCGACCAAGACACCGAGTGAGAAGCCGGCGACTACGTCGCTCGCCCAGTGCGCGAGCAACGCGACGCGCGTCAACGACAGCAGCACCGCGACGGAGCGCACCAGGCGGCGCGGCCCCGTCGGGAGCAGACCGGCCGCCGAGGCGAGCGCACCCATGTGTACGGCGTGGCCGGAGGGAAACGCATCGTTGGGTCGACCGGATAAGGGGACTCCGCGCCGATGGCCGCGAATCGTGAGCCGATCCGGCCTGGTCTGATCGAACACGGATTTCAGCACGTGCGGCAGCACTGCCGTTGCCAGCGAAACCGTCAGGATGTGATTTGCAACGGGACGCTCTTCGGGACGCTGGAACTGGACGTAAAGCCAACCCGCGGCCGCCAGCGCGAGCAGCACATGCTCGTCCGCGCCCCAGGTCAACGTCTCGGCGGTCCGTTCGAGCTTCGAATTGGTATGATCCGCGATCTCATGCGCGATCGCAGTATCGATCCGCGTGGGTTTGATCGTTACGAGTGCCATCGATCCAGGCTCGGCGAGCTATCTTTCCCGGCAGTAACGCCTAGTCCGTCGGGTTGCGACCGGTGCGCGGGTTGATCGGATCGGTCGGCTTGCGCCGAAGTCCCTCCGGGAGAAACGGCTCGCTCCGCGAGGCTGTGGGCTCGGCGCGCACGTCGGCGTGGCGTTGCGCCCGCTCATGCGGTGTCTTGTTGTCGTTGAAGTGCCGCTTCACATCGACGCCGTCGACGGGGTCGTTGACGCCGTGCTGGATATCGCGGAAGTCGCTCATGGTTCACCTCATTCGTTTCCCGCCTTGAAACTGCAAGAACCGCTCGTTTCCAGCTATGTTCCTGCCGAGCGCGGAACGTGTTCCCGGAACGATCGAGCGCATATCCTGTTGGCCCATAGATTGACCGAGCGGAGCATTGAAACGATGGACCAACGCGAACTGGACCGAAGAGAGACGGGCCGCTTGATCGGCAGCGACAAGGTCGAGGGAACATCGGTCTATGGTGCCGATCGCAATAGGATCGGTTCGATCGAGCGCGTTATGATCGACAAGATCAGCGGCAGGGTGTCCTACGCCGTGCTTGGCTTCGGCGGTTTTCTGGGCCTCGGCAATGATCACTATCCCTTGCCCTGGCAGTCGCTGAAATACGACACTGAGCTCGGCGGCTACGTCACCGGGATCACCGCCAAGGCCCTGGAAGGCGCACCGAAATATGGCGAGCGAAGCGACTGGAACTGGGCCGATGACGCTGCGCTGCGCGGCATCAATGCCTATTACGGTGTTCCCGTCGCATAGCGCCTTAGAGTAGAGAGCGAGAATCTGATGAGCAAGAAACGGCCCAACGACGATCCGCGGCAGCAGAACGATTGGGGATCTCACTCCCAGACGAAGAAGCCCTGGAAGGAGAAGCCGGAGAAAGAGCAGAGGTCCGGCGAGGCGAAGCCGGATCTTGAAAAATGGCATGAGACGAACACGCACTGACACTCGCGCGTTGATGGTGAAGGCACGGCGTTTGGAATGCCGCGCCTTTCTTGTGAGCAAGGCATTCACGAATGCCTGCGGTGCTCCAGGCGCCGGAACGATGTTTCCCCGCCGCGGTTAGGTCCGGTGCGCGCGAAGTTGGCGCCGGCTCAATCCCCGATAGAGGTGCTCATCGTGGATGCTCAAACCCGGGAACGCGGGCCGTCCGCGGAGCAGCCGCAGCGGACGAAGGACGCTCCGAATAACTCGCCCGACAAGACCTGCGAGGGCGCGGACCGGTCGCAAGAGCAAGCGAAAACGCCGTCGCTGCGCGACCGGTTTCGCGAGCACTGGCTGCTGACCACGGTCGGCGCCATCGTGCTGCTCGCCGCGCTGGTCGGCGGTCTCGTCTACTGGCTCCAGACTCGCCACTATGAATCAACTGACGACGCCTTCGTCGCGGCGCGCAGTTTTTCCGTGGCCTCGAAGGTCGGCGGCTACGTGATTGATGTTCCGGTTACGGACAACCAGCATGTCAATGCCGGTGATCTCCTCGCCAGGATCGATGAGCGCGACTACAAGATCGCCGTCGACCAAGCCGCGGCACAGGTGGAAGTCTCGAAGGCGAACATCGCCAATGTCGAGGCACAGATCGATTCACAGCAGGAGCAGATCAAGCAGGCGAAGGCCCAGCTTGAACAGGCACAGGCCCAACTCCAATTCTCGCAGGAAGAGTTTTCGCGCGCCGAGGACCTCGTCGAGAAGGGCGCCGGCACCGTGCAGCGTCAGCAGCAGACCCGCTCCGATCTCGGGGCGCAACAGGCCAATACCGAGCGCGCGAAGACCGCCGTGACCGCGGCGGAAGTCGGCATCAAGACGCTTCAGGCGCAGCTTGAGGGCGTGAAGGCCCAGCTCCAGCAATCGCAGGCGCAGCTCGATCAGGCCAGGCTGAATCTGCAATACACCGACGTCGTTGCCGCGCAGTCCGGCCGCGTCGTCAAGCTCAACGGCGCCAAGGGCACCTTCGTCACGGCGGGGCAGAGCCTGATGATGTTTGTGCCTGACGAGGTCTGGATCGTCGCCAACTACAAGGAAACTCAGCTCAGCGACATGCGGCCGGGCCAGCCGGTCGAGATCCGCATCGATGCCTATCCCGGCCGCAAGCTGACCGGTCATGTCGATTCCGTGCAGCCCGGCTCGGGTACCGCGTTCAGCCTGCTGCCGGCGGAGAACGCCACGGGCAACTACGTCAAGGTGATGCAGCGTGTGCCCGTGAAGATCGTGGTCGACAACTGGCCGTCCGATCTGCCGGTCGGCCCAGGCATGTCGGTCGTGCCCTGGACCAAGGTACGATGACTGACATCGCGCAAGGCGGTGCCTCCGCCGGCGGCTGGTCGCCGGAACGTTCGGCGGCCGGAGGGCACAATCCTTATCTGATAGCTTTCGTGGTCTCGATCGCGACTTTCATGGAGGTGCTCGACACCACGATCGCCAACGTGGCGCTGCGCCACATCGCCGGCGGGCTCGCCGTCGGCCTCGACGAGAGCACCTATGTCATCACCAGCTATCTCGTCGCCAACGCCATTGTGCTGTCGATCTCCGGGTGGCTGTCGACCGTGATCGGCCGCAAGCGCTTCTACATGATGTGCGTGGCGACCTTCTCGGTCGCTTCGCTCTTGTGCGGCTTCGCCTGGAATCTCGAGGCGCTGGTGCTGTTCCGCATTCTTCAGGGCCTCGGCGGCGGCGGCATGGCGACCAGCGAGCAGGCGATCCTCGCCGACTCCTTCCCGCCCCACAAGCGCGGGCAGGCTTTCGCCATCTACGGCGTCGCCGTCGTGGTCGCACCGGTGATCGGTCCGACGCTCGGCGGTTGGATCACGGACACCTATTCCTGGCACTGGGTGTTTCTGATCAACGTGCCGATGGGCCTGATCTCGCTGTTTCTGGTCGGCACGCTGGTCAAGGAGCCGTCGGGTGCGGAAGAGGAGAGGGCGGAGCTCCTGAGCAAGGGCCTGCGCGTCGACTATGTCGGTTTCCTGCTGGTCGCGATCGGCCTTGGCTCGCTCGAATTCGTGCTCGACGAAGGCCAGCGCAACGACTGGTTCGGCTCGAACATGATCGTCGCCTTCGCGCTGCTCGCGGCCGTATCCTTGATCGCGCTGATCCCGTGGGAGCTGACGCGCGAGGATCCCATCGTCGACATCCGCCTGCTTGGCCGGCGGCAGTTCGGCGCCTGCTTCCTGGTCATGCTCGGCACCGGCGCGGTGCTGATCTCGACGACCCAGCTCATCCCGCAGCTTCTGCAAACCGAGCTCGGCTATACGGCGATGCTCGCCGGTCTTGCGCTGTCGCCCGGCGGCGTCGCGACGCTGGTGTTGATGCCGGTCGTCGGGCGGCTCGTGAGCGTGGTGCAACCGAAATATCTCATCATGGCGGGTGCCGCGATGGTCGCCTTGTCGATGTGGCATCTCACCGGGCTCACCGGCGACATCACCTACGGCTATGCGGCCATGGCGCGCATCTTCCTGGCGATGGGCCTGCCGTTCCTGTTCCTGCCGGTGACGACGGCATCCTACGACGGCGTGCCGCCGGACAAGACCAACCAGGCCTCCGCGCTGATCAACGTCGCCCGCAACATCGGCGGCTCGATGGGCGTGGCGCTGGCGCAGACGATTTTGGCGCAGCGCCAGCAATTCCATCAAAGCCGGCTGATCGAGCACGCCGCGCCGTCCGATATCGGCTATCAGCAGAGCATCGACGCGATGACGCGCTTCTTCGAGGCGCAAGGCTCAAATGCGACGGACGCCGCGTCACAGGCGATCGCCTGGGTCGGCAAGACCTTGCAGCAGCAGGTCGACCTTCTCGCCTATATCGACGTGTTCTGGACGCTGGCCATCATCGCGGTGCTGATGATCCCGACTGCCGCGGTGCTGCGACCAATAGACCTGCGCGCGCCGGCGCGGGGGCATTGAGGCCCCAACGTCGTCCTGACTTTCGCCAGGACGACACCGGAAATGTCGGATCTCCCGGAGCATTAGTTGGTCTGAAAAAGGAACTGACTGGAGATTTCATGATCCGGATGGTATCAACTTCCAGAATTTGACAGTTCTGTTTTAGAACTATAGCCTGCCGTTCAATCACACAGCCTGCGCGCGACGTTGATCCTGGCGTCGCGGCATTCACCGGAGGAGGCGACGTTGCCCAAGCGAAACGCCACAGCCGCCGTCATTGGCGCCGGCGACTACATCGGTGCCGAGATTGCCAAGAAGTTTGCCGCCGAGGGCTTTTCCATCTTCGCCGGCCGCCGCAACGGCGACAAGCTCGCGCCGCTGGTCAAGGATATCGAGGCCGCCGGCGGCGAGATCCACGCGCGCTCACTGGATGCGCGCAAGGAGGAGGAGATCATCTCCTTCCTCAACGATGCCGACAAGCACGCGCCGCTCGAGGTCTGCATCTTCAACATCGGCGCCAACGTCAATTTCCCGATCCTCGACACCACCGAGCGCGTGTTTCGAAAAGTTTGGGAGATGGCCTGCTATTCCGGCTTCCTTGCCGGCCGCGAAGCCGCGCGGCTGATGCTGCCGCGGGGCGGCGGCAACATCTTCTTCACCGGCGCGACAGCGTCCTTGCGCGGCGGCAGCGGCTTTGCCGCGTTCGCCAGCGCCAAGTTCGGCTTGCGTGCGGTAGCGCAGGCGATGGCGCGCGAACTGGGACCGAAGAACATCCACGTCGCGCATCTCATCATCGACTCCGGCGTCGATACTGCTTGGGTTCGGGAGCGCCGAGAGCAGCTCTGGGGCAAGGAGGCGCTCGACAATCCCGATCTCCTGATGCCGCCGTCTTCGGTCGCGGACGCCTATTGGCAGCTCTATCAGCAGCCGAAGAGCGCCTGGACCTTCGAGATGGAGATCCGGCCGTTCGGAGAGAAGTGGTGACCGCGGCGCAAAAGTCCGGCTAGACTGATCCGAACGCGAACCAAAACTCCGGGAGGCCACTACGTGAAGACCGCGATCACCGAACTGTTCGGCATCGAGCATCCGATCATCCAGGGCGGCATGCATTTCGTCGGCTTTGCCGAGCTGGCCTCCGCCGTCTCCAATGCCGGCGGGCTCGGCATCATCACCGGGCTCACGCAGAAGACACCGGAGCTGCTCGCCAAGGAGATCGCGCGCTGCCGCGACATGACCGACAAGCCGTTCGGCGTGAACCTCACGTTTCTGCCGACCTTCTCGGCGCCGCCTTATCCGGAGTACATCGCGGCCATCGTCGAAGGCGGGGTGAGGATCGTTGAGACCGCGGGCCGCAGCCCTGAGCAGTACATGCCGGCGATGAAGGCGGCCGGCATCAAGGTGATCCACAAATGCACCTCGGTGCGCCACTCGCTCAAGGCCGAGCGGATCGGCTGCGACGCTGTCAGCGTCGACGGCTTCGAGTGCGGCGGTCATCCCGGTGAGGACGACATCCCGAACATGATCCTGCTGCCGCGCGCGGCGGAGGAATTGAAGATCCCCTTCGTTGCCTCCGGCGGCATGGCCGACGGGCGCAGCCTCGTCGCCGCGCTGTCGCTGGGGGCGTCCGGCATGAACATGGGCACGCGCTTCATCGCCACCAAGGAAGCGCCGGTGCATCAGAACGTGAAGAATGCGCTGGTCGCCGCGACCGAGCTCGACACCCGCTTGATCATGCGCGCGCTGCGCAACACCGAGCGCGTGCTGAAGAACGCCAATGTTGAGCACCTGCTGGATATCGAGCGTGAGAGGGGCGACAAGCTCAAGATCGACGATATCCACGACCAGGTTGCGGGCATCTATCCGAAAGTCATGATCGACGGAGAGATGGATGCGGGCGCCTGGAGCTGCGGCATGGTCGCGGGCCTGATCCATGACGTTCCGTCCTGCAAGGAACTCGTCGATCGCATCATGGGCGAGGCGGAAACCATCATCCGCAGCCGCCTGCTGGGGTTCCTGGACGGGACCGGTGCGGCGCGAAAGGTCGCCTGACCGTCCGTACAGTCTTAACCCTGGCGGCAATTGGCCGCTGGAATTGCCCGAGGCGCCTCCTAAATAGGGGTAAATTGTCCCTATTAATCAAGTTTCAGGAGGCGTCCGTGGTCCTGAAAGGCGCTCACTTTGCTCTTGCTGCCGCCCTCGTGCTCGCGTGGGGTGGCATCTCGCGCGCCGCTGACTACAAGCCCGACGAATATCTGAGCCTCGATCTATCCAAGGCCGTGCTGTCGCCGAAGCGGCTCGGGCCGGAGACGCAGTTCGCGCCGGTCGCGCTCGAGGCCCGTGGCGGCAATGACGCGCAGGCGCGCATCGAACCGATGGACGTGCCGAAGAAGGTTGCGGCCGAGCGCGTGCACGTGCCGGCGCCGAAGGTCGCTCGCGCCAAGAGCGCCCAGCCACGCGGCGCCGCGCGCACCAAGCTCGCGCAGCGTCACGGCAACCCGCTGGACGCGCAGGCGATGGACACCCGTATCCAGACCTGGCCGTGCCGTTCCGGCGGCATCTGCAACTGGAAGCGCTAGAGCGTTGACTGATGTTGCTTCACCTCGCCCCGCTTGCGGGGAGAGGTCGGAATTCAAGCGCAGCTTGAATTCCGGGTGAGGGGGACTCTCCGCGAGTCTAACTCTCATCGTCCCTGCGGAGACTCCCCCTCACCCCAACCCTCTCCCCGCAAGCGGGGCGAGGGAGCGCACTCTTGCCACGGCTGCAGCCCGGCGGACACGTCATCCACGCGTCGCAAAACCGTAGGCGCGGAGTCAAGAAACCGTAAGGATAGGAGTCAAGGAGCGCAGGCACCTTCCGTCGCGATTCGACGAAGGTCTCCTGAATGGCAACGCTCCGCGCTTCGCGCGCATGGACCCGGCGACAATTCCTGAACCGCTCCGCCTCCACTCTCGCCATTGCCTCGCTCGGCACGCTCGCCACCCCCTACATCGGCCGCGCCGCCGACCGTCCGCAGATCGCGGGCGGCATCCAGTCGGGGGACGTATCGGACGGCTCTGCCGTGATCTGGGCGCGCGCCGATCGCCCTGCGCGGATGCAAGTCGACTATTCGACCGTCGAAAGCTTCAAGACCATTCTTGCGACGACATCAGGCGATGCGTTGCCCGAAGCCGACTTCACCTCAAAACTCCTGCTGAATGACCTGCCGTCCGGGCAGGACATCTTCTACCGTGTGCGCTTCGACGACATTGCATCGGGCATTGCCGGCGAAAGCCGCATCGGCCATTTTCGAACTGCGCCGGCCGCAGGCCAGTCGGTCTCATTCGTGTGGTCCGGCGACGTGGCGGGGCAGGGCTGGGGCATCGACATGTCGCGCGGCGGCTATCGCAGCTACCGCACTATGCTCGACAATCGCCCGGACTTCTTCATCCATTCCGGCGATCACATCTATGCCGACTGCACCATCCCCTCCGAACAGAAGCTGCCGAACGGCGAGCTCTGGCGCAACGTTGTGACCGAGGAGAAGTCAGAGGTCGCGCACACGCTGGCGCAGTTTCGCGGCAACTACAAATACAATCACCTCGACGAGCATTTTCGCGCCTTCCACGCTGAGGTGCCGATGTTCGCGCAATGGGACGATCACGAGGTCACCAACGACTGGTCCCCGACCGGCAGCTACGACGCAGCCGGCTATGAGGCCGATGGCACGCCGCGCTTGGTCGCGCGCGCTCGCCGCGCCTTCTTCGACTTCATGCCGATCCGCGATATCGGGACGCGGCTGGGCCGGGTCTATCGACGCATTGCTTACGGCCCGCTGCTCGACGTCTTCATGATCGACATGCGCAGCTTTCGCGATGGCACCTGGAACAAGGGTGATGACCATCGCGGCTGGATTCTTGGCGCCGAGCAGCTCGCCTGGCTGAAGCGGGAGCTCGCCGCTTCGCGCGCGACCTGGAAGGTGATCGCGGCCGACCTGCCGATCGGCCTGATCAGCCTAGACGCGGTCGCACTCGGCGATGGCCCGCCTGATCGGCGCGAGCATGAGATTGCCGACCTTCTCGCGTCCATCAAGCGCGCCGGTGTTCGCAACGTCGTCTGGCTCACCGCCGACATGCACTACACCGCCGCGCATTACTATGATCCGAACAAGGCGCAGTTCAGCGATTTCGAGCCGTTCTGGGAGTTCGTCTCCGGCCCCCTGCACGCCGGGACCTGGGGCCCGGGCGAGCTCGACAACACCTTTGGCCCAGTCGCGATGTACCAGAACGGATGTAGCGAGGCGCAGGGCGAGAATCTTGCGCCCTGCTTCGGACTACAGTTCTTCGGCCGCGTCGACATCGATGGCGAGACTGCGGTGATGACCGTGACGCTGAAAGATGTCGACAACCGCGACCTCTGGTCAGTCGACATCGTGCCGCACCCGCAACCACGTCCGGCCGTGGTGGCGCAGCATTCGTAAGGGACGGGGAGCTATCACCACGAGCGTCACGGCCCGGGCAAGACGTTGGGAAGCTCCTAACCCGATCTTGATTGGCCGCCTCGCGGCCGCCGCGCTATAGTATTCGCTCCCGCCACCTCTTTTCCATCACCGAAGAGTCTGCTCACGCGGCGCCGCCGCGCGTTCGGCGGAATACGTCAGGAGCTTTTCATGGATAATCTGAAGACCCAGGGCATCAGCCTGCCCAAGCTAGGCCTCGGCACCTTCCGCATGGAGGGCGATGCCTGCCGCGCCGCGGTCGAGAGTGCGCTGTCACTCGGCTATCGCCATATCGACACCGCCGAGATGTACGCCAATGAGGAGGCGATCGGCGCCGCGATCGCGGCTTCCCGCGTGCCGCGCGGCGAGCTGCATGTCACGACCAAAGTCTGGTACGAGAACCTAAAGCCCGACGCGATTCGCCGCGCCTTCGACGCCAGCCTGAAAAAACTCCGACTCGACCATGTCGACCTTTATCTCGTGCATTGGCCGTCCAAAGCCGCGAACTGGGGCGCGGTGTTCGAGACGCTGATGGAGCTGAAGGAGGAGGGGCGCACGCGGGCCATCGGCGTCGCCAATTTCCCCGCCGCGCTGCTCAAGACCGCCATCGAGGACATCAAGGCTCCGATCGCCTGCAACCAGGTCGAATATCACGCGATGCTCGATCAATCGAAGGTGTTGGCCTATCTCGCGGCCAAGTCGATTCCGCTGGTCGCCTATTGCCCGCTGGCGCAGGGGCGCTTCGCCACAGATCCGGTGCTGAGCGAGATCGGCGCGAAGCACAACGCGACTGCCGCGCAGGTGGCGCTGAAATGGCTCGTCGATCAGGATGGCGTCGCTGCGATCCCGAAGGCGTCGCGGCGCGAGAGCCAAGAGGCCAATCTTGATGCGCTGAAGATCACACTCGACGATGCCGACCGCAGGAAGATTGCCGCGATGCCGAAGAACATTCGCTGCGTCGATCCAGCTTTCGCGCCGGCCTGGGATTAGGTGTGTCCATGTCTGACGTTTCGGACACGCAAAGAAATGGCCCCTCATGGGGCCATTTCCACGTTGCGCATTAGTAGTCCATGTGGCGATGGCTGCGCTTGATCACCACGACGTTGTCGCCGTGATGGCGCCAGCCGCGATGCATGCCGTAGTCGCGATGCTCGCGGAATTCGGCCCGGGCGCCGTAAGGGCCGTGATGATGGCGCTTGATCACCACCGTCTCCGCACTCGCCAGCGTCGGCGCCACGATCGCAAGCGCACCGAGAGCCGCGACGACGTAGCCAAGCTTCTTCATGATGTCCTCCTCCAATGAATGCAAATCTAAACCGCGCATACGCGCGAACGTTCCGGAGGAGCTGCGGGAGAATTCTGAACGGATGTTCAGGTGGCTAATCGCAGCGATGCTGTGCAGGCGTCGGCGCGCCAGTCTTGACGTATTTGCCGTCCCTGATGGTGTAGTCACCGCGTTCGCTGCGATTGTAGATCGCGCGCAGGCCGCCATCCTTGGACAGCAGCAGCCCGAACTCGCGCGCCTGATGCAGGGATGGGAAGAACACCATCAGATTGAGCAGGCCCTCCGCATTGATCGAGGCGGCCACGACTTCGCTCTCATCCTTGGCCTCGCCGAAATTGCGCCGGTACATCACCCGGCGGTCGGGTCCGATCTCGTAAGTCAGCACCGCACCCCTGTCGCGGCCGGGCGGCAGCGCGCAGTCGACCGACCATGAGCCGAGCAGGCCCCATTGCTCGACCGTCGCCAGCGTCTCGGCGCCGGCTCCAGATGTCAGCGCAGCGCACAGCAGCGCGGCTGCGGTCCAGCGGCTCAAGCCACGCATCATGTCCAAAGAAAGCCCCGCCCCTCGATCGAACCCGAAGTCTAGCATTCCCACCTCGGCAGTCCACCAACCCTTCGCCAATTTGATCCGCGTCAATGAGGCGGTCCGGCCCTCAGGTAATATCGAGCTTCCGGAGGGTGATCGTGGATAGATCAATGCTGGATGAAGTCGTCGAATTCGCGGGCGATGTGCTGCCGGGAGGCTGCGCCGCGCCGCCTTATTCCGAGTCCGCGTTCCTGGCCGAGCTCGGCGACCGGTTGCGGTCCTCGCGCCTGCGCTGCGCGCTGTCGCGCCGCGAACTTGCCCGCAGGTCGGGGATTTCCGAGCGCTATATCGCCCAGATCGAGGCGGGCAAGGGCAACGTGTCGATCGTGCTGTTGCTGCGGCTGGCCTCCGCTATACACGGCAGTCAGCCGCAGGCGGCCTGATCGTCGAGCCATCTAGGCGCGCGCCTTCTCCACATTGGCGCTGCGCGAGGGTACGCCGAACTCCTTGCGGCAGACCTCGGCCAAAACGGCGACGCCCTCGCGGATCTGCTGATGCGTCGGGCTGGCAAAGCATAGTCGCAGGCGCGGGCTCGAATGGCCCTTGTTGGTCGACCATTCCGGGCCCGGATTGATCGAGACCCCCGCGGCAAGCGCGGCCTGGTATAGTTTCAGCGTATCGACCTGATCGGGCAGTTTCACCCACAGGAAGATGCCGCCCTTCGGTTCCTCGAATTCCGCGGCCGTCCCGAACTGCTCGTTCAGGGCTTCCATCAGCGTATCGAGCTTGGTGCGCAGCGCTCTCGTCAGCGCCGGCACGTGGGTTGCGAAATGCGGCCTGCAATATTCGGCGAGCACCATCTGCTCCAGCGCGCCGGAGCCGGCATCCGTCT